>JBIJBD010000140.1:0-5966 GCA_044345395.1 Crocinitomicaceae bacterium | reverse complement strand
TCCAGCGTGGCACCCACCCAAAAAAACGGGTTTTTTCAGACACCTGGTGGTTCGTAAATCTTTTAAAAGCAATAAACTCTTGGTTAATTTGGTTACCTCCTCTGAAGGAATTGAGAAATTCGATATTCATGCATTTAGTGATTTCTTAAAATCCATTTTCGGTACACGTATTGCTGGTCTCCAGCATACAATCAATGACAATGTTGCTGATCGTGCAAAAATTGAAAACGGAGAAAATAACCAAGTTTTTGGGGACCGAACAATTGATGAAATTCTTTCTGGTCTGAACTTTCAAATTAGTATGGAAAGCTTTTTTCAAACAAACCCTGAATGTGCAGAAAAACTATACGAAAAGGCAATTGACTATCTATTTGAGTCTACCTATGAAAAAGAAGATGTAATGATGGATCTTTTTTGTGGAACAGGAACCATAGGCCAACTCATGAGACAGCGCAATCAGGACGTGAAAGTAATTGGAGTAGATATCGTGTCAGAAGCAATTCAAGATGCAAAAGCCAATGCGCTCAGAAATAAGTTAAGGAATATCGACTTTTTTGCTGAAGACGTTGGAAAATTTCTTAAAAGTCACCCTGAATTCCAAGGTAAAATTGCAGGAATAATGCTCGATCCTCCGAGGGCAGGGATAGCTCCCAAAACTTTACAAAAAGTGGTAGACTTAGGTGCCAAAACTATCGTCTATATTTCATGTAATCCATCAACTCAAGCAAGAGATGCTTCTACTCTACTCGATGCCGGATATTCTCTTGAAAAAATTAGTTTAGTCGATCAATTTCCCCACACTGGTCACATTGAATCCATTGCAAAATTTACAAAAAAATGAGGGTAGAAATTATTTGTATTGGCGATGAGCTTTTAATTGGTCAAACTGTCAATACGAATGCCTCTTGGCTTGGAGAAACACTTAGTTTAATAGGTGCACACGTCGTTAAAAGCTCATCAATTGCCGACAATGCACGTGAAATTATGAGTGCATTAGATGCAGTATCAGATGGTGTTCATGCGGTCTTTATCACAGGAGGACTGGGACCAACTAAAGACGATATTACCAAACATACCTTGTGTACCTATTTTAATACTAAACTCGAAATTCATCAACCGACTTTGGAGAAGATTCAGGCTTTCTTCAAAGCGCGTAATCGACCAATGCTAGCGTCGAACAATAATCAAGCAGCGTTACCAATAGATTGCACAATTCTCACCAATAATTATGGAACAGCTGCCGGCATGTGGTTTGAAAAAAATGAACTCATTTATATTAGTTTGCCCGGCGTTCCTTATGAAATGAAAGGAATTGTTAACGAAGAGGTTATTCCACGGTTTCAAGAGCGATTTCAGCTAAACTCAATTTATCACCGAACAGCTATTACACAGGGATTAGGGGAATCATTTTTGGCAGAAGAATTAAAAGAATGGGAAGATTCGCTAAAGAATAACAAGTTAAGTCTTGCTTACCTACCATCGCCAGGTATTGTAAAACTAAGAATTACCTCTTTCAAAGGAAAACGAGATAGTTTTTTGATTAATAACTACTTAGATAATCTAAATCAGCTGATTCCAAATTATTTAATTGGTTTTGATGAGGATACGATTCAACGTGTAGTCGCGCGATTACTTATTAATCAAGCGAAAACAGTAGGTACCGTGGAATCATGCACATCGGGTTTATTAGCAAGTCAATTAAGCTCTGTTCCGGGTTCATCTGCTTTTTACATGGGAAGCATTTTAACGTACAGCAATGAACTAAAGGTTAAACTTGCTGGGGTTGATCCTAAAACCTTGGATAAATTTGGTGCGGTCAGTGAACAGACTGCCATGGAAATGGCTGAAGCTGGTAGGAAAAAACTAGGAGTAGATTACTGTTTGTCAACTACAGGAATAGCTGGTCCTGATGGTGGAAGTGAAGAAAAACCCGTTGGACTTGTTTGGATTGGTTTATCCTCAATTCATGGCACATATGTTAAAAAATTTCGGTTCGGGGATAATAGGGAACGGAACATACAAATGACCGTGTTAAGCGCGCAAAACTTATTAAGAATTCACCTGTTAAATGCGGTTATTTCTTAACAGGTAATTTATAGGTGTATTGGACCATCAATTGTCGTGGTGCCTCAATTTTCAATGGCCTGAGTGAATACGACCTATTCAATATATTACTACCAATACATGCAATTTTGTGATTCTCTGATAGGTTATATGAAATCCTTAAATCAAAAATCCAATTTCCGAAGCGATGAGAATTAAAATAATCCATATAACGCAAATCTTGAAGCCAATTTCCGATGTCCGAGGTTGTATCAGTGGTGAGTTCCTCGAAATCTTTGATAATTGCATCCATATTCACAATTTTGGAAAAATACTTGGCACTTGCTCCAATGGAGAACTTTTCGTTATACGTATATTCAGCATCTAATTTTACATTGTGTAAAAATCTATATTTCAAAATTCCTTTTGAATTATCTAATGACGTGGAATTATACGTAAAAACTCTATTCAAGGAATCCGTGGCATAGACGTAATCCGGTGATAATGTCTTTGGAACAATATAATTGTATCCTAATAAAAATGTCATAGAAGATTTCTTAGAAAACTTCGCTTGCCCGGCGAAAGAAGCATCAATACCTGTAACGCGAGATTCACCCGTATTTAAAAACATAAAACCTGCACTCTTTCCCAGCGTTTGTGGATCTCCCGTAAAAGTGCGCCAAATTCCAAACATATATTCTATGGTGTTTTGATATTCTTGCCAAAAAGCTGCGATATCTAAATATCCCATAACGCCACCAAGTTTTAAACCTTGTTTAATTCCAATTTCAGCATTCCATGAACTTTCAGGCTTTAAATTTGGATTCGGGAAAACCCCAAAATTTCCTACCCCAGTTTTAATGAATCTTTCCGTGATTGTAGGAAATCTAAAACCTTGGCCGTAAGAACCTCTGAGGTAAGTCTCTTGGTATAACTTTAAATTAGCCCCTGCTCGAAATATTGGTTTAGTCGCGGTTATGGAGTCATTAAGTTGAAAATATTCCAATCGACTGCCGGCAGACATATTCAATGATTTATTGTACTTACTTTCTAATTGAGCGTATGCCGAAACATTAAGAAGTTGGTTAATTGGGGATCCCGATCCAACATAAATATTGGCAAATGAATTTGTAAAAGTTGAGGTTATCCCGCCTACGAAATCTAGATTTTTTAATTCAGGATAACTTCGTTGAAACATATAATCTCCATAATAGGTCGTTGATCGGTTAGACTGATTAGCGCTCATTTGATTGTCGACATGTAATATGCGTGTTCTAAAATAATGCTTTCCATCAGTCTGAGTTAGTAGTTGAACAAATGGATCTACATTAAAAATCACCTGATCTTGCATAAAAACAGCACCTGGATATGCACGGTAAAGTCCTGTAGAATCATTTAACCAAGCCAATGGCATATTGGTATGTTGTAGCATGAAATTGCCATTGAGGCCATAATTCAAGCCACTTATTTTTTTTGAGCGATAACGTAAGTTAAAATTTATCCTTCCTCTTTTTGATACCATTTCTTGTTCCGTGAAATTTGTAATTGTATCAGGAAAAACAGTTGCTACAATTGAATCGGTAATTGGAGGACCGATATAACCATGATCCATATTCAAATTTCCACCAATTACTACATCCAAATTACCATAAGCCTTTGAATGTAAAAAATTGAGCCCGTGAATACCTGGATAACTCTGCCACCATTTCGCACCATCAACAGATGGAGGAGAATACGCTCCCGAATACGCAACTATTTTAGTCATTGGTTTTGAGGTCGGGTAAGCCGTCCGAATATGAACAGAACCACTTAACGCAGAACTACCAGATAAAACCGACGCAGCACCTTTTATAACCTCTACTTGCGAAATATTTTCAACTGGAATGAACCCCCACTCTGGTCTACCGGCATCTCCGGAAAGCATCGGCATATCGTCCACAATAACAGCCACCTTGGAGCCGACACCAAAAGTGAAGCCACTACCTCCCCTTATTTGCGGTTCACCATCTAAAATATTAAGTCCTGGAGTTTGATCTAAGGCTGTTTCAATACTTCTTGTATTTTTATTCTCAATCAGCTCGGGACGTAATACCAACATGGTAACCGTTTGTTCCTCTAAAGGTTTATCGAATTTCCCCACCCGTAAGTCGACTTGTTTTAAGTCTTTTACAAAACCTTTTAGTGTAATGTTTAATTTTTGGGTTTGATTGGCGACAACATTTACCGATAAGGTATCGGTTTGCATTCCGGTAAACCTAACTATTAATCGACATAATCCTGATGGAACAGATAGTTGATAGAAACCATTAGCGTCTGTGTTTGCTCCTATCGTGACATCCTTTCTGTAAATGACAGAAGCACCAGGTAAGGGTTCGCCTTTTTCATTACGCACAATTCCCTCTATTGATCCACTTTGACCAAAAGCTAGGAAGGAAATAAAACTAAAAAAAATGAATAGGCCCCGCATTTCTTAATAGGCCATTACTTTAAATGATTTCTTAGAATTAGGGGAATGAATAAAATATATTCCACTCTTTAATTTTACTTGGTTCGCATTTGCAGCCTCTATTTCTTTCAAAAGTGTTCCATCTACATGGTAAATAGTCAGTTTCCCAAAAATGTTTTTCAGAATTAAACCATTGTTATAGGAAATATAGGATTGCATTGATTCTTCTTCAATTCCAGAAGTTTGATTAATTACGAGTGTAACATTTGCTTGATCACATGTTGCAGGTGAATCACCATCACATACTTGGTAGTTGAAATTATCAGCACCAAAGAAACTGGTGTTTGGCGTATAGGTAATTGTTCCATCTTGGTTGGCAGTAGCTACTCCATTTTGAGCTTGTTGAACAATTGTAACTGTTGAAACTGAGATATTATTCTCAGGATCAATATCATTTGCTAAAACACTTATCGTAACCGCGTTATTTTGATTTGTTGAAGCAGCATCGTCATTGGCAGTCATTTGTTGATTGGTTGTGCCTGAATTATAAATTAATTCTATATCATCAACAAGAATTTCATCGTTGGCTGTTCCTCCGCCTGGCGTTTTATTAGTTGTAAAAGTCACTAATAAAAATGCAGGATTTGTCGCTGGACCATAATATACAAAAGGAACTGAAATTCGAACCCAAGAACCACTTGTTCGAAGATAATTTCGTTCTGCCCTAGCCACTACATGTGAAGCAGAATTTGCATCAATTGGATCGCGTAAATCATACGCATCATGCAAAACTGCATGAACACGCGCAGAATCTGTGGCATTCGCTGCAGTATATTTCACCCAAAATACCAAAGAATCAGGACTTCCGGTCAATGCCTCTGAAAAATTGGCGTCTGCAGTTAACGAAATATTATAATTGTTAGGGTCATTTGCTGTAGTGCTCCCCATATTAATTCTACCGAGTGTCATATTTCCATTTGCGACAATTCCGAGCGTAGATTTTGCCCAAACCCTAGCACAATACTGACCACTAGCACCTATTCTAATAGATGTCGATCGTTGAATTTGCTGTGAGGCAAAAGACGTAAAACCACCTTGTGCAGATTTAAAACTGTTCCAGTTTGCAGGTTCTTCAGTAGATACTCCAACATTATCCCAGAGCTCCATATCTGAGTTTCCAATTTGCTGCGCCAGCGTCAAAGAAAATGAAAAAATAATAACGAATGATGTAAGAATAGTTTTCATAAATGATTATTTAAACAAATATATAAATTAAGTGCAATCTGAAATTCTAAACTTTTCAACACTTTAAAACAGATTGTGTACCTTTGATCAATTGAAATCTAAACAAGAAATCTATGGATTTTTTACCCGTAATGGAACATTTTCACACAGTGCAAGGAGAAGGATTTCATACCGGAAGAAGTGCTTACTTTATAAGACTTGGAGGTTGCGATATTGGTTGTGTATGGTGTGA
>JBIJBD010000090.1:0-10054 GCA_044345395.1 Crocinitomicaceae bacterium | reverse complement strand
TTGGCTCATCCAAAGATTTCTGTTGTGGAACTCAGTAATTATGCTGAACAATCCGCTACCCAATTTGTAGTAATTACAGGAGGTGAACCTGCCATGCATGATCTTTCTAGCCTATCCATGAACTTGCGTAAAAAAAATATCTATTTAGCCATAGAAACGTCAGGATGCTATCCATTAAATGGTGAAGTTGATTGGTACTGCTTTTCTCCAAAAAAATTCAAGTTGCCCTGCAAGGAAGCCTATGAGAAGGCACAAGAACTTAAAGTTATTATTAACCACAAAAGCGACTTCGAATGGGCCGAAGAACATGCTAAACAATTGACAACAAATTGTCAACTATATCTTCAACCTGAGTGGAGTAATCTCGAAAGAAATACCGATTGGATTGTAACTTATGTAAAAAGTAACCCTAAATGGAAAATTTCGTTACAAACACATAAGTACATGAACATACCTTGATGGCAACTATTCGATTCTTTTTATTATTCGTCTTTTTTCTGATTAACAGTATAGATGGCTTTAGTCAATTTACCTACAGCACGAAGAGCAAAAAAGCAGTTAAATTATACGAAAAGGCAAGACAAGCCCCAAATGCCATCAATCCAAACACAAATTTACCAGACTACGAAAGTGGTCTTTCCCTACTCGTTAAGTCTTTGGATAAAGATCCTAATTTTGTTGAGGCGCATTTGCTTAAGGCAAGATATCACGAAGCTCAGCGAAATTACAATGAAGCTATTATACATTACACGAAGGCACTGAAAATAAATCCGAGGCATAGTTTAATTAGTGCCACCAATTATGACCTTGCATCTCTTCAAATTGCCATTGGAGATTACGACAACGCGTTAAACAACATCGAAGTTTTCTTAAAAAACCCAGAAGCACCCGAGGAATGGTTAGGTTCAGCATACAAAATACAAGCGAGTGCGAAATTTGCAAAACATGCTATTCAAAACCCTAAACCATTTAATCCAATTAATATCGGCCCAGGAATTAATACATCCTATTCGGAATATTTTCCAACTCTAACAGTTGACGGAAAAACCCTATTGTTTACACGCTTACTTCCTGTTTCAGGTGGAGATAAACGAGATAGATCAGATGAACAAGAAGATTTTTTTTATTCGAATTTTGTGGAGAAAGAATGGACAAAATCAATAGCTCTACCTCGAAACATAAATACTGAAAACAATGAAGGGGCGCCAAGTATTGCTCCAGATGGAAAAGGATTAATTTTTGTAGCTTGCTCTGATGCATCAGGACAATATTATGGTCCTAACCGAAAGGGTAAAGGAAGTTGCGATTTATTTTACACCAAGAAAATTGGAGGGCGATGGTCAGATCCAATTAACCTTCCAGGTAAAATAAATTCATCAAATTGGGAAACACAACCTTCTCTCTCTGCTGATGGAAAAACGCTTTATTTCATACGAGGTGTCCGTGGAAAAGATGGAAAAAGGAATTCTGACATCTATGTTTCCTATTTACAAAATGATGGTACATGGGGGGAAGCCAAGCCTATGCCTAATCATATCAATACCCCTCAGGCAGAAGAGTCAGTACACATTCATCCTGACGGAAAAACGCTCTATTTTGCTTCACGTGGACACATTGGAATGGGAGGTTCTGACCTTTATGTCACGCGACTTGATGCCAATGGAAATTGGTCAAAACCCGAAAATCTTGGATACCCCATAAATACACTCTTTGACGAAAATTCCTTGATGGTTTCTCCAACAGGTGAATTAGCATTTTTCGCCTCAGACAGAAGTGGTGGATATGGGAACCTTGATTTGTACTATTTTGAGCTGCCTGCAGAATTACAACCCACTAAAACCTTTTACTTTGATGGATTTGTTTTTGACGAAAAAAGCACATCCCCCTTACCTGGCCACTTTGAATTACGTGATTTAACTACAGGAAAAACTGTAATTATTTCTGATGCAGATGCAGTCGATGGAACATTTACTGTTGCATTACCCATTGATAATTCCTATGCAATTCAAGTGACATATCCTGGTTATTTCCCTTATTCCTTACATTTTGACATGAAGTTACCTGAAGATCAGCAATCTTATCACCTTAATATTCCATTAAATCCATTAACCAGTAAGAAAGAAAATGTGTTAGCAAATGTCTTTTTTGATTTAAACAAATCCTCACTTCGTGAGGAATCAAAAATCGAATTAAATGAATTTGCAAACTATTTATTACAAAACAAAGCACTTAAAATTGAATTAGGTGGCCACACGGATTCTAGAGGAAATCCCTCAGATAACATAAAACTTTCAATGGAAAGAGCTAAAGCAGTGCATGATTATTTAATCAACAAAGGAGTACCGGCTGAAAGACTTAGCTACAAAGGATATGGTGCTACACAACCCATTTATTCAGATAATGATATTGAAAAAATTAAAATTGAGAAAGAGAAAGAAAAAGCTCATCAAGCCAATCGTCGAACCATATATAAAGTAATCAATTGATGAATTTCTTAAGGCTTATTCGTATTTTGAATTTGCTAATCATTACCATAACAATGATTGGTATTGCTGATTACTTATTAATCATGCACAATTACCAAAAAGTAATTTTTAATCCGTTGCACTATGGCCTATTGATTGCCTCTACTCTATTTATCGCTGCTGCTGGAAATATGATAAATGATTATTTTGATATTAAAGCAGACCGGGTTAATAAACCCGATCGTTTAATTGTTTCGAAGTATATTAAAAAACGATGGGTTATAATATTACATTGGACCTTTAACTCCTTAGCATTTGCGATTGGCGTTTATTTATCTTATAAATATAATACACTAATTTTTGCCTTTGTGCATTTATTATCAATCAATATGCTATGGTTCTACAGTACCTATTTCAAAAAGAAATTATTGCTCGGAAATGGTATGATAGGTATTCTTACTGCATTAGTTCCTATGTTATCAGTATGGTTTTTTTCCGTTCTCAATGAATCAGACTTACCCTACTCACCTTATCACGAAGAGACATGGTCACATATCTTGAATGTTAACTTTATACTTCTATTAGCGATTTGTGCAGGAATTCAAAATATTGGAAGAGAAATAGTTAAAGACGCCGAAGATATTGAAGGAGATAAATTAATACAAGTAAAATCACTTGCTATGAAAATTGGAGTGAGGGCGGCTGTTCTCCTAGCTTTAGGCTTTATACAGTTATCAACAATCTTAGGTATTATTTTCTTTCGACTGAATGAACAACCAATGAATGGATATGAAATTTATTTTTTATGTGTAGCAGCTATTCTTAATGGCTTACTATTGATTAGTTACCTATTTAGAAAAAATATGAAAATACGTTTTATCCACCTATTTTTAAAACTTTCGATGTTGATTGGCCTTAGTTCACTCTTTAGCGTTTATATCTGATGAAAATAGTACTTGGTTCGGCATCACCTCGACGTCAAAATCTTCTAAAAGAACTCGGATATAATTTTGAAGTACTTATTCCAACTATGGACGAAATCATTGATGTAAATATTCCCATAGAAGAAGTAGCTGCCGACCTCGCAAAAAAGAAGGCTTTACATCTTCTTTCACAAACGAATGAAGAAACTTTACTCATCTGTGCAGACACAATAGTCTTATACAATGGTACCATTTTAGGAAAACCTAAAGATCGTGAAGAGGCTCTTAAATATTTATCAATGCTCTCTGGAAATGAACATCAAGTTATCACCGGAGTAGTATTAATGCATCGAGATAAAATCTTACCATTTAGTGAAACTACTCACGTTAAATTTAAAAAGCTTTCTAAAGAAGAGATAAGTCATTACGTAGACAACTACCACCCATATGACAAAGCTGGTGCTTATGGTATACAAGATTGGATTGGCCTAATCGGTGTAGAAAGCATTAATGGATCTTACACAAATGTCATGGGACTTCCTACCCAGCAGCTAAATCAAAAAATTCTTAGTCTCTAATTTTTTACTAATCTTTTAGTCATAGAACCTTTAGGTGTAGCAAGTTCAACTAAATATACACCTGAAGCAAGTTGCTGAACATCTATCTTTATTGGCTCTTGGAAATTCAATAGTTGTGAAATTAAAACCTTTCCATTTAATTCTTGAATTTTCAAGCGACCAATTGACTCTATCTCCTTACAATTAATTAGTACAAAATCAGTTGTAGGATTTGGTAATAACTCAATTTCCCCTTGTGAAAGTTCAGAAACATTGAGAATTCCATCAACACCATCGCAATTCTCGTCGATTCCGTTATCTAGAATTTCAGTGGCGTCTGGATTAATTTGACCATTTGTATCATCGCAATCTTGGTTGTTCGTGCTGAATCCTGGACCTGGGATTTCACAGAAACTCAATCCGGTTGAACCAGTTCCAAAGCCATCATTATCAGCGTCTGTGTAATAAGTAATAAAGTTTAATCCTTCATCAGTACTGCCATCACAATCATTATCAACAGCATCACAAATCTCAGTCGCACCTGGATAAATTTGGTCGTTTGCATCATCACAATCCCCACCAACAGTTATCGTATTTTGTGGTTGAGAACAAGATTCAACACCAGTTGCTTCGTCACCAAATCCATCACCATCTGCATCCACATAATACATAGCGAATACAAGTCCATCATCAGCCAAACCATCACAGTCATTATCAATTCCATCACAAATTTCAATTGCGTTTGGATTAATCAAAGGATCCGAATCATTGCAATCGCCAACAACGGTAACATAACCAACACCTGGATTTTGACATAAGGTTTGAGCGGTTGAATTATCACCGAACAAATCACCATCAACATCGGCATAATACAATACAGGACCAGAAATTTGGGGATTGGAGTCATCACAATCCCCAGCTATCAAAACATAATCAGTTGGAGGAGGTACACAACCTGTAAAAGAAATAGTTGAATCACCAATCAAATCATTGTCGGCATCAAAATACCAAACTGTTATTGGGTTAACCGATGCATTTTGATCATCACAATCTGAATTATCGAGAATAAAACCTGTTGGAGCCGTACAAGTTAGTGTGTCATTTGCTACATCTCCATAACCATCTCCATCTAGATCAGCGTAATAAAGTTGAGGTGTCACTGAAATTATATTACCAAATAATGATACATCATCCATACGCCATGTTGTGGTAGTACCGAGCATCTCAGTAATGTAAAATCGAAAAGTAACTTGATCTAAATTAGTATGATTTACCAAGAAAACTGTATCATCTAGGTAGGCATTATTAACATTTACGCCTGTACCAAAATCAAGATCCAATGCAAAATTATCTACACTTGAACGCAAATGCCATATTGGAGATCCAGCAGAGGCACTAGGCCTGAATTTAAAAGCCACACGATCCAAATTTAATTTCTTACAGTTCTCAGCGACCACTGTAAATTCGTTATACTGTGTTAAATCAACATTGTTAAGACCATTCCATCCCGAACGATTAAACACTCCTCCACCCGCTGCACAATTAGTTCCGGCACCATTAAACAATGAAAAATTCGCTCCTTGAGGTTGCGTAGAAACAGCGTTGTCTTGTGTTGCGCAATCGGTTGTACCTGTGAAAGTATACATACCAAGATTTACAGGTAAAAGTGGTGCGTCAGCTCCGTTACAATCCTCATCTATACCATTAATTGGAATATCTGTAGCTCCGGGATTAATTGCCGAATTAGTATCATCACAATCCGTGTTGTTTAAAACATAACCAGATGGTTGAGAGCAAGCAACAATGGAGTCATTTATGTTTCCATAAGTATCCCCATCAACATCAGCATAATAAGTTATAAAAGTTAAACCGTTGTCAATAAAACCATCACAATTATTGTCAATTCCGTCACACGTTTCTTGTGCATTAGGATTGATTGTTGCATTTGCATCTTCACAGTCCCCATCTTGCAAAATATAATTAGGACCAGGAGATAAAATCGATTGAATAGAATCAGTTCCCCCAAAACCATCTTGATCAGTATCTAAATACCACGTTAGAACAGCAAAACCTTCGTCGATTAATCCATCACAATCGTTGTCAATATTGTCTGCAATTTCTGAAGCATTTGTATTTACTATTGCATTTGAATCATCGCAATCCGTATTATTTGAAACATATCCCGTCGGTTGACCACAATTAGAAATAGAAACCGATGAATTACCAAAACCGTCTTGATCTAAGTCTTGGTAATAAGTTGCTAGTGAATTTACAGCAGGGTTCGAATCATCACAATCTGTAGAATTCAATACAAACCCTATGGGTGGAACACAACCTGTAAATGTTGCATTAAAATTACCATAAGAGTCTCCATCAACATCACCGTACCATAGAGAATTCGGGTTGATAGATGCATTATTATCGTCACAATCATTATTATTCGCTACGTAACCTGCTGGTTGACAACAAGATTGTAAAATAGGTGAAGCAGCTCCAAAACCATCGGCATCGGCATCAGGGTACCAAGTTAAAATTTGTTGACATGCGGGGGTTACTGATTCCCATGTTGAACCAACCCTTATCTCATCAATTTGAAGATTTCCCGTACCTGAAGTTGACGTTCCTGCTTGACGCAAAAAAATAGAAGCGAAATTGGCAAAAGGATTGGTTCCTGCTGAATTCGCAACAGTAGCTACAGGCTCAGATGCCCCTGCTGTTGGATTAATAAATAGTGACGCTTGAATAGGAGAGGTTGTCGCATCAAGTTTAATAACGACCAAAACAGTAGTTCCTATTGGATATTCACTTGAATATGTAGGAGTCGGGGTAGGAGTTCCTCCCGTTGTATTTTGAATACCTAAAGAAAAGGTATTTGGCGTTACTCCTGCCTTAACAAAAACTCTGGGAGCAAAAACAGTAACTGTAGCACCTGCAGTACCACCAAAACCAGTAAAATACTCTCCTGTTGTTGATAATCCTGTTGTATTTGAAACCTTCAATAAAAAGGAATAATAACCAATACCTGATAGTCCGGTGATCGCTTTGTTAACGTCCTCAGTATTACCCGCAGTAAAGGTTGTGCGATTTCCAATTGCTGGATCTAAACCTTGAAGATAAAGGTTATTTTGACAATCAGAAAGTGTCGTTAGAGCTTGAAATTGGCCAGCTATCCCACTATGAGTGGTCCAACCATTGGCATTCAAGGCTCCTGAAAAATTAAATGACTCAAAGGTTTGGGCTAATGAAAAATAACCCATCGATAGGATTAAAATTAAGGAAATAAGTGTTCGCATTTTAAATTTTTCCTCAAAAATAACCATTCATTGTAAATCGGGTATAAACTAGAAACTAAAAAAGGCGACCGAAGCCGCCTTTGTTTATAACTTATTTCAAGTTGTTAATTACGCTTGAGGCGCCTCTGGTTGACGCTCAGGCTTTGGCAAAAGAACTTTTCTTGAAAGTTTCCACTTTTTCGTTTTTGGATCTTTTCCAACAACCTTGAAATCAAGAACATCACCTTCCTTAACCACATCTTCCATTTTTGCAACCTTATCCCAGTTGAATTCTGAAATATGAATCAAACCATCCGTTCCAGGTAAAATTTCAACAAAACAGCCAAAATCTTTTACGGATTTCACTTTACCTGTATATGTTGCACCTTCTTCAACTGTCGGAGGAAACGCGATTAAACGAATTTTGCGAATTGCTTCATTCATGTCATCACCATTGTTCGATAAAATTTGAACGCGACCTTCACCAGTAGGTAACTCTTCAATTGTAATCGTTGTATGCGTTTCTTTTTGTAAACCTTGAATGATTTTTCCACCAGGTCCGATTATAGCTCCAATCATTTCATTCGGAACGTTAAACGCTTCAATTCTTGGCGTTTGCGGTTTCAAGGATGCTCTCGGCGCAGGCATTGTTTCAGTTATTTTACCTAAAATATGTAAACGTCCTGCTTTTGCTTGTTCTAACGCTTGAATTAAGACTTCGTAAGGTAAACCATCTACTTTGATGTCCATTTGACATGCCGTAATTCCTTTTGCGGTTCCTGTGACTTTAAAGTCCATATCACCAAGATGGTCTTCGTCACCTAAAATATCTGAAAGTATTGCAAATTTACCTTCGTCGGCTACTAATCCCATGGCGATTCCAGAAACTGGTGCTTTGATTTGAACTCCACCGTCCATTAATGCCAAGGTTCCGGCACAAACTGTTGCCATTGAAGACGAACCATTTGATTCTAAAATATCAGAAACGATACGTATCGTGTATGGATTGTCATCCGGAAGTACATTTTTCAATGCTCTCAACGCTAAGTTTCCGTGACCAATTTCTCTTCTTGAAGTTCCACGAAGTGGTTTTGCCTCTCCAGTAGAGAAAGGAGGAAAGTTATAATGCAACAAGAATTTTTCTGTTCCTGCAAAAGTCGCTCCGTCAATCAATTGCTCGTCCATTTTACCACCTAATGTAAGTGTTGTCAATGATTGCGTTTCACCTCTTGTAAATACAGCGGAACCATGAACCATTGGCAAATAATCAACTTCAGCCCAAATTGGTCTAATTTCGTCGAAGTTACGTCCGTCTAAACGCTTGCGCTCATTCAACATCACCCAACGAACTGCTTTTTTCTTAACTTCTGAAAAATAGGGAGAAATAAATTTTCCAACTTCTGCCAATTCTTCTTCTGTAAATGCTGCTTTAACTTCTGCCTTGATTTCGTCAAACAATTCGGTTCTCTTCGCTTTATTTGCTAATCCCATTCGAGCGACATCCTTGCACTTATCCATTGCAAGTTCGTATACCTTCGCTTTGACCTCTTCATTGTGTGTCTCATGCGAATACTCTCTCTTCGGATTAGCCGTTGGAATTTCAGCTGCTAAGTCCAATTGGAATTGACATTGTTCTTTAATGGCAGCATGAGCAATTTTGAATACCTCCACTAATTCAGCTTCAGAAATCTCTTGCATTTCACCTTCCAACATGTTAATGTCTTTCATCGTTCCGGCAATAACCACGTCGATATCAGACAATGCCATTTCAGCCATTGTTGGGTTGATGATGTATTGACCATCCACACGCCCAACTCTTACTTCAGACATTGGGCCATTAAATGGAATATTCGATACTGCAATTGCTGATGAAGCTGCCAATCCACAAAGTGCATCTGGATTATTTACTCCGTCATAAGACATCAATTGAATCATCACCTGAACTTCTGCATGATAATCATCTGGAAATAAAGGACGTAAAGCACGATCCACCAAGCGCATTACCAAAATCTCCGTTTCAGATGGACGCGCCTCTCTTCTGAAGAATCCACCTGGAAATCTTCCTGCTGCCGCATACTTCTCGCGATAATCCACTGTTAACGGTAAAAAATCTACACCTTCTTTCGCGTCAGGCGCTGCAACCACAGTTGCTAATAACATGGTGTCGCCCATGCGAACCACTACAGACCCATCAGCCTGTTTTGCCAATTTTCCAGTTTCGACGCTAATCTCCTTGCCGCCGGTAATCATTGACTTTTTTAAACCTATATTCATTTTTATTTATTTACTTATTTATGGTTAATATTAGGATGTTATGACCTTATGATTTTAGGAAAGCCTTCTTTTGAAGGCTCCGATTTTAAATTGAATACTTTTTAAATCCATTAGAACATCTTCAATGTTGATTTCATACAATTCAGAAATTAAAATTAGTTGTGTTTCGAGCTCATAACTTGATGACATTGCTATTTCTAAAAAACGAGAAAACTCCTTTTCCGTAGTTCTTCCTGAACCTTCGGCAATGTTGGATGGAATTGAAATACAAGATCGATTAATTTGTGAAACAAGACCGAAACGTTCATCATTTGGTAATTGAGAAGTTAACACATATATTTTCTTCACCAAACTCATCGATTCTTTCCAAATAATTAACTCTCTAAAATTGTGTGCTTTTTTCAAATCTCAATTAATAATCTCTCAAATATCTATTAATATAATGTCTTACTGTCCTAAAATCTTATTATCCTAATATCTAATTGTCCTAAAATCAATTTTCGACATACCAAAAAAAAAGACACTCGACCAAAGCCGAATGTCCCCTCTCAATAAATTATTTT
>JBIJBD010000174.1:0-4664 GCA_044345395.1 Crocinitomicaceae bacterium | reverse complement strand
GGCCACAAGGGCCTTTCACTAATTCATTTTGATTTTTAACCCATTATTCAAGGCGTCCAAAAACTCCTCTGTGTACACATAGTGTTCTCCGTGGCTCACTTTGTTTCCATGTATACAAACCGCTAAATCTTTAGTCATTATTCCTGATTCTACAACTTCAACACAAACCTTTTCGAGGGTATTACAGAAATCAATAAGCTCTTGGTTATTATCTAATTTTCCTCTAAAAGCCAAACCCCTCGTCCATGCAAAAATAGAAGCAATAGGGTTTGTTGAGGTTTTTTTTCCTGCTTGATGGTCTCTGTAATGTCTGGTAACTGTTCCGTGAGCTGCTTCTGACTCCATGATTTCACCATCTGGTGTAATCAACACCGAAGTCATCAAGCCTAGAGATCCAAAACCTTGAGCAACAGTATCAGATTGAACATCTCCGTCATAATTTTTACACGCCCAAACAAAATTACCGTTCCACTTTAACGCAGAAGCAACCATATCGTCAATCAGCCGATGCTCATAGACAATCCCCTCTTTATCAAACTTTGTTTTGAATTCTGCTTGATAAATCTCTTCGAAGATGTCTTTAAAACGTCCGTCGTATTTTTTAAGTATGGTGTTTTTGGTTGATAAATACAATGGCCATTTTTTAGAAAGTGCCATATTGAAGCAGGATTGTGCAAAACCCCGAATAGATTCGTCTGTGTTGTACATGCTCAACGCAACACCATCACCCTTAAAATTATACACTTCAAAAATTTGTGATTCACCACCATCTTCAGGCGTAAAAGTCATTGTTAGCTTTCCTTTTCCTTTAAAAACAGCATCCGTTGCGCGGTATTGATCACCAAAAGCATGGCGACCAACGATGATAGGAGCTGTCCAGTTCGTTACCAAGCGCGGCACGTTTTTCATAACGATAGGCTCTCGAAAAACAGTACCATCAAGAATATTTCTGATGGTTCCATTTGGTGATTTCCACATGGATTTCAAATTAAATTCTTTAACACGTGCTTCATCAGGAGTGATAGTCGCGCATTTTATTCCTACTTTGTGTTTTTTTATTGCTTCTGCCGCTTCTACTGTTATTTGGTCGTTAGTTTCATCTCTTTTTTCAATGCCTAAGTCGAAATATTTTATATCTAAATCTAGGTAGGGTAAGATTAATTTTTCTTTGATATAACTCCAGATAATACGGGTCATCTCATCACCATCTAATTCAACTACAGGGTTCACAACTTTTATTTTTGTCATATATAAAAAGATTTAAACAAAAATAGTGTTTTTTTGGTTTTTAAGAGTTTCACATACACCGTTCATTAACAAATAACTAGTTTTGTTTAAGGCTTTAAACAAATTATGAATTACTACTACTTCATGGCATTTATTTTTATTACTCTAACCTCTTGTTTGTCAGGAGAAAATAAAGAAGAAATAAAAAAAATAGTAACTGAAGAAGTTAAAAAACAGCCTGTTTTTTTGTTCGATTCAATTATTCATTATTCCATTGCGATAGCAGAGGATACACTATGGGGAATAGAGCGGATAAAAAACAAAACAAAGGAACAGAGGAGATTAATTGAAGTGGTTTTACACGAAAAACTAGACACGTTATTAGATACCACGAGTTTAATTCACTTGTCTAGTTTAGGGTTTACAAAACGCTACCTATCAAACGAAAAAACAGAGGCATTACGCGGCATTTTCTATAGTCAAAACATGAACAATGAGTTAGCCACCATCTGTGAGCCTATTTATCGAGATATTCTTGTTTTTCGTTTAAAATCAAGAAATACAGGCGTAATGAAGTTATGTTTTGATTGCTTCCATCATAACTTAGACGGAGCGCAATTCGACACAAAGAACATCACGCTAGAAAGTTGGACATTGCTAAAAAAAGTATTACACGAATAGTAAGTCAACTTAATCTAGAGAACCAATCATTTTTGACGGATCAACAAATTGGTCGTATTCTTCGTCAGTAACATGCCCTAATCCAACAGCCGCATCTTTTAATGTTGTTCCATTTTTATGAGCATATTTTGCAATTTCTGCTGCTTTGTAATAACCAATCTTCGTATTCAATGCTGTTACAAGCATTAATGAGTTATCCAAATGTTTTTTAACAACCGGTAGATTTGCTTGTATACCTACAGCGCAGTTGTCTGCAAATGAAACACAGGCATCTCCTAAAAGCCGTGCAGATTGTAACACGTTGTAAGCAATAACAGGTTTAAATACATTTAATTCAAAATGTCCATTCGATCCTGCCACAGCGACAGCCATATCGTTACCCATCACTTGCGCGCAAACCATTGTCAACGCCTCTGGCTGCGTAGGATTTACTTTTCCGGGCATAATTGAAGAGCCGGGCTCATTGTCAGGAATAATAATTTCGCCTATACCACATCTTGGTCCAGAAGATAACATTCGAATATCGTTTGCAATTTTCATTAAAGCGACTGCTGTACGTTTTTGTGCGCCAGACAATTCAACCATCGCATCATGTGCGGCAAGTGCTTCAAATTTATTCTTTGCAGTAACAAAAGGCAAACCTGTAAAATCACTGATTTTTTTCGCAACTAGGACATCGTAACCCTTAGGGGTGTTCAATCCTGTTCCAACAGCGGTTCCGCCTAGCGCAAGTTCTGTTACAGCTTCTAAAGCGTTGTTAATAGCACGAATTGAATTGTCAATTTGTGCTACATAACCGCTAAATTCTTGCCCAAGGGTTAACGGTGTTGCATCCATAAAATGCGTTCTACCTGTTTTAACAATATCACGAAATGCCAAAACCTTTTCATGTAATGTGTCTCTCAGGTGTTTTAATCCAGGCAGGGTGTTTTCCACGGTAATTTTATATGCTGCAATGTGCATTGCTGTAGGGAATGTGTCGTTAGATGATTGTGATTTATTTACATCGTCGTTGGGATTCAATGCTTTTTGTTCATCCATTAGGCTTCCACCTTGCAACACGTGCCCCCGATTTGCAATCACCTCATTGCAATTCATATTGGATTGTGTACCCGATCCGGTTTGCCAAACCACTAAGGGAAACTCCCCATCATGTATACCGGTTAATATCTCGTCACAAACTTTTGATATCAATTCTTTTTTATCTTCACTTAAGACGCCTAGTTCAAAGTTCGTGTGTGCTGCTGCCTTTTTTAAGTAGGCAAAAGCATGAACAATCTCCAAAGGCATTGAACCTTCTGGGCCTATTTTAAAGTTGTTTCTGGATCTTTCAGTCTGCGCCCCCCAATATTTGTCTGCGGGTACCTTTACTTCACCCATTGTGTCTTTTTCTATTCTAAATTTCATTTTTTGTGATTTATTCGTTTTTAATTTATAATTTTACCTTGTAAATCGTTGCAAAATTAATAAAGATGAGCACTTTTGGAATCGTATTATTCTTTTTAATCGCCGGAATGGCGTTTTGGTTGTTGTTTTTCTTACTAGGATTTATTGTTCCATATTGGATTACACTAGGCGTTTTCGAACAGTTACGACCTAAAAGAATTTTTGAGGATAACGAAAAAAAATAAATTAAGCGGCTCAGCCGCTTTTTTAATGTGTTATAATTTGCTCTAGGTTTCTCTCAATTCGTTGACAGATATCATCAATAGGTAAATCGTTATCATCCGTGCCAAAGGGATCTTCAATTTCTTCTGCAAGCACCTCTATACTTACCAATACATAGAAGAAAAAAACCGAGATGATTATAGAGTAATACCCAAACTGAACAACAAATGCCAAGGGAAGTGTTACCACATAAAGAAAAATAAATTTTTTAAAAAACATGCTGTATGAATAGGGAATAGGTGTGTTTTTAATTCTTTCACATCCCCCTAAACAATCGATCAGTTGCGCAAGGTGTTTTTCAAGAGCTAAAAATGTTTCCTCTGAAATTTGTCCTAATTTCTTGTGAGAGACTAGCCTTTTTTGAATCATGTTCATAATAAACAAAGGCGCATGTATGGATGGCCCTAAATTTAATTCAGCATATGGAGTGTCGCGCAGATGGTCTCTCATTGCCTTAGTAAAATGCACGACTTGGTCTTTATACCACTCAGCATCCGTTTTCGGAACCACAGCGTTCATCTTTAGTACAAAATTTCGTGAATCATTTACTACTGAGCCCCACAACCTCCTTCCTTCCCACCACCGATCGTATGCAGTATTTGTTCTAAAAATCAACAAGAGAGAAATTACAAAACCTAATAATTGATATACGGTGGGTAGTTTTTCAAAAACTTGGGTGTGAAAAAAATGTTGCTCTATATAAACTAAAAGTGCGGTTAACAGAGCAATATAAACCAACTGTTTCCATAATATTCTAATAGTGTCGCTATGGCTTATTGAAAAAATTAAGTTTATCCAGTTCTTGGGATTGTATTGAATCATGCTAAATGATATTTTGTAATTTAATCAAAAGTACGACACTTCCTTCTTTTTCTTTAATTTCGTTTTGAGAAAAACCTGAACGAAAATGGAAATAACAACGGAAATACAAGATAGATTAGAAAAACTTAATGACAAATATGGGGCGTTAGGGCAGGACCTTCTTTCTTATTTAGATGGTTTGTTGTATGCAGATGTTACCACCTATTGGGATTATATTCAACTAGATACGTTATTAAGTCTTCAAAAACAAAAAACTAAATTTCCAG
>JBIJBD010000041.1:0-16150 GCA_044345395.1 Crocinitomicaceae bacterium | reverse complement strand
GACCCTTATAAATTAGAAAAATTCATTCAACATGAAGTGAATCCAAGAAATGTTCACCCAAACCTAGACTTGGATTTTTTGGATGAAATTCCGAATAAAGCTGGAGTTTATAAATTTATTAATGAATTCAATCAAATTATTTACATTGGCAAAAGTATTCACATAAAAAAACGAATCGAACAACACCTTCGAAATACAAAAAGCGCAAAAGGTATTCGCTTGATTCAAGACATTGCGCGAATTGAATTTGAATTAACTGGATCAGAATTAATCGCCATGTTAAGAGAATCATTATTGATCAAGCAATTTCAACCACTTTATAACCGTCGCTTAAGAAAAAGCCTTTTCCCCTATGGATTATTCGATGAACCGAACGAATCAGGATACATTGAACTTATTTTAAAATCTACTACAAAGTCTACCGCTCAACCCATTCAATATTTCAATTCCAAAAAAGAAGGGAATGATTACATGCGTTATTTTTGCGAAAAATATCAATTGTGTCAAAAATATTGCTCCTTATATCAAACCAAAGGTTCCTGCTTTCATTATTCCATAAAAGCATGCAATGGTGCTAGTGATCATGACGCAAATCCAGAACAAGACAATGAACGTGTCAATAAATTTATCAATGACATTAGCTTCGAAAAAGAAAGCTTCTTTTTAATCGACAAAGGTAGAGACAAATCGGAAAAAAGCTTAGTTTGGGTAGATAACGGCCATTTTCGGGGATATGGCTATGCGCCATTTCATTTTCACGGAAAAGAAGTTTTACACTGGACTAGATACATTAATGAATTCCCGGAAGACAAAGACATTAAAATGATCATTAAATCATTTTTAAAAAAAGGTTCAACGCATAAACTCGTTTCTATCTAAGGTTATGAGAAAAGGAACTTTAACGATTTTGGGTTCTGGAACCTCACAAGGAGTTCCCGTTATTGCTTGTTCTTGTAATACATGTAAATCTCCTGATGTAAAAGACAAACGAACCCGAAGCAGTGTATTGGTTAATGCGGAAGATCAAAACTTTGTTATTGATACAGGACCAGATTTCCGTCAACAAATGCTAAGAGAAGACGTGCAATTTTTAAATGGAGTCATTTTTACGCATGAACACAAAGACCACATTGCCGGTCTAGATGACGTCAGGGCGTTCAACCATAAGCAGGGGGAATCGATGAAAGTTTACGCTTCGGCTTCTGTAGATTCGGCTTTAAAGCGAGAGTTTCATTACATTTTTTCAGATGAACGTTACCCTGGAATTCCACGAATTAATATTGAGCTTATTGAATCATCACCTATTTCTCTAACAAAATCTCTTCAATTCATACCAATTCAAGTAAACCACTACAAGATGCCCGTTTTAGGTTTTCGAATGGGAGATCTCACCTATATTACAGATGCTAAAACGATAGATAACAAGGAAGTTGAAAAAATAAAAGGAACAAAAACTTTAATTATCAATGCACTTCACATCTATCCACACATATCGCATTTTAATTTAGACGAAGCCTTAGCTTTTATTGAAATCATTCAACCTGAGAAAGCATATCTTACTCACATTTCCCATTTATTTGGTAAACACAATGAGATTATACAACTTTTACCCAATCATGTACAACCTGCATTTGATGGGTTGAAATTAAACTTTAATTACTAAAATTGGGTTGTGGATAAAAGTGATTTTATGCCCGAAAAAAAATGTAAAAATTATTAATTTAGCATGTGAAGAAAGAGAAGTTAATTGACATCCATCGCTTAATAAAAAGTAAAAACCCTAAGTTATTAAAATGGCTGCCAAGATTTGTCATTCGCTATTTACGAAGGATTTTACACGAGGATGAAATCAATGAATTTATAGAAAAACACGATCATCTTTATGACGAATCGTTTTGTCAAGCCATTGTAGATTATTTCAATATTAAAGTGGTCATCAAAGGAATAGAGAACCTTCCTGAGAGTGGCCCGACAATCGTAGCTATGAACCACCCACTAGGTGGCATGGACGCGGTGGCGTTTGTTGCCGGAATTAAAGAAAAACGAAAAGATGTTCGTTTTGTCGTTAACGATTTATTGATGAGTCTTGAAAATCTAAAGAATTTATTTGTTGGTGTGAATAAACACGGAAAAAATGCACCTTCGGTTCGACAACAAATTAGAAACATTTTCGATTCTGACAAATTAGTATGTATTTTTCCAGCAGGTATGGTCTCCCGTAAAATAAAAGGTGAAGTTAAAGATTTGATGTGGAAGAAAACTTTTGTTCAATACGGTAGAGAATTTAATCGCCCAATTGTTCCAGTTTATATTGATGGGGAATTAACAAACTTTTTTTATCGCTTATCGAAAATCAGAAAATTTGTAGGTATTAAAGCAAATATTGAAATGATGTACCTTGCGGACGAATTATTTAAACAAAAAAATCGGACCATTACTTTTACAATAGGAGAACCAATTTATGGCTCAACAATTAACCCGGAATGGACTGATATTGAAGCATCCGAATGGTTTAGAAAACACGTACACCAATTTAGACATTCAAAATGAAAGCAATAATTAACCCTATAGACAAAGCTATTCTTAAGGCTGAATTGACTGCGGAGACTTTTGTGCGCAAAACTAGAAAAGGAGAGAATGAGATCTATAGTGTAAATCATCACAATGCTCCTAATGTTCTAAAAGAAATTGGTCGTTTGCGCGAAGTTACTTTTCGAGCCTCAGGTGGAGGTACTGGCGAAGAATTAGATTTGGATGATTACGACTTAAGAGAAGTGTGTTATCAACAACTTATTGTTTGGTCACCTGAAGATGAAGAAATTATTGGAGGATATCGTTACATTAAGTGCCAAGATGCAATTGAGGAATCTGGAGAAATCCACCTTTCAACCACACATTATTTTAATTTTTCAACGCGTTTTATCACCGATTATTTGCCACAAACCATTGAACTAGGAAGAAGTTGGGTGCAGCCAGAATACCAACCATCGATAAATCCAAAGAAAGGTCTTTATGCACTCGATAATATATGGGATGGCTTGGGCGCATTGGTTAAATTCAATCCAGATATTCGATACTTTTTCGGAAAAGTAACAATGTACCCCGATTACCACCGTTCCTCAAGAAATTTCTTACTCACTTTCATGCATCACTTTTTTCCAGATAATGAAAATTTAATGACACCTTTTCATCCGCTCCAATTGGATGAAGACATTTCAATTTATTTAGAAAAAATCAATAAACTACCGTACAAGGAAGCCTTTAAAGAGCTTAATACATTTGTTAGAGCAAACAATGAATTTGTTCCACCACTAGTAAATATCTACATGAGCCTTTCTCCAACAATGAAAACATTCGGAACAGCGGTTAATGCTGAATTTGGAAATGTGGAAGAAACAGGTATTCTTGTGACAATACCAGATATTTACGAAGACAAAAAGGAACGATATTTGAATTTTTAAAGCTCAATATTGTAACGAATTAAAAAATCATCCAAATTTTTAATTCCAATTTTCTTTTTCAACCTCTCTTTGAGCCTCCCGATATAGACATCCACATGCGTCTCATTCATTTTTTTACTGATAAAAATTGAGGGCTTTCCGTAGTAATACTTCATTTTTAATATTAAAATATCTCGTTTATCTAGAACCCTTAAGGCCTCGTCAAGCGCATGTTCAATGGGAATCTTTTGTTTTTGATCTAAATTTTCGTCAAACGAGTCATTGCCCTCGCTGTAATTAGCGCGCATCAAACTTGACTTTTCTTCATTTACAAAAGCAACTTGTCTTTTACCATTTCGCTTTCGTAAAATAGAAATGCAAAAATTATTGACAA
Organism: Crocinitomicaceae bacterium; assembly: GCA_044345395.1. GTDB lineage: Bacteria > Bacteroidota > Bacteroidia > Flavobacteriales_D > Crocinitomicaceae > UBA952. The sequence continues at coordinate 12,316 of JBIJBD010000041.1, read as the reverse complement.
CTGTTGAAAGCCAAGACTTTGTATCAAATAAATCGGACTGTTCAGGATAAAGTAACCCTATTTTTGTAAATAAGTGTATACAAAACTCTTGATATACATCTTTAGCGTCCTCTCTATTTGGGAATTTATCTATGATTAACTTAAAAAACAAGTTTTTATAGCGATTTAAACATTCCTCAAAAATAACCTGTTGTACCCTACTATCCATTACTCATGCATACTCAATCTTGGAGAAACCAAGTGTTCGATTCCTTTAATTTGATCTTCTAGTTCAACAATTGACATAAATGTGAGACTGTTCAATAGCAACTTGAAAAGAGAATCTAAATCTTTCTCTTCTTTTCGAATTAAATAAGTAGCCATTTCATGTTTTTTTAAGCAATACATTAGAGTTGAAAGTTCTTTGCGAATATCTTGCGCCATCATTCCAACTGGGTATAAAAACAAATTAACCACATCAGATGGACTTTCGTTTTCGTTAATTCTTCTAAAATCATTCGGATCTTCCTTGAGCATGGCTAATAAAAAGGCCTGATAAATAAGCTCACTAGGATCACCTACGATTAAAGTAACTTCTGAAAGCCTCGATGAAATATTTTTTTCATGAATCGCTGTTACTAAACCCTGAAGGTTGTACTCGTGTTTTGTTTCTACTTTTTGATTATCAATCCAAATTTTATTTAACGAATTCTCATAAAATGGATTCGAAGACTCGAACTTTAACTGAATAATTTTATGCTGATTAGAATTTTCAACAAATGCATTTGCATGCAATGAGGCATGATTTCCAATCAATAAAATGGTTTGGGTATAATTTTGCATAGGCTATTTTTTAAAGGCTAACGCATCTTTTTTCTAAAAATAACATATTTTTCTAATTTAACAGTGAAAAAGATAATTTTTACCTTTGATCAACGTTAATCATTTAATGAAGCAACTCCTCTTAGTATTTACAACATTTCAGGTTATTTGCACATGGGGCCAATATTATGGCTCAAATGTTTTTACAGCGCTAACACAAGCAACCTCTGCAAAATCATATGGAACAGGTTACTCACTCATTGGACTAAAAAGTGACGATTTATCATACACCATAGACAATCCAGCTTTGCTTTCAAAAGAAAACAATAGAAAAATTCTCATTTCAAATACAATTCACCCGGCAGGTGTAAACCAAGGAATCTTAACTTTGGCTTTAACAACGAAACAATTTACTTTAGCTCCCATTGTGAAATACAGTGCATTTGGCGAGTTCGTGCAACGTGATGAAAATGGTCTTGTAACGGGTGAATTTAGTGCATTGGATTACTTAGTTGGGTTATCCTTTTCTAAGGAAATTAATCCATATATGGCCGTAGGGGCTTCCGGTAATTTTCTCGGTTCATATATTGAAAACTATTTCGCTTTCGGCTTAAGTGGTTCGTTTGGTGCGTATTTCTCAACTAAATCGAAATTGTTAAGCGGCTCAATTTTGGCAAAAAATATTGGCGTCAAATTCAGGGACTATACTAACTCTACTGACGAACAAATTCCTGCCAATGTACAACTCGGAATATCTTATAAATTAAAACATGCACCCTTTCGTTTTTCACTGTTGCTAAATGAATTGAATAGGTGGAATAATATGTATATCGACCCCAATTTACAACCAGAAATTGATGCATTAACTGGAGATTCCATACCAATAGACAAACCCAATTTCATTGAGAAAATAGGACATCATGTGGTCTTACAAGTTGAACTATTAGCAAGTAAGAGTTTTCACATTCGTGGAGCATTTGATTACCATAAGCGAAGTGAGTTAATGGTCGATTTACGACCAGGGATGGCCGGATTTTCGTTAGGTTTTGGGCTTCAATTGAAAAAATTTGAATTCAATTATGGATTTACTGTTTATTCGAAAGCGGCAAGTTTTCATAATTTTTCGCTTTTAACTTCTTTTAAAAATTTGGAAAAGGATAGAAAACCAAAAATGCTGAATTAGTTACAATCATTTATTTTAAGTCAAACTCATCCTTCCATTTTCTCATTAACAAAAAGAATAAGCATTATCCGCGTTTACTGTAATAATCTAATCACGATTTTTTTTAAAAAATTAATTATTTGCAATCAACAAAAGATAACAAAAAAAGGCGTCAAAAAGACGCCTTTAATATTAGAAGACTAAAAGAATTAATCACATTTTTCCTCGTCCATTTTTTTAATCTCTTCGTCTGATTTACCTTCCGTTAATTTCTTACACTTCTCTTCTAGATCCTTATCTTTTACTTCTCCTTTATCATTAACATTTTTTTTACATTCGCAAACTGAAGGACCTCCACATGATGTTAAGGATAAAGCTGCTATAGCAACAGCACTAAATAATACTTTTTTCATAATCTAAATTTTAAAATTTTGCTTTAAATTAATGCTTTTATTTCAAAAATTAAAAAAAAAATAATAAACATTTTATTCACATTCTTGCATCTTAAGACGAACGTACTCTTCCATTTCTTTTTTTTCATCCTCAGGTAATTCTTGGATAGAGGCGTCTAGTTTTTCTGCTTCTTTTTCAATACTTCTTCTGCAAGATTCTAATTCCTTACCATTTTTATTTTTACATGCACAGGTTTTTTCAACGATATCATCTATTTCCTCTTTCATTCTTCCCTTGCATGAAAAAATCATAATAAGCAAAAATGTTATAAATGTAAATTTGAACATATTGTAAAAATAATAAATGTAGTGGTAACAATTATCACTTTTATAGAACTATAATCAGGATAATATTTGTCAGATGAAAGTTATAAACTGAGAATTAAATACAAAATTAACTTAATGATTTTCAAAATTCCATCACCGTTATTTCCGGATAAATTCCAACTCTACCTGGAAAACCAAGGTAACCAAAACCGCGATTTACATATAAAAATTGATCTGATTCCTTATACAAACCGGCCCATTTCGAATATTTAAATGAAACGGGACTCCATTTAATTCCAAAGCGTTCTATTCCGAATTGCATACCATGCGTGTGACCCGACAAGGTTAACGAAATAGATGTTTTACCCTCAACTTTTTCATCAAAATGACTTGGATCGTGGGATAATAAAATTTTAAAATCTTGCTCTGGAATGTTTGAAAGAGTTTTATTCAAATCTCCACTCTGGCGGAAGGGTGGTTTTCCCCAATTCTCTACTCCCAGTAACCATGTATTTTCACCGAGTTTAATAGATTCATTTCGCAATAACACAAATCCTATTTTATCATGAATACGAGTTAATTTCTCAAAATTCTGTCTTTTTTCATCCTCATTTTTCCATTGAACATAATCACCATAATCGTGATTCCCGAGAATAGAAAATTTACCATTTGAGGCGTTTATTTCACTGAAAATATCCACCCACTCGTCCATTTCGTCAGCAGTATTGTTAACCAAATCGCCGGTAAAAAAAACATAATCCGGATTTTGATTATTAATCATTTGAATCGCTTTACGAACACGTTTCTTATTTCCAAAAAAGCTACCCACATGTATATCGCTTATTTGAACTATTCTCTTCCCTTTTAGAAATTCCGGTAAATTATTAAATTTCGGAGATATGGTATGAACTTTCCAATTCCAACGTCCAACTACTATTCCCAAGAAAATGCCGAATGCTATTAGCGCAGCTAAAGCCCATCCTATTAATGCAAAAACAGGATTGTCAAAAAACAAAAAAAGCAATCCCGGAATTAAATAAAATAAAGCAGGAACAGAAGAAAAAATCATGAGGCCAAAGGCATAAAAAGCGATTCTGTAGTCATTTGATTTTCGCCTAAAGAATGTCATCATTACAAAAAACGACAGAATGAACATTATAGAAACTAACCAACCTATACTTGAAATGATGCCTCCTAATCGAAAAAAACTTTCAATAAAAATATACTCAGCAATCAAGCAAAAAGCAAAAAGAAGAAGAAACCTCATGCCCAAAAGTAAGGTTAAATGAACAACCAAATCCTTGGGAAATGTTAATTGAAGTCAAAAATGGCTAATTTTAAAATCAAATGGTATCAAAACACTTCTTGACTTCTAAACTTTATTGGTGCATGTTTTTACTCTTTTTAGGGAGTCTTTGTCATGCACAACAAAAGGCTGACACAACACAAATTAATACACATTTGATAAAGCTTACAAAAACTGATGAATATCGGCATTTTATGAATGTTAATCAATTAAATGAATCGGCAGCGTACATTTTTAATGAATTTTCAAAATATTCGGACAGTGTAGATTATCAATTATTTAATGTTAATAAAAACGTATACAAAAATGTCATTTGTTCTTTCGGAACTGAACACTCCCAACGAGTCATTATTGGTGCTCATTACGATGTTTGTGGTAATCAAGAAGGTGCTGACGACAATGCCAGTGGAGTTGTTGCTTTACTTGAACTTGCTCGCTTATTGAAAAATTCAAAATTGCCTTTTCGAGTGGATTTGGTTGCCTACAGTTTGGAAGAACCACCGTTTTTCAGAACTAAATCTATGGGGAGCTATATTCATGCACAATACTTAAGCAACACTAATATTCCTGTAATTGGGATGATTTCCGTTGAAATGATTGGGTATTTTTCGAATGAAAAAAATTCGCAAGACTATCCTATTTCACTACTCAAATTAAAATACGGAAGTCGAGGAAATTTTATTACGCTGGTGAGAAAATCATCGTATGGAAGTTTCGTTAAACAATTTTGTAAGGCTTACAAGAAAACTAAACAGATTTCGACAAAAAAATTTACAGCTCCTAAATCTCTTACTGGAGTTGATTTTTCAGATCATTTGAATTATTGGACTTTTGGCTTCGACGCACTCATGATTACGGACACCTCATTTTATAGAAACACGCATTATCATCAGGAAAGCGACACCATGGAAACATTAAATATTCCTATGATGGCGAAGGTTATAGACGGCATATTTTTAAGTTTAATTGGTATGTAAGCTAAAGTGCAACACCATGAAACTCCTTAGTTAACACTATATATTCGTCCGAATAAGTTCCATCAACATTTCGTATCGTTATTTCTGAAACCATACATTCGTTTACAATTTCGCGTTTAAAATTAATGACGACGCGAGAATTTTGTTTGTCACTCTTACCATGAATAATGATTTTCAGATGTGCTTGCCATCCAAACAAAGTTGCCATTGACAAATGTTCATCTTGCCATAAATAAGGGACGATTAGAAAAAGATCTGTTCTAAGATGTGATAACTCGGTACACTTACTATAAAATTGTTGGAATTCGGATTTAGTCCATCTTTTTGCCTTGTTCTTACGTGAATTTTCGCTCTTTACCTCTTCAAAATGAAAAGGCGGATTACTGATGATTAAATCAAATTTTAACAAGCTGCAGAATTCGAAAAAATCTTGATTAATCAGTTCTAGACGATCCGACCAAACAGATTTTGTAAAATTAAATTGCGCATCTATGCATGAATCGTTATCTATTTCCAACGCAGAAATGAAAGCATTTGTAAAACGCTGTGCCATCATGAGTGTTAGGACTCCACACCCGGTTCCAACGTCGAGGATATAGACAGGTGAATCAGCGTTAACGAGACTGCCTAATAACATACTGTCTGTGCCGACCTTTAAGGCAGAATTTTCTTGACGAATCGAGAAATGCTTAAACCTAAAAACGGACAAATTAATATGCTTTAGCAAAGATCACGCGACCTGATGAGGGTTTCCCTGTTACCATACAGACTCCATTTTCGGCTTCTTGATCCAATGCAATACACCGAATTGTAGCTTGGGTTTCTTCTTTTATTTTAGCTTCTGTTTCTTTAGTTCCATCCCAATGACACAAGAAAAACCCTCCCTTTTCAATTTCCTTTTTGAATTGCTCGTAAGTGTCTACTTTTTTAAAATTCTGTGCGCGAAAGGACTTGGCTTTTTCCAATAAATTATTTTGTATGTCCGCTAACAAGTTCTCGATGTAGGAATCTAATCCTATAAAATCAACAGAAGTTTTTTCTTTGGTATCTCTTCTGGCAATTTCAGCTTTTCCATTTTCCAAATCTCTTGGCCCCATTGCAATGCGCACTGGAACTCCTTTTGCTTCATATTCAGCAAATTTCCAACCTGGGCGTCTATTTTCGTCGCAGTCGTATTTAAATGAAATTCCTCGTGCTTTCAGCTTTAGACCTAATGCATTCAATTTCTCAGAAATAGCATGTAATTCTTCATCCGTTCTATGTATCGGAACAGCAACCACTTGAATAGGCGCCAAAGCCGGAGGAAGAACAAGGCCTTCATCGTCAGAATGTGTCATAATCAAAGCTCCCATAAGTCGGGTTGAAACTCCCCAAGATGTTGCCCAAACATATTCTTGCTTGCCTTCTTTGTCTGTATATTTTACTTCAAATGCTTTGGCAAAGTTCTGACCTAAAAAATGAGATGTCCCTGCTTGCAAAGCTTTTCCATCCTGCATAAGCGCTTCAATACAAAGTGTATCCTCAGCTCCAGCGAAACGTTCTGATTCTGTTTTCCTGCCTTTAATTACAGGCATAGCCATATAATTTTCTGCAAATTCAGCATAAACATCAAGCATACGTTCTGCCTCTTCAATGGCTTCTTGTTTCGTTGCATGTGCTGTGTGACCTTCTTGCCATAAGAATTCTGCGGTTCTTAAAAATAAGCGTGTTCGCATTTCCCAACGTACAACATTCGCCCACTGATTGATGAGTATAGGTAAATCACGATAGGACTGAATCCAATTTTTGTATGAATTCCAAATTATAGTTTCTGAAGTAGGGCGCACAATTAATTCCTCCTCCAATTTAGCTGTAGGATCGACAATAACTCCACTACCATCCTCTGCATTTTTCAATCGATAATGCGTAACGACGGCACATTCTTTGGCAAAACCATCCACATGACTTGCTTCTTTACTCAAGTACGACTTCGGAATGAATAAAGGGAAATAAGCGTTTGAATGGCCAGTTTCTTTAAATTTAGCGTCTAGAATATCACGCATTTTTTCCCATATAGCGTAACCATAAGGTTTGATGACCATACAACCACGAACATCAGAGTGCTCGGCTAAATCAGCCCGATAAACTAGCTCATTATACCATTTTGAATAATCTTCTTCTCTTGTCGTAAATTTTTGTTGTGCCATGAATTTTTTTCTAGCACAAAGATAAGCAGAACTGATGAATCTTTGGGAACATCATTTCAGTAAAAAACGATTAATTAATTTCTTCTTCAGTATCCCAGCGTGTGACGCGTTGAACCCCCTCTACCGACTCAAACTTTCTAATTAGCTGCTCTAAATGTTCGGTGTCAAATACCATGACTTTTAATTTTCCTTCAAAAACGCCATCTTCCGTTTCAAATGAGATACTCTTCATATTAACGTTTTCCTGTTTTGAAATTATGTCGGTTAGCTTATTCACAAGCCCCATCTGATCAATCCCTACAATCTTAATAGCCGCAACGCGTTCTACCATTTTTTCTGATTTCCATTTTGCTTTGATGCAGCGATATGCCATTTTTGACATCAAATGAACGGCATTTGGGCAATTGAAGCGATGAATTTTAATTCCATCCCCCACTGTAATAAACCCGAAGACTTTGTCTCCCGGAATCGGATTGCAACATTTGGCCAATTGATAATCAAACCCTTTAAAATCATCACCTATCAGAATCGTATCTGACTTCAAATCTATGGCATTAGGTTTCGAGAATTCTTCTAATATTTTTTTTACGGGTTCTTTCTTGGTGAATTGCAATACCCCATTGTTTACCTCAAATTCACGAAGTTTAGCCAAATCGATTTTACCTTTTGCAATTCTATAATACAACTCTGTCGCACTACCAGTGGAAAAATGTTTCTCCAAAAAACTGATGTTATCAGACAACATCCGAATATTGAACTGCTTAAATTTTCTTTCCAATATCTCCTTACCATCTTGAGCTATTGCTTTTCGCTCGTCGTTCAACGAGGCTTTTATTTTTTGTTTAGCGCGAGCAGAGACAACAAATCGCAACCATTCTTCATTTGGTTTTTGTTTTGAAGAGGTAATAATTTCCAATTGATCCCCATTTTGCAATTGATAACTTAAGGGCATTAACCGATTGTTAACTTTCGCTCCAATGCATTTATTTCCTATTTCACTATGAATGTCATATGCAAAATCTAAAATGGTAGAGCCCGAAGGCAAGACTCTTAACTCACCCTTTGGCGTAAAAACGTAAATTTCATCGTTGAATAAATTCAATTTGAAATCATTTACAAATTCCATTGCCGTAGTTTCAGGATTGTCTAACAATTCCCTGATTTCCGCTATCCACCTGTCAAACTTACTTTCTTCAGACGAAGATTCTTTGTATTTGTAATGAGCAGCTAGCCCTTTTTCCGCGATTTCGTCCATTCTTTTGGATCGAATCTGAACTTCCACCCATTTTCCAGTTGGCGACATGACAGTAGTATGCAACGATTCGTAACCATTTGCACGAGGAGTTGACACCCAATCTCTTAATCTTTCTGGACTTGGTTGATAAAAATCGGTGACTATTGAATAAATTCGCCAACAATCAGGCTTCTCTAATTCAATGGGGGTTTCCACAATGATTCGAAGTGCGAAAACATCAAAAACTTCCTCAAAAGGAATATCTTTGGATTGCATTTTTTTCCAAATTGAGGAAATGGATTTAGTCCTTGCTTTTATTTCAAAAATATAACCTTCGTGAAGAAGGGTTTCTTTAATCGGCGCAATAAACCTTCGAATAAATCGATTTCGAACATCTGAGGTGCTTTTTAATTTACTTTCGATTTCTCTATAAGCCTCTGCCTCACAATATTTCATAGACAAATCCTCAAGTTCCATTTTTACCGAGTACAAACCAAGTCGATGGGCAAGCGGGGCGTACAAAAATTTCGTTTCAGATGCAATCTTTAATTGCTTGTCTGCACGCATGGAATCGAGTGTTCGCATATTGTGTAAGCGATCCGCCAATTTGATAAGAACTACTCTCAGATCATCGGAAATCGTTAATAGCATTTTACGAAAATTCTCAGCTTGAATACTCGCATTTTCATCAAAAACCTCAGGGATTTTGGTTAATCCATCAATAATCAAGCGTACTTTAGGTCCGAATAGATCTTCGACATCTTGTAAGGTAATATGTGTATCTTCTACCGTATCGTGTAACAAGGCACAAACTACCGCCGTCGCCCCTAGCCCCATTTCTTCAGCACATATTCGCGCAACCGCAATAGGGTGGTAAATGTAAGGCTCACCCGATTTTCTACGCATGTCTTTGTGCGCATCTAAAGCAACGTCAAAAGCTTTGCGAATTAATCTCGTATCGTCTTTGGAACGATCATTAATTGCTTTTAACAGAGACTTAAACGCATTTAGAATTTCCTTGCGTTCTAGTTCGAAATCAATTTTACTATGTGAGTCGTAGTTTTGCACTACTTCGAAGGTAGCAATTTTGCCTTAACTTCTCCAAATCCAATTCGTATACCATTTCTTTCACAGTGGCCACGCATAATTACGGAATCATTATCTTGAATAAACTTACGTTCCTCACCATTCGCTAATTTCAACGGCTTGGTTCCTTTCCATGCTAATTCCAACATGGAACCGTAAGAATCTTCTGTAGGACCTGAAATAGTTCCTGAACCCATGAGATCACCACAACGAATATTACAACCGTTAACCGTATGATGCGCTAATTGCTGCGCCATATTCCAATACATGTATTTGAAATTTGAACGGCAGATGGTTGTTTCGATTGAATTTTCAGGCACTAACGCAACTTCTAAATGAATATCATATGACTTTTTTCCTTCGAATTCGAGGTAAGAAAGTACCGAGGGATTTTGCTCAGGGGTATCAACAGCAAAAGGCTGTAAAGCGTCCAAGGTTACAATCCAAGCAGAAATTGAGGAAGCAAAGTTTTTTGCTAGAAATGGACCAAGAGGCACATATTCCCAAGCTTGAATATCTCTAGCTGACCAATCGTTAAACAAGCACAATCCAAAAATAAAATCTTCTGCTTCAGCTGTTTGTATTGAATCACCTAAATCTTTACCTTCAAAAGTTACAAAGGCCATTTCTAGTTCAAAATCCACTTGTCGCGATGGTGCAAAAATTGGATCTGCGTTTGGATCTGGCTTTATTTGTCCTTTAGGTCGGTGAATATCTTGACCAGAAAGGATAACTGATGATGCCCTTCCATGATAGCCAACAGGTATCCAAAGCCAATTCGGAAGTAAGGCATTGTTTGGATCCCGAAACATTGTCCCGACATTCGTCGCGTGTTCTTTACTTGAATAAAAATCGGTATAATCTCCAATTTCTATAGGCATGCAAATGTTAACAGCTGAAAGAATGTAACAAACTTCATCGACATGCACATGATTTTGTTTTAATTCGGATGTAGTCTCATCAAACAAAAAGGACAGCCTATCGCGCAATGCACGGATGGCCAACTTTCCACTTTTCATCATAAGATTCAACTTAGATGTTTCAAATTGTGCTAAACTAAACGCCAAATCATTCAAATATCCGAGGCGAAATAGTGCTGCTAAATTAATTACGGTATCTCCTATTCGCGTCGCTACAAAGCGATTACCATTCGCATTTTCAACAATACCGAAAGGTAAATTTTGAATTGGAAAGTCTGATCCGTCTGGAACGGAAACCCAAGATTTTATTGATGGATTATTTGCTTTAATCATATGACACTTTTTACACATTAAACCTAAAATGCATGATGTCTCCGTCAGAAACTACATACTCCTTACCTTCCACCTTAAATTTACCAGCTTCCTTTACTGCTTGCTCTGAACCCAAGGATGTATAGTCTTGATATTTCATCACCTCAGCACGAATAAATCCTTTTTCAAAATCAGAGTGTATAACACCTGCCGCTTGTGGGGCAGTCATCCCTTTTTTTATGGTCCATGCTCGAACTTCTTTCACTCCTGCAGTGAAATAGGTTTGCAAATTCAATAAATAATAAGCAGAACGAATCAAACGATTAACTCCTGGCTCTTCGAGACCTAACTCATCAAGAAACAATTGTCTTTCTTCATATGTTTCTAATTCAGTTATATCTGCTTCGATTTTTGCACCTATTACTAAAACTTCGGCATTTTCGTTGGCAACCGCTGCCTTTACCTTTTCTACATAAGCATTTCCCGTTTTTACGGATGCCTCATCCACATTACAGACATACATAACTGGTTTTGAGGTTATTAAGTTGAACCGTCTAATAACATCAAAATCTTCTTGAGTAAAACCAAGGCCACGTGCGGAAATACCTTTTTCCAAGCCTTCTTTAATTTTTAGGGCTAATTCATTTTCTTTCTGAGCATCCTTGTCACCTGATTTTATAATTCTTGAAAGACTTTGAATTTTCTTTTCGATTGTATCTAAGTCTTTCAATTGCAATTCAATATCTATAATTTCTTTATCTCTAATGGGGTCGACACTGCCATCGACATGCACTATATTTCCGTCATCAAAGCATCTCAAAACATGCAAGATAGCATCTGTTTCACGAATATTAGCCAAAAATTGATTACCAAGCCCCTCACCTTTTGATGCACCTTTCACCAATCCTGCGATATCCACTATTTCCATGGTCGTAGGCACCACGCGCTCTGGCTTAACCAAAGATTCGAGTTTCTCCAATCGTGCATCAGGCACTGAAATGGTTCCAATATTTGGCTCTATGGTACAAAAGGGGAAGTTTGCTGATTGCGCTTTGGCATTAGATAAACAATTAAACAAGGTAGACTTTCCTACATTCGGCAAACCTACTATTCCACATTTTAAAGACATTTTATTTATTTTTTGCAAAGATAACAAAAGACATGAAGAGTCGGTTTTCTTGATAATTTCGCGTGCTAAAATCCTTATTTTTACATCATGAAAATATTCATAGGTTACGGTCTGTTCTTTATCTCCTTCTTCGGGATTTCTCAAGACAGTTTATTTATTCGCTCAATATACAACGAAGCGTTAGAAAGAGGTCATGCATATGAAGACTTGAGGGAACTTTGCAAAACCATCGGACCCAGACTTTCTGGATCAGCAAAAGCAGAAATGTCCATCGATTGGAGTGAAGCCAAATTCAAGGCATACAATTTTGACAACGTATACAAACAAGCAATAATGGTCCCACATTGGGAACGTGGAACTACCGAAAGTGGCTGGATCACCTCTAAGAAAGGTTTAATGTATAAATTAAACCTATTGGCACTCGGCGGATCTATTGGCACCAATGGTTTAATGAGTGGAGAATTAGTAGAATTTTCATCCCTAG
>JBIJBD010000193.1:0-4222 GCA_044345395.1 Crocinitomicaceae bacterium | reverse complement strand
GGATATCATAAAATGCCTGCAGTAACACACTTGTAATTCCATATTCTTTGCTTCCTGGCTTCTCCGAAACACGCACAGCTACCTCTTTTTGAAACATGCCCATAATCTCAGGGATTCGATTTCTGAACTCTAGGCATTTGAAAAGAATTTGCGAGGATATATTATAGGGGAAATTTCCAACAACTGAAAATGCTTCTCCGGGAAAGTAAGTGTCTGGATCTAAACGAAGAAAATCACCAAAGAGTATTTGTTCTTTCTTTTCTGGGAATTTATGGATTAAATAATTTACTGATTCCTCATCAATGTCTAATAAAACGACAGTTAAATCCTCTTGATTCAAAAGAAATTGCGAAAGCGCACCCATTCCCGGTCCAATTTCCAACACATTGTGACAACCTTTATGTCTTGAAAAAGCATTGGCGATCTTTTCACAAATCTGCTCATCTTTCAAAAAATGTTGTCCGAGGTGTTTTTTGGCCCTTACGTTCATAGTCTAAATTCTTCCAATACAGTGAGATAGGTACGGAATGCAGCAAATTTCCCATCAAAGCGCTTACTATGTTCTGCTTGAAGTTTTGGCGCATACTTGAGTTGATAGTCCTCCAAAATGGCTTGGCTTGAGCATAAATACATAATTGAAAAACTCAAACCCCCTTCCTCTTCACCATGAATTTTAGATAGACGACATTCAATAAAACAATTCGTTGCAAGGACATCAGGGATGTGGTGTGTTCTCATCCAAGACAGCCATTCTTCAGAAATTGAACTATCAATGGAGATAGTTACATTGTATAATATCATGCACAAATGTATCTATTAATTACAATTCCTTTGACAGCATACTATTTTTGATCGGATACATTTTTAGCAAGCGCTATATCTGAATTCAAAAAATATGTACATTTGACTAAATATTAAATTACTAGATTATGAGAAAAACTTTACTATCAATGCTTTCTGTTGGATTTGTTTCATTAGCTGCATACGCACAACCACAGTGCACGCCTGATCCTCAATATGCAGATTCAGTTTATGGTGCATGGCCAGACACAGTTACTAATTTCCCGCCAGCATCAGCAGGTGTATATTACGAGGCTGTATTAAATTTTAAAGCTCCTGCAACTGTCACAGCAGATCTTGACCCATCTGGTCAATTTGTAGGCTCACCGATTCAGTCATACAACGTTACAGATGTTACAGGGTTACCAACAGAATATTTGTACAATTGTAATGCAGCGAATTGCACCTATGCGGGAGGCACACAAGGATGTGCAACGGTTTACGGAACTACGTCAACGGTAAATACATACAATGTTGAAATCTTTATTGATGTTACGGTATTAGTTACTTTATTCCCAGGTCTACCTCCAACACCGGTAACGCAATCTACCTCCTTTACAGGTTATAAAATTGTAGTCAATGGTTCAGGTGCAAGCATGGAAGAAAATGGAAATTCAGTATTGTCAGCATTTCCTAACCCTGCAAGAAATGAAGTTGCCGTTAATGGATTACAATCGTTGATTAATGCGACAGATATTACTTTAACAAATGTTGAAGGTAAGGTTCTTGCTGAAAGAAACATTGGACAAAATCAAGAGAATTTTGACATGAGTGCCTTGAAATCGGGAATTTACTTTGTGAACGTTGCTCATGCCAATGGCGTTGAGTCGCTTCGAATCATTAAGGAATAAGAATTAGTAAAAAAGAAATTAAGCTGTCTGAAATGGCAGCTTTTTTTTGTCCTTATTTTTCTATGCGGTAAAGAACAGGTCTACTTGGACTAGCGTCATTTTCGAAGGAAGCAACTTGGAGTTCAAGCAGGTATTCTCCATCGGCTACTGAATTTGGAACATAAATAAGTTCTGTAATTGTTCGCGTGTAATCCGGATGGTTTGGCACCTTCCAAAAGGCATGATGAAACGCTAATCTTCCCTCATCTTCTTCTCTATCTACGGATGGTAAATCAACCAAAAAGTGTTTGGTTCCTAATAAATCTAGTAAAGGAATAATATCCAAATCAAAATAAGTAGGATTGGAGTTGGAATAATCCTTAGACATTTTCAACTGATCATTTGGCATCGTACGAATTAAGACGGCTTCAGAGTATGCACTATTAATTTGATTTTCTAAATGTTTCCTTTTGATAATGGTATCTCCATTTTCAAGATGTTCTGGAGTTACACTGATCAAACTTGCCTTCCAGAAAAAAGATTTTAACTGTTGATTTATTGAATAAACTTCAGTAGAAATATGCCCCAAGCATTCCGTATGTGTTCCATGACCATGAGGATTAAAAAAGATATCTCGAAAATTCGTTGAACCTCCTTCTACCACAGAGCCAATAAAGCCATTTGCACGTACGATTTCAAATTTAGGAGGATCCACATACCAAGCGCGAACATTTTTTTCCGTTGATTGAATGGGAATAGAGACATCAATTGGGTTTTCAGTATCAATGAACTGTGAATCGTCAAGGTATAAACGCATAATATCAAAATTAGGTCAAAATATTGGTACTCCATTAGTCTTCAAAAGATTTGTTAAATTTCAATTGTTGAAATTCATTTTAAAGAGTTAATTTTCCTTGAACATAGCGTTTATCTTTGCATCATGGAACAAAATCAAGACAGACTTAAGGATATAATTTCACACGCTAAAGAATATGGTTTCGTATTTCCTTCATCAGAGATTTACGATGGACTAGCAGCAACCTATGATTATGGTCAATTAGGTGCAGAACTTAAAAATAACATCAAAACGTATTGGTGGAAAGCGATGGTGCAGCTCAATGAAAACATTGTTGGGATTGATGCAGCAATTTTTATGCATCCTACAACATGGAAAGCTTCTGGACATGTAGACGCTTTTAATGATCCGCTTATTGATAACAAGGATTCCAAAAAAAGATACCGTGCAGACGTTTTGCTGGAAGAACATATTGAGAAAATCCGTCAAAAAATAAACAAAGAAGTTGAAAAGGCAAGAGGTCGATTTGGTGCTGAATTTAATGAATCTCAATTCATTTCAACAAATCCAAATGTTCTAAGAAATCAAGAAAAAATTGATTCGATTGAAGCACTTATGAAGAGTGCGTTAGAATCCAATGATTTAGAGGCTGTGCGTGAGTTAATAATTGACTTAGAAATCGTTTGTCCTATATCTGGATCAAAAAATTGGACGGAAGTCCGACAATTTAATTTAATGTTTTCCACAGAGCTTGGATCGGTGGCCGGAGATGCGGCAACAATTTATTTACGTCCAGAAACAGCCCAAGGAATTTTTGTAAACTTTTTAAATGTTCAGAAATCTGGTCGAATGAAAATCCCATTCGGTATTGCCCAAATTGGCAAAGCATTTCGAAACGAAATTGTAGCAAGACAGTTTATATTTAGAATGCGGGAATTTGAACAAATGGAAATGCAATTTTTTGTTCGTCCTGGTCAGGAAATGGAATGGTACGACTATTGGAAAGACTTGCGAACTAAATGGCATAAGAATTTAGGTTTGGGAGATTCAAATTACAGATTTCACGATCACTTAAAATTAGCGCATTATGCAAATGCAGCATGCGATATAGAGTTCAATTTCCCTATGGGTTTTAAAGAACTTGAAGGTATACATTCTCGCACCGATTTTGATTTGAAGCAACATGAAAAATTCTCTGGAAAAAAATTACAATTCTTTGATCCTGAATTAAATCAAAACTATATTCCATATGTGATAGAAACATCGGTAGGTCTAGACCGTTTGTTTTTAGCCGTACTCAGTGCATCTTTAAAAAACGAAGTATTAGAGGATGGTTCCGAACGCACAGTGCTAAGTATTCCGCCCGTATTGGCGCCCTATAAAGCGGCTGTACTGCCATTAGTTAAAAAAGATGGTTTACCTGAGAAAGCGAGAGAAATTCAAAGGATATTACAGCTTGAATTCAATGTTCAATATGACGAGAAAGATGCCATTGGAAGAAGATATAGAAGACAAGATTCTATCGGAACACCATTTTCTATCACCGTAGATCATGAAACGCTTCATAATAATACAGTAACTATTCGAAATAGGGATACCATGTTGCAAGAACGAGTGGCTGTAGAAGAATTAGTAACAATCATTGCCAAAGAGGCAAGTTGGAAATCTATTTTAGAGAGACTATAAATTGAACATATTTTTTACTTTCATCGTCTTGTTTGTTTTGTCGGTTAATTCGACAGCTCAGATGGTATTG
>JBIJBD010000172.1:0-4751 GCA_044345395.1 Crocinitomicaceae bacterium | reverse complement strand
AAACATTCACCAAACAATTCTCACTATTAAATAAATACACATGTTTTCCCACTACCGAATTTCCATGATCATCCTTTGCTAAATGCTGATTCAAACTCCCCCAAGTGCCTAGATCACTCCAATCAAAATCTGAGAGCACTACAGATATATTTTGAGCATGTTCAAGGACTGCATAGTCAATCGAAATATCCTCACAAACATGAAATGCTTCACGAATGAAATCTTTTTCATTCGATGAGTTGTAAGCTGACAAATCATCAACAAAAAGAGATGCCAAATTGGGCTGATAGGATTTTAGCGCAGCCAGAATAGTTTCAGCTTCCCAAATAAAGATACCTGCATTCCAGAAGAAATTGCCGGCCTTCAGAAACTCCTGTGCAATTTCCAGGGAGGGCTTTTCCCTGAATTGTTTTACTTTTGTTGCCGTTCCAAATTTTCCAACCTCCTTTGGATCGAATTCAATATACCCGTATCCAGTATCAGGTCGCGACGGCGAAATTCCCAAGGTCACCAATTCCTTTTGGGATTGAGCAATTTCAATGGCTTTTACTACTAATTCAGAAAAACGTTTTTCATTTAAAATGAGGTGATCAGAAGGCAGAACAATTAATGTGGCTTTAGGATTTTGTGAGTAAATTTTTGCAGACGCATAAGCTAAACAAGGTGCCGTATTTTTCCGTTCCGGCTCACACAAAATATTATCTTCGGGTAAGTTTGGTAATTGCTTTCTAACTAAATCAAAATAATTTGAATTTGTCAGGATATATAGTTGATTTTCAGGCACGGTTTGTAATAATCGCGAATAGGTAAGTTGCAATAACGTTTTACCAATACCGAGGACATCAAGAAACTGTTTAGGGTGATCAGGAGTTGACATTGGCCAAAACCTACTCCCTATTCCCCCAGCCATAATCAATCCATAATTATTATTCATATGCATACGTTATTTGAGCTAATCTGTGAATTAGGTAGGGCTTATCTGACCCTACTTCGATACAAAGGTAACGACTTCTTCTGAGCTTTCCTTTTACAAAACGTTTACCATTGATTTCAAAAGTTTCCCCTTCTTTCAATTCTTCGAGGTGCCGAACGTCAATCTTGTTAGACTTGTCATAATTTCTTAGAACACGCAATAACTGAACATCTGAACAAGAGGATGCCTTGGTATTCACCAATGATTTCAGAAGCGCTTGGTGAATATCTGAAGGCAATTTCCCGGAGTTTATTATTGGTAACAAAAGATTTCGAAATTCACTTTTCCATTCATTACCATGTGGGGCAACAGAAATTCCGTAGCTATTAAAAGTATGCAGGTGTGCTACTTCATGGAGCGAAGTAATAAGAAATGCGTAGGGGTTAAGATCCCCATTAACCGTTATAACTGGTATCTCTTTTTGCGAACTATATCGAAAATCCCCTAACTTAGTTTTTCGGCCTTTAACAATTCGAAATTTAACTTGTCCTTGCAAGATGAGTTTAGCCAAATGACTTTCGAACCCTTCTGGAACAAACTTTTTCAGTGCGAGCGTAAATTTCTCCAATTTTTCCACGTAATTCAAAATTAATCATCTCTGTAATGAAAGCGACATTGGACTGAAAATTATGTGTAATTTAGCCATAGGATAGGATATGAAATGAAGAACTTTGGTAAATATATTTTGATGTTAACAGTAATTCTTACTCGTCCAAAGAAATGGTCGATTTTTTTCAAGAGACTGTTTGTTGAAATTTCCGAAATAGGAATAAATTCAATTCCTATTGTAGCCTTAATGTCCACATTCATAGGAGGTGTTATTGCGCTTCAGACAGCTTCAAACATGTCGAACCCTTTGTTGCCTAAATATACCGTAGGGTACATTACCCAATCTAGTACAATATTGGAATTTTCACCGACTATTATTTCTCTAATTCTTGCAGGAAAAGTGGGTTCAAATATAGCCTCTGAAATCGGGACTATGCGAGTGTCAGAGCAAATTGATGCACTTGAAATAATGGGAGTTAATTCACTCAACTTTCTTGTTTTACCCAAAATTGTCGCTGCGGTACTTTTTTTTCCAATACTTGTAATAATTTCAATGTTTTTAAGTATTACTGGTGGTTGGTTAGCCTTGCTTTTATCTGATTTAAGTACGACAGATACTTATGTTTTGGGAATACGATACTCATTTATGCCCTACCACATCGTTTATGCTTTGACTAAAACCATTGCTTTTGGATTTATTATTGTTTCAGTTGCTTCATTTTATGGGTATTACGTGAAAGGCGGTTCTCTAGAAGTTGGACGTTCTTCGACACAAGCCGTAGTAATTTCGAGCGTCTTCATCCTCATTGCCAACTTTTTATTAACCCAAATGATGTTGTTGTAATGCTTGAAGTAAAAAAAGTAAATAAAACTTTCGGTAGCAATCAAGTATTATTTGATATTGATGCTTCCTTCGAGATGGGAAAGGTTAACTTGATAATTGGACAATCCGGTCAAGGAAAGTCGGTTTTGGCAAAATGCATGGTCGGGTTACATGAAGTTGATAGTGGTGAGGTACTTTACAATGGGAGAGATTTTACAAAAATGAATCGTCAGCAACGTAGTGAAATTCGTCAAGAAATTGGTATGCTTTTTCAAGGTGCCGCACTATTCGATTCGATGTCTGTCGAAGATAATGTGATGTTTCCTCTAACCATGTTTACTAAAATGACCAAAGGCGAAATGAAAAAACGAGTTGACTTTTGCCTTGAACAAGTAAATCTGAGTGGTAGAAATGCATTATTTCCTTCAGAATGTTCAGGCGGAATGCAAAAGAGAGTTGGTATTGCACGAGCAATCGCAATGAATCCAAAATACCTTTTTTGCGATGAACCCAATTCTGGTTTAGATCCTCAAACATCAATTTTAATTGATGGCTTAATCAAACAACTTACCTATGATTTAAAAATGACTACTGTTGTTATTACACATGACATGAATAGTGTAATAGAAATTGGTGACAGTATAATTTTCATTTTTAAAGGCCAAAAATGGTGGGAGGGTACGCGAGAAAGTATAATTACCACAGACAATCAAGAAATTTCAAATTTTGTTTACGCCTCAGACTTCATGAAGGAAATAAGGACTTCGATGCAAGAAAAAAGAAGATAATTCTTTTAATTTTTTTTCAAATTAAATTTTGTTGCTATCTTTGCAACCCGTTTAAGATAGGAGATTTTAACTGTTGTAAACGAGTAGCTAAGACCGTTGGGTTTTAATGTTAAGAAATAATTCAAGTAGAAGTTGTTCCATATTTAATTGGGACAATTGCGCACAAGAGGTCAAGCGTGGTCTCTTAAAAGTTGAAATAATTGCGGATGTGGTGAAATTGGTAGACACGCCAGACTTAGGATCTGGTGCCGAGAGGTGTGCGGGTTCGAGTCCCTCCATCCGCACAATAAGGTCTCGTTGTTGCGAGACCTTTTTTGTTTAAAGGAAAAGTAAAACGTATGAATGTTATTCGAGAAGAGATAGACGCTCTTAATGCCGTCTTAACAGTAAAGATTAGTGTTGATGACTATCAAGTTAAGGTAAAACAAGCTTTAGAAAAATATAGAAGAACCGCGAAAATCCCCGGCTTTCGTCCTGGTCATGTTCCATACGGCCTCATTCAAAAACAGTATGGAAAAGCCGTTTTAGCGGAAGAGCTCAATAAACTAACAAACGACAGCTTGTATAATTACATATCTGAAAATAATTTAGCCATTTTAGGTAATCCAATTCCAAAGGCCGATGCAGAAGTTATTGGAAGTTTTGATCAACCGGAAAATTTTGAATTTTCTTTTGAAATTGGATATTCCCCCTCATTTGAATTACCAATTTCTTCAAAATCCACTTTCGAATACAACCTAGTAAAAATTGATAATGCGTTGTTAGATAAACAAATTGAAGATTTACGCAGACGTTATGGAAAACTTGTTTCTTCCGAAATCGTTGGAGAAAAGGATATGTTAATTGGTAAGTTTGATGAACTCGAATCTTCTGGAAACATTAAAGAACAAGGAATTTCACATACTGCTACCATCTCTCTTGAATTTTTAGACGATAAAAAAGTAGTAAAACTTTTTGCTGGCAAGAAACTAGATGATGAAATTGAAATTGATCCTCGTAAAGTTTCGAAAGGAGAAAAAGACTTGGCAAGTATGTTGGGATTGAAAGAAGAAGAACTACCTCATCTTTCATCGAATTTCCGATATACTATTACGGAAATTAAACGAATGGAACTGGCTGATCTTAATGAGGAATTATTCGATAAAATATTTCTTCCCGGTGATGTTAGGTCCGAAGAAGAATTGAGAAATAGGATTTCTTCGGATTTAGAAAAAATGTTTGCTGGTGATACCGATCGCATGTTGACAAGAGACGTATATAACTTCTTAATGGAAAAAACGATTGTTGAGTTTCCAGAAGTATTTCTTAAAAGATGGATCAAATTATCAAACGAAAAACCTGTAACTGAGGAGGAGATTGAACGAGATTTCAGCAACTATCTTCAATCGTTAAAATGGCAATTGATTCAAACTAAAATTTTTAAAGACAACAATATCCAGTTATCAAATCAAGAGGTGATAGAATACACCAAAGAGTTATTAGCCGGAAATTATGCACAATACGGTATTCCTGCACCTGAGGACGACGAATTATCGGAAACTGCTGTAAGGTTATTAAAAAACAAAGAACAAGCCAATGGTATATACGATAAATTGGCCGAGCAGAAATTAACGGAATA
>JBIJBD010000169.1:0-4780 GCA_044345395.1 Crocinitomicaceae bacterium | reverse complement strand
AATTGTAACCGGACAATTGTTTATTTTATCCGGGTCACTTACTTTCCAAACATCGTTCTGCCCGTCATCATTTGGTGTAATCATGTTACTGATTTCAAATTCACAATCTACTGCTGAAAGTTCCAAAATGAGAACAGAATCACAACCTGCAGCGGTTTGAATCGTATCGTAGAAGATTCCACTTTGCGTGTATGTATTTCCACCAAACGTATAACTTTCTCCAATGCATATTTCCGCCGTTTCGTAACTTGAATTCGGTTCGGTAACGAATAGCGATAGAACTACTACGGAATCACAGCCTTCCGAAGTAGCAAGGGTAGTGTTGTACACGCCAGATTGAGTTAAATTAGTTCCATTGAAATCGTATGTTGCGCCTGAGCATATGGTTGCATCAATATTGGTGGTAATAGTTGGCAACATAAAGATAATCGATGTTACTATCGAATCACAACCAGTTACAGCTTGTAATGTATCAACGTAGACACCTTGGCCACTATATGTGCTTGTACCCACTGTTAAGGTGCCACCTGGGCACAAACTATGCTCTTTGGTCACATGTTCAACAGGATTTATGCTCAAGTTAGTAATTACAGTGCTGTCGCAACCTTGCGCTGTAATAAATACATCCGTATAGATTCCGGAAGAAGTTTGAAAAGAACCTCCAAGTAATATTGATTCACCGTCACAAATAGCCAGATTTACATTTGTACTTGTTGGCGTACATGGATTGTTACAATTTGTTGCATCAAAGGTAAAGGTTTGAGGGCACGCACCATCGTTAATTTGCACTGTATAGATACCTGCTTCAGAACCTGTATAAGAAGTACTGACGCCAGGTGATAAGGTTCCATTTGCGACAACTGCACCTGAAGGACTTGTTATTGAATATGCATATGGATTTGAATAATAACCATTCAGTCCTCCCGTAGCAGAAAACGTTGCAGTACAAGAAGCATTGTCATAATTAAATAAAGCATTTAATTGTTGTAAGAAAACGATTGGTAATCCTTCTGAAACTGTGGAAGTCCCGCAAGAAAAATCACCCCAATCTGCAGTGATGTCACCTGCAGGTGAAATGTAATACAATGTATTAAATAAAGGATTTCCAAATGAACCACTTCCATCACCATTGTTTGTAAATGTTCCATTTAAACCGATTAGGGAATCGATATAGGCATTGTTAAATCCTGTGTTCGCAATTGGATCAGGTATATTTTGTACTTGGTGAATTACGTATCCTGGTGTCAAGCAATTCGGAAGACTTTGGGTAGACTCACCAATTCCATTTACAGCAATACCCGGGGTGAAAATATCACCAAAGCAAACAAAGGCTGTATCTTGTTGGGCATTTGTCAAACTATCACCATTTGCCAATTCCACATAAATATCACCCGCGTCACTGTCTGCTTCTTGGATGTACTCAATGATGTATTGTCCTTCATCTCCCGGTGATCCTCCGTCAATTTGAATGGCATATAGCTTACCAGGTTCTAAACAACATGCTGATGTTTGAGCACCGGTAAAACCTGCTGTACCTGATATGATTGGTGCAACAATAGGTGTATTTCGTGTACCATCTTCAGTGAAAGTCGCTGGCCCTAGACCGCCATAACAGTCCGTTCCATTCAATAATTCAAAAACATTGTATCTAAGAACGTCCATTCCAATATATGCTCGAATACTCATCTCTACAGCACCAGAAGGTGGAGCCGTAAAGTAATGCCATACTGTTTGATTCGCAACATTTGCAGGAGTTGGATCAGCGTTGGGTTCACCTGCCAAATATTCCTGACAAGCGAAAACGTTCGATCCTGCTACCGCTTGGAATGTTGGATTCGTGCCTGCAAGAATTACCGGCACTTCATAAAGTGGGTTTTGTAGGGTTAAACACAGAATGTCGTTTCCGGGTGAATTTAACGTTGGGTCTGAAATACTCGGATCAAATAACCAAGATTTAATAGATTGAGTACTTAAAGGTGTTAAGTTGTCAGAAGGATCAACCATTCCATAATAACGATAACCTGGTTCCAAGCAACGTTGATTAATTAGTGCGCTTGGGTCACCACCTAAGAAACTATTTGTACCTCCCTCATCTTGATTTAAGAATTCTAAATTCGCACAGGAATAATCAGAAGGTATTCCTGGTGAAAATCTTTTATCGTAACCAAATAGCGCGTTGTTTTCACCATATAGCGCATCTTGATAATCAGATTCGAAGGTGATTCTACCGCTGTTTGGCGCTATGAAGTTCAACCAAACAGATTCATTAACAACGGGATTGTTAGCGGCCACATGATCGTAGTCATAGGCGTGGTAATTTTCTGGATTGTTATCTGTGTGTGGAGCACCCGTTTCAGCATAATCATTACCACCATCATAAGCACAACCGAAATCTAAGGTTACAGAAGCAGCGCCACTACTCGTGCTGATAGCAGTAGTACCAATTGTAGCTGCAGGGCTCAAACAAGGTATATCTTCTGGATCTGCCCCAGAACCAGTTCCTCCACTGTTTACGCGAACTTCAACTATCCCTGCTTGATCGTCGTCACCAGTTAATTGAACATAATACGTCTCTCCGGCAATTAATTTTTGATAACTAATAAGTGGAAATGGATCACAGGCATTAAGCGCTAACTCAGCTTCCGGGTCTACACCTAAAAAATCAGTTCCATCTGAAAATTCAATGTGAGATAAGTATTCAAATTTATCTTTAATTACAGCACTAGTTAGCGGTTGCAAACCGGCCGTACATGCACCTCCGTCAGCAGCATGATATATTTGAAAATAAGTACCAATCTCTGTTGCTCCTAAATCGGTAGTGATGGTAACTTCTCCTGTTGCAGGTGCTACAAACTTAAACCATGCAGAGGATTGGTTGGCATCTACATCGCCTGCACGTGGTTCGTTTGCTTCGAGCGTATTACTTTGGCATAGAGCAATGTTGTAGGAGGTATTCAAATTTACAGCTTGTGCATCGCAAATGTTATCTGGAAGAATTATTACAGTTGGTGCAAAATCTATTCGTTGAACACTTAAGTTTATGGTATAAGTCTGTGCACACCCTGCTGCACCGGTAGCAGAGAAACTATAATTCGCCGTTCCTGCGGTCGCTGGGACAGCCATAGTAACATTTTGCAAATTGGTTTCTCCGTCAGTTGACCCTAATATAGCATAGTTTGTAGCATCATCGTTTTCATATGCTTCCCATGCCAAGTTAATTACTGTTGGAACATCAGCAGGACAAATATATTGTCTGTCGAAAAAGAGACCGTTTGTCGGTACAAAGGAGGCATTCGGCGATGTAATAGTGTATGGACCATTATTACCATTTACATAAGTATAATTAAAATCATACACGCCAAATAAAGCCGGATTGTTGTTAGAATATCCTAGCGTATTATCCGTTGCGGTATATTCCCACACAAAATCACTTGGACCAGTAACATCTAGGAATGCATTATCACAATCTACATTTCCTCCTGTTTGAACAGATGTTATAGTTACACGAATTATGGATTGACTGAATCCTTTTTGAAACAGAAAAAAAGTCGCTAGAAGAGTGATTGTAAAGTAGAGTTTTCTCATATTCAATCTATTAGTTTAAAATAAAAATCCCGAATTTCTCGGGATTTAAATATACACTATTTTCTAAACGAATGTTAAAAATGTTGATAACTCATCTTACGATTGTTAATTACAAAAGCATCGCAACGGGGTTTTCCATGTATTGTTTGAAGGTCTGTAAAAATGCCGCACCAGAAGCTCCATCCACTACTCTGTGATCGCACGAAAGTGTAACTTTCATAATATTTCCAGGAACCACGTGACCATTTTTAACAATTGGAACTTCTTTGATTCCCCCTACAGCCAAAATACAGCTATCAGGTGGGTTTACAATTGCCGTAAATGCTTCGATACCAAACATACCGAGGTTTGAAATTGTGAATGTATTCCCTTCCCAATCGGAAGGTTGAAGTTTCTTATCTTTTGCTCTCTGCGCATAATCTCTTACTTCAGAAGAAATTTGAGTTAGTCCTTTGGTATCTGCAAAACGAATAACGGGAACAAGTAAGCCTTCGTCTACAGCAACGGCAACACCAATATGCACATGCTGATTTCTTCGGATTACGTCTCCTAGCCACGCACTGTTAACTGCTGGGTGTTGTTTTAACGCATGAGCTACAGATTTAATAACCATGTCATTAAATGAAACTTTTATTCCCTCCATTGCATTCAAAGACTTTCTTGCGGAAATTGCATTGTCCATGTTAATGTCCAAGGTCAGGTAAAAATGTGGTGCTGTAAATTTACTTTCTGATAGGCGTCGCGCAATCGTTTTTCGCATTTGAGAAATTGGCTCATCAGTGAACGATTCTTGTCCTAACGGAACTGAGTTTACTTTTCTTTCTGCTGGAGCGTATGGCGTATAATGATCTACATCTCTTTTCGTAATTCTACCTCCATCTCCAGTTCCTGAAACGAATCCAATATCTATTCCTTTCTCTTCTGCTAATTTTTTTGCTAATGGTGAGGCAAAAATACGCCCATTAGAAGAGGAGGCTGTTTGTGTAACTACTGGAGCAGTTTTTTCAATTACCGGTGTAGGTGTTGGTGCCGCAGGACTAGGTTGAGCTGACGGTTTTTCAGCTTCCTTAGCTGCTTCAACTGGTGCCGGAGCAGATGAGAGGAGGGAAGTTACATCTTCGCCTGCTTGACCTATGATTGCAAGAACTGTATTGACTGGTGCAGATTTTCCAACCTCAACACCAATGTGTAATAA
>JBIJBD010000211.1:0-3780 GCA_044345395.1 Crocinitomicaceae bacterium | reverse complement strand
GTTATTTATAGATTGATTCTACGAATATTAAGTAAAGGTAGAGTAATTCACAGTGATTTTTGCACCTTATACAGTCTAGAGAGAAATCCTGTGGATGGAGTAGTTGAATTTTACTTTTCCACGCCAATTAGTCAACGTATCGAATTTACGATTTGGACGATTGATGAAAAGGCAATAATCTTAAAAGATGAAGAAATGCAGGAGGGAGGACATATTATTCGTTATGACACAACAGCCCTACCTAATGGAATCTACACGTTTGGAATTACTACCAAGGAACAGAAAACCGTGAAGAAATTCGAGATTAAAAATTAAGACTCTTTGTCTTTTCGAATCTTAATTCGCTTACGTTTTTTAGAGATTTTGTATCTCTTCTTGGCGAAATCATCTGAAGGAATTTGAGGTTTAGAGAAACGAACAACCACTCCAAAATTTGTTTGTAAGTAAGCAAGATTTATGACATTTTTAGATGCCGGTAATTTTAATAAGGTTTGTGCTTGAAGGCCAAAATTGTTCGACACCCATAAATTTAATCCAACCCCAATATTAGCTGTGAGTCCAATTGATTTGTGCAGATTTATCCCACCCCCCATTAGAATAAATGGATCAATTAACCCAGAACCAATACTTTTTCCAAACGAATATTTTGAAGAGATATCTAGATTGAATCGCATTAAGCTGTCAAATCGATAGGTAGTGTCTGTTTCTTTTATCGGATAAAGGGTAGATGATTCAAAAACCAATGCACCTTCAATACTCCAAGGTTCATACAAGTGGCGATCAAAAAAAATTCTACCTGACGTTCCACTATTTTGGAAAGGCCCCACGTAATTTTTATTGAATACATAACCAGATGTCAACCAAGAAGCACCAAACATGTAATCATATTTATCCTTGTTAGTTAAATTTTTTTCTGGCTGCGCTAAAAGCGTAAAGCTCAAAAGGAAAAAACTGAAAAATAAAATACGATTTACTAACATGTTAAAACTTGATGACACGAAGTTAAGTAAATTTATTTCAGACAAAATCAATGTTAAAAACTAATTAAAAATAATAAAACAACGAAATCATTCATCTTCGTTACTTGTTAATCACTAATTTTGAGTTCATGGCGAAAACAACAGTGCATAAGATCAAATTTGACCTTGAAGAGGATTGCATGATTTTAGGTATTTCGTCAGGTTTTGCTGACTACAGAATGGCATGGGAGATAAATAATTGCCTTGATGTTCAATTAATGTTGAGTGAAGAGTCTATTGAGGTATTTGACAAAAAAAATAGTTCAACACATTCATTTAGAGTACACAACTTTTTTTTGGAAGAAACGCAGACTAGTTTTTACCTCATACGAAATAAACAATTTCATACTTACCTAGTACCAGAAAGACCCCAGATAGATTATTATTTTTTTATTAGGGAATTACATGAAATAAATCTTGAAGAAATTATAATGAAATTGCGTACTGTGAATGGAATAACGGCAGTTTTCGATTTAAGCAACGAGTATATTGATGCAATTGATTTCCTTACCTTTTAATAATAATGAACAGAAAAATAAAATGAAAAAAACGAAAATAGTTGCAACGCTCGGCCCCTCTTCTTCTTCAAAAGAAGTGCTAAGAGAAATGATTCTTGCCGGATTAAATGTCTGTCGATTAAACTTTTCTCATGGTGCATATGATGATCATGCCAAGGCCGTAAAGACGATTCGTGAATTAAACGAGGAACTAAATACTACTGTAGCCATTTTAGCTGATTTGCAAGGGCCAAAAATTCGAACCAATGAAATGGAAGATAACTCTATTTTAGAAGTTGGGGAGGAAGTAATAATTCAGGTAGAGAAAATTAAAGGAAATAATAAGCGTTTTTCTATTAACTATCCGTTGCTACCAAAAGAGGCAAAAAGCGGTGAGCGAATTCTACTCGATGATGGAAAAATTGTGCTTGAGGTGATTAATACGAATGGTTCAACAGAATTGACCTGTAAAATAATTCAAGGTGGAACATTATCCTCTAAAAAGGGAGTGAATTTTCCAAACACCAAGATTTCTCTTCCTTCGCTTACGGAGAAAGATCAATTAGATTTAGAATTTGCCCTAGAGCAAGATGTAGATTGGGTTGGTCTATCGTTTGTGCGTTCTGCAAGAGATATAATTGAGTTAAAACACCGAATTTCTGCAAGAGGCCATCATGCCAAAGTTATCGCTAAAATAGAAAAGCCTGAGGCACTCGAAAATATTGACGATATCATCAGTGAAACGGATGGAATTATGGTGGCTCGAGGAGATTTAGGCGTGGAAATTCCATACCAAAATGTACCTTTAATTCAAAAAATGTTAATTGAAAAAGGAATTCGCTTCGCAAAACCGGTAATCGTTGCAACACAAATGATGGAGACAATGATAACCAATATGTCACCAACGCGAGCAGAAGTGAATGATGTAGCAAATGCCGTATTAGACGGAACCGATGCCGTAATGCTCTCTGGTGAGACTTCGGTGGGAAAATATCCTGTAGAGGTCATAAAAACTATGAGTAATATTATTCGCGAAATGGAAAATTTTGAAGGAATTTATAACAAAGAAGAATTGCCCGACCGAAATCAATACCGATTTATTTCTGATTCAATTTGCTTTAATGCATGCAGGCTTTCTCAGCGTGTAAATGCTAAAGCGATTATCACTATGTCATTTTCCGGTTACACTGCTTATAAAATAGCTTCCCAACGTCCAAATACAGACATTTTTGTCTTTACAAGTAATAAAAAAATAATGGCTCAATTAAATTTGGTTTGGGGTGTTAAGGCTTTTTATTACAATAAACGAATTTCCACCGATCATACAATCGCAGATATTAAGTATATAATGAAGTCTGATGGTTATCTCCAAAACGGTGATTTGGTTATAAACATTGCATCCATTCCGCTCGAAGACCTTGGAAGCTCCAATATGCTAAAGTTAAGTTATGTAGACTAATGGTATGTAAAGAATTTTTCTTAACTTAAGGTAAAAGAAGAATTATGGAGAAAATTTGGGTTGTGCAGGGGGAGGATGTGGATTCTTCTGACTTGTCATTTTTAGTCAATCGTTTCAAGATTGAAGAACCTATAGCCAAACTTTTATGGCAAAGGGGATTGAGAAATGAACAAGAAATCCTCAACTTTTTTAATCCGTCACTCAATGATTTGCATGATCCTTTCACAATGAAAGACATGTCAGAAGCCGTCGATTTATTAATTAACACCATTGACAAAGGAGGTAAAATCATGTTGTTTGGTGACTATGATGTTGAC
The DNA here is from genome assembly GCA_044345395.1 of Crocinitomicaceae bacterium. GTDB lineage: Bacteria > Bacteroidota > Bacteroidia > Flavobacteriales_D > Crocinitomicaceae > UBA952. Next base: position 488 of record JBIJBD010000211.1, on the reverse strand, counting down.
GGTACTACGGCTGTAGCAACTATGTTCCTTGGAATTACTCAAATATATCAACAGATAATTTGTTACATTCCAGATCGTTATTCCGAAGGGTATGGCCTAAGCATTAAGGGGATTGATTTTGCTAAAAAGCAAGATTGTGCGCTAATTGTTACCCTTGATTGTGGTGTAAAAGCCAATGATAAAATATCCTACGCGCGAAGTTTGGGTATAGAGGTAATTGTTTGTGATCACCATGAACCTGGACCAGAATTGCCGCATGCAGTGGTATTAGATCCAAAAAGAATCGATTGCTCATATCCGTTCAAAGAACTTTCAGGTTGTGGTGTCGGATTTAAATTACTTCAGGCACTATATTTTAAGAAAGAGTTACCTGAGGCGAGTCTGTTTGCATTACTTGACTTTGTTGCCATAAGTATTGGAGCAGATATAGTTCCAGTGATTGGAGAAAATAGGATTTTGGCTTTTCACGGAATAAAAAAAATGAATAG
>JBIJBD010000047.1:0-15159 GCA_044345395.1 Crocinitomicaceae bacterium | reverse complement strand
AACACGGCTTCCCATCACCGCAGCAATTTGAGGAATTCCCTCTGAGCTCATGATGGCATTATTTCTAAATATTCTACCAAAATTTTCTTTATCGGGAAAAATCTCATCTTGAAGTGGTAAGTATACGCCGGCGGAATCTACTAAATAAATAATTGGAATCTTGTTCTCCATTGCAATTTCTTGAGCACGTAAATTCTTTTTTCCTGTAATAGGAAACCAAGCACCTGCTTTGACCGTGGCATCATTTGCAACAACGATACATATTCTTCCTTTTACATGTCCAATGACAACGACAACACCTCCTGCGGGACAACCGCCGTGTTCTTTATACATACCATATCCAGTCAGTGCGCCAACTTCAAAACGCGGACTGTTCGGATCGAGAAGCAAGTCGATTCGCTCTCTTGCAGTGAGTTTTCCACTTTCGTGTAATTTCTCGATGCGTTTTTTGCCACCACCTTCGTAAATCTTTGCCAATTCTGCCTCAAGTGCGCTTATTTTAAGTCGCATCTGATCCTCGTTGTAGTTAAAAGCTAATTCTTTCTCCGATACAGCCATATTGTAATTTTGTCCCAAATATACGAATTGTAAAACGACAATTAAATTGTATTTTTGTTCCATGCTAGAGCCTAGACAACAAAACATCTTTTCCATTTTTTGGTATATCGTAGCTTTCTTTAATGTAGGATTACTTTTTATGCTAGAAAGTGCTTTATCTGAGGTAAATAGGGATTTGTTTGCTTTTGGTCGCTATGCGCTAATTGTGTTTTTATTTATAATTTCTTTTAAGAAAAGGACACTCTCTCTTTGGATTTTCTCAGCAATGATTCTTGGAGTTGAGGTTGGAATTGACTTTCCTGAATTTGCAAAAGAAATGGAGCGTTTTGGGAAGATCTTTTTGCGTTTAGTGAAGTCTTTAGTAGCTCCATTGATCTTTGCAACGCTGGTGGTAGGCATTGCTGGCCATTCCAATTTGAAACAAGTTGGTAGAATCGGATTGAAGAGTATCTTATATTTTGAAATCGTAACCACTCTCGCTTTGGTGATTGGTCTTTTAGCGATAAATATTTCACAAGCGGGTACCGATGTAAAAGTAGAAGCAAGTAAAACAGAGAAGAGTAGGGCCTTTAGTCTCACAGCGAATGATATCGACGGAAGTAAGAAATTAGTAAACACATTAGATTCTTTAAGTCAGCTGCCTAATAATGAGGACAATGCAGAGTTGCAATCCACAATTACATTAATGAAGAAGGATATCGTGAATATGGAACTAGGAAAAAAAGATCATTGGGTAGAGGTATTTCCTGAGAATTTTGCTAAATCAATTGTTGAGAATCAGGTATTGCAAGTAGTAATATTCTCGGTGATTTTTGCAATTGGCTTAGGCATGATTACAAATATTCAGCACAAGAACACCATGTTAAACTTTAGTGAGAGTTTGGCTGAGGTGATGTTTAAATTTACAGATATTGTCATGTATGTGGCTCCCCTTGCCGTTTTTGGTGCCTTGGCATCTACAGTTGCCAAATCTGGTGTGGATATCTTATATAATTTAATGAAATTGGTTGGTACCCTATATGTAGCATTGGTCGTATTCGTTTTTTGTGTGCTTTTGCCGATTGCCCTGATAGCAAAAATATCAATCTCTAAATTTGTCAAAGCGGTAACAGAACCAGTGACTATTGCTTTTGCAACAGCGAGTAGTGAGGCTGCGCTTCCTAAAGCGCTTGAGAACATGGAGAAATTCGGAGTCCCCAAAAAGATTGTCGCGTTTGTAATTCCTACGGGCTACAGCTTCAATTTAGATGGCACCACACTTTACCTATCGCTTGCAGCAGTATTTGTCGCGCAAATGTGCGGAATGGATTTGTCTATTGGCGAGCAAATAAGCATTTGTTTAGTTTTGATGCTCACAAGTAAAGGAGTAGCAGGGGTTAGGGGAGCATCTTTCGTGATTTTGGCCGGAACAGTCGCCTCCATGGGTATTGATCCAGAGAAAGCAAGTATTATTTTAGCAGTTGACGCCTTAATGGATATGGCAAGAACATCCGTAAATGTACTTGGTAATTGTTTAGCTTCTGCAGTAATTGCACGAAGCGAGGGAGAACTTATAACTGAATAAAAAAGGGTAAATTTCTCGTCCCTTCTCCTTCAAATACTATTTAGTAAACTAAAAGTCTGCAGGTAAACCTCCTTCACCTTCTCCAATTTTTTGTGTTTCGCGTTTCATCTTCAAAGAATCACATTTAAGGCATTGGTTATTAAATTTAATTGTAAGTGCATTAATAGCAGCGGCATTTTCAACTTCATCATCAATTACAGAATTATAATCCTCTGGATTGGGGTAAGTCGATTTTACAATTTGCAATTTACAATCACAATCATATTTATCCTCACTTTTGCATCGATCAATAAATGCTTTTTGTTTTTCCTTTGTCCACCCATCGTTCATTGCACTTACTTTTATCAATCCGATGATTGCAAAAGCTATGGATGCAACGGTCCAAAAGGCAGCTGAACCTAAACCTATTTTAGAATTAGCCTTGATTGAATGAATAAGCATTCCAATTCCAAAAAGAACCGCAAAGAAAGCAGATACTCCTTCAAAAATATATAAGAACATTTGCTTACTGTCGTCTGTCCAAGACTCTTTGTGTAAAAAAGTGTAGGAAGAACCTACAATTAAAAGATAGAATCCCAAGTAGATAGCAATGAGGCCGTATCCATGATATTTAGAGTCATTTACTTTTTTACCTTCAAATCTTAAAAGAAAACCAAAAACGATTAGAAAAATCCCTCCAATTAAAAACAAAATCATCGATGAAGTCATAGCAATAGATTAAAAATTTAAACGAAAATAGCTAAAAATTCATTAATTCATTATTTTAGCATGGTAATTGTAAAAATCAGAAAAATTAAATTATGAAAAAAATTGTAGGATTAGCTTTTCTATTGTTGAGTGTTTGTGTAAGCGCTCAAGATATCACCGTGTCAGGTGCAAGTTTTAAAAAGAAATTAGATATCAAAGGTGACATACTAACGTACAATGGTGCAGGATTACGCCAGAAGTATGGTTTTGACTTGTATGTTGGAGCCTTATATTTGGAGAATCAATCTTCAGATGCTAATAAAATCATCAATACGGATGATATCCAAGCTATTAACATTAAAATTATTTCCAGCAAAGTTACACGTGACAAGTTTAACGAGACGGTTGCTGAAGGTTTTACAAAAGCTAGTCACGGTAAGGCAACCGAAGAACAGAAAAAAGTATTTAAAAGTTATTTTTCAGATGAAATAAAGAACAAAGATGATATTCTTTTGATTTATAAGCCCGGTAAAGGAGTTGCTGTAATGATCAATGGAAAATACAAAGGAGTGGTGGGGAATTTAGATTTCAAAAAAGCGTTGTGGTCAATTTGGTTGGGAACAAATCCAGCTGATGAAAAGTTAAAGAAGAAAATGCTTGGAAAAGTATAAAAGATAAATTTAAACAATAAAAAAAGCGGCATAGCCGCTTTTTTTATTTCTTGTAAAATGGCAGTTTCACTACCTTAGCCTTGACACCTTTATCTCGGATTTCAATGTAAATTTCACTGTCTAATGTTGAGTGCTCAACGGTGACATAACCTAATCCGATACCTAGTTTCATACTTGGTGACATGGTTCCAGAGGTTACTTTTCCGATTACAGTACCTTCTTGATCTATTATTTGATAGTCATGACGAGGAATTCCTCTGTCAATCATCTCAAATGCAATGAGTTTTCTAGAAACACCAGCTTCTTTTTGTTGTTGTATGGATGTACTATCGACAAAGTCTTTTGTGAATTTTGTAATCCAACCCAATCCTGCCTCCAATGGTGAAGTTGTATCGTCGATATCATTTCCGTACAAGCAGAATCCCATTTCAAGACGTAACGTGTCTCGTGCTGCAAGTCCAATAGGTTTTATTCCCCAATTTTTCCCAGCTTCGAAAACGCGATCCCACAGTAATTCAACATCTTCATTCTTTACATAAATTTCAAAACCACCGGAACCTGTATATCCTGTTGCCGAAATCATTACGTTTTCAATTCCTGCAAATTTGCCGTATTGAAATGTGTAGTAAACCATTTCAGATAGCGAAACATTCGTTAAAGATTGCATAGCTTCGGCTGCTTTAGGTCCTTGGATTGCCAACAAGGAGTAGTTATCGGAAAGATTTTTCATGTCTACACCTAAATCGTTGTGCGATGAAATCCAATTCCAATCTTTTTCAATGTTTGAAGCATTTACCACTAAAAAGTATGCTTCGGAGTTAATCCTATAAACAATAAGATCGTCAACAATTCCTCCTTTTCCGTTTGGCATACAAGAATATTGTGCCTTTCCATCAAAAAGAACCGAAGCATCATTCGTTGTAACTTTTTGAATCAAAGCCAATGCATTTGGTCCAGATAACAAAAACTCTCCCATGTGTGAAACATCAAAAACACCTACGCCATTTCTAACGGTTTCGTGTTCTGCATTCACGCCCTCGTATTGAACCGGCATGTTATACCCTGCAAACGGAACCATTTTCGCTCCTAGTTCAATGTGTTTATTGGTTAGTGCCGTATTTTTCATAATTATAAATTTGGAATTTGGAATTCAGAATTTTGAAATTTAGTTTATTCTCGGTAAATCATAAATTTACCTTCACATTACTACTTTATTAATTCTTAACTCTCTCAACGTATACTCCTGTTCGCGTATCTATCTTAATCACCTCTCCATTATCTATGAAAAGTGGAACTTTCACTTCAGCCCCTGTAGCTATGGTTGCAGGTTTCATCGAATTTGTGGCTGTATCGCCCTTCACACCTGGTTCTGTATAGGTAACTTCTGAAATGATATACATTGGTAATTCCACCACCAAAGGCGCTTCTTCTTCTGCATGAAATAATATATTCACAACCATTCCTTCTTGTAAGAAAGCGGGATTTTCTACCATCTTTAGCGGAATATTTACTTGCTCGAATGTTTCATTATTCATAAACACATAAGATTCTGATTCTTGATATAGGTATTGATATTCGCGGTTCTCAATTCGAACGACCTCAATTTTGTGGCCTGCAGAGAATGTGTTGTCAATTACCTTTCCAGATTCGATTTGTCGCATTTTTGTTCGAACAAATGCAGGGCCTTTTCCTGGTTTTACATGTTGAAATTCAATAATTTGAAATAATTTTTCGTTATGTTTGATACACAACCCGTTTCGAATATCTGCTGTTGTAGCCATACGTTTCCTTTTTTAAAGGCCCAAAGATAGGTAAAAAATTATGTATAAACGAGGCATAATTGGCTCGTTATTATCTCTGAGGTATACCACACCTAAAATTGGAAAAATTGCAAATTACCCGACAAAAATTCCAAGTAAAGCTAATTGAATTATAAATATAACAAAACCAAATGCCAATCCTTTTTTACCTGAATTTGCCAATGTCCTTAATTTAATATTTAATCCGATTGCTGACATGGCAATTGTCAATACCAATTTACCCATTAATTCTGTCCAGGTTGTAACATAATTTGGAAGCGTGATTAGACTGACGATTGAAGAAATTACTATAAATGCAACTAAATACCAAGGTAATTGAACTAGTTTTCGTTCGATGCTAGCAGACGTAAGCGGTTTAATTTTAAAAAGTAGGAAAAGAATTACAGGAGAGAGTAATGCAACACGAGCCATTTTTACAGTCAATGCTGTTTGTCCAATTTCATCAGACATAGCATATCCGGCGCCCAAAACATTTCCGACAGAATGTAACGAACCGCCGATGATAAAACTTGCATCAGCGACGTTTAAATGTAGTAAATTTAATAAGAATGGAAAAGTTAGCATCCCTATGGCACCGTAAAGATTTATAACTGCTAGCGAAATGCCTACATCTTCTTTGTTTTTAGATAAAATTGGTGATACGGCCGCAATTGCAGACGATCCGCAAATTGCCGTTCCAATTCCAATTAACCAAAAATTAGAATCTCGATGCTTTAATTTTTGTGCCAAATAGAAGGTCAAAAAAAGTAGGGTGAATACCACGAGTATAATTGCAATAATACGCTCGAATCCAAGTGCCAGAATAAATGAATAATTGATGTCAAATGCCAAAAAAACGATAGAAAATTCTAATGAAAAATTCCCAATTCTCTTGTTTGAATCTGAAATATTTTCAGAAAATTTTAGAGAATTTCCTGCGATAATTCCTAATAATAACGCAAGCATGATACTATTCAAGTAGGTCGGGGTGAATTGTGCCAAAAAATAGGCAAATCCTGTAATAAGGAGTATCGAACCAGACGCCTTTGAGAATTGCGTCATTAGAAAATCAATGTACTATTTCGCCTGACCATGCTGCAATTCCACCTGTTAAGTTGTAAACTTCCTTAAATCCTTTGTCTATAAAAACTTTCGATGCCTTAGCACTTCTTTTTCCACTGGCGCAATATACAATGTATTTTTTAGATCGATCTAGTTTTTCAACTTCACTTTCGAAATCTTCTCCGTTATAGTCAATAAACATATCTGCACCTTTGATATAACCGTTGTTAACCTCGTTTGGAGAACGCACATCAATGACAAGTGTTTGCTGTTCTACTTCTAGTTTCTTGAAAGTTTTTTCATCTATTTCCGTTACTCCTTCTGGTGTAGAAGAACATGAAATAAAAAGTGTGATACTTCCTATTAGAATAAAAAGCTTTATTATTGAAATCATTTATGAGTTTTAAACAAATTTCATCACAAAATTTCAAGTGATTTGGAACTAATGTTACATAATTCTATGAATTTATAATTTGACAAAAAATAAATCGTAATATTGCAATATAAAAATAAAATGGGAATATCTAAGACTGATTTTTTCACAGAGAAACAGAATTTATTAGCGAATAAATTCAAAGCATTAGGGCATCCAGCTAGAATAGCAATTATCCAACACATTATAAAGCAAAAGAAATGTATTTGTTCAAATATTGTAGAGGAACTGCCATTGGCTCAACCGACAATTTCACAGCACCTAAAAGAGTTAAAAGCTACTGGCATCATCAAAGGCACTATCGAAGGCAAAGGTATTTGCTATTGTGTTGATGCTGAGATAATTATCGAAATTATAGCTAGTCTAACTGAAGTGATCCAAACGATAAATGAGGCTGAAAATTCCTGTTGTAACTAAAATAATTCAAAATGACACTATCAACATGTAAAAAAGCACTATCCACCAAAGAGACCTTGATATTTCAATTACCTGATGGATCTTTTGTTCCTTCTCATTTTCATATTACGGAGGTCGGTCTACTAACTCGAGAATTTATCGACTGCGGTGGAAAAATAAGAAATGAAAAGAAAGTAAATTTTCAACTTTGGTATTCGAATGATATTGAACATAGACTAACACCAAAAAAGCTTCTTGGAATTATAGAAAAGTCTGAAAAACTCTTAAGTTTTTCGGAAGATTTAGCCGTTGAAGTGGAATACCAAGGTGAAACCATTGGTAAATATTCCCTTGACATCAAAGATGATCTATTTATACTTAGATCAACAGAAACTGCCTGTCTAGCTGAGGATGCTTGTGGTATTCCCTCTCAAAAGGAAGTTAAATCGCTAAAAGATTTATCGGTGCAACCTTTAGGAAATTCTTGTACTCCCGGAGGTTCTTGTTGTTAATTATTTTTTTTAACCATGATTGATTCAATTAAAAATACATGCGATCAGTTAGCCGCATCTTTCGAGAAGATTTCTGCAGAACGTAAACAAATCCTACAAAAAATTGCACAAAATATTCAAACGAAGATGAATGGAAATAAGGAAATTAGGTTGATTTATGTTTGTACGCACAATGCCCGTAGAAGTCACTTTGGTCAGATTTGGTCAGCAGTCGCAGCGTCTTACTATCAAGTACCAAATGTCAAAACGTTTTCAGGAGGAGTGGAAGTTACAGCTTTCCATCCCTCTGCGATAAAAGCATTGGAATCGATTGGTTTTCGAATCGATAAAAGAAGTGGAGGGGAAAATCCTTTATACGAGGTATACTTCAAGGGGGGTGAACCAATTCAGTGTTTTTCGAAGGAAATCAACGACGCTGCGAATCCTCAAGATGAATTTGTTGCTGTAATGGTTTGTGGAGAAGCTGAACAAAATTGCCCTTTTATTCCGTCGGCAAGTATGCGAATTTCAACGACATACGAAGATCCAAAAAGTTATGACAATACACCTCAAGAGCTCTCGGAATATGTAAAGACTAGCTTATTGATTGGTACAGAATGTTTGTATATGTATTCGCTGATTAATAAATAGTTAACTAATATTTATTAAATAAAAAGTATATATGTCAAATTCAACTTGCGCACCTGCAGCTCCACGTAAAAAACTTAGTTTTTTAGACAACTACTTGACGCTTTGGATATTCTTAGCGATGATTATTGGTGTTACTATTGGAAATTTTTTCCCTCAAGTTTCAGACTGGTCAGAACGAGTTTCTTACGGAACCACAAATATTCCACTTGCCATCGGTTTAATTTTAATGATGTATCCGCCTTTAGTTAAGGTTCAGTTTTCAAAAGTTCCGCGTGTATTTGCTAAAACCAAATTGATGTTAGTTTCTTTTTTTGTTACATGGATTGTTGGTCCGTTTTTGATGTTTTTGTTTGCGATACTGTTTTTGTCAGATTATCCAGAATACATGACGGGATTGATTATCATTGGTTTGGCGCCATGTATAGCCATGGTAATCGTTTGGAATGAATTGGCAAATGGAAACCGTGAATTAGTGGCAGGATTGGTAGGGATCAATAGTTTACTCCAAGTTTTTTTCTTTAGTCTTTACGCTTGGTTCTACTTGGAAATCGTCCTTCCGGCGTTCGGTTATAATGCACTCGCGATGGATATTTCTTTAAAAGAAATAGCGTTTACCGTATTTATTTACTTGGGAATTCCTTTTATTGCAGCCGTTCTAACCCGCTTAGTTATAATTAATCTGAAAGGGGAGGAGTGGTTGAATCAAAAATATATTCCTCGAATTGCACCGCTTACTCTAATTTCCTTGTTACTCACAATTGTCTTTATGTTTAGTTTGAAGGGAGCAATGATTACAGCTATTCCATTTGATGTACTTCGAATTGCCTTGCCCTTGGTTTGTTTTTTTGGAATCATGTTTTTTCTTATGTTTCTGCTTGGCAAATGGGCGGGTGCATCCTATGAAGACAATGCGGCCTTATCTTTTACCGCATCAGGCAACAATTTTGAATTAGCAATTGCGGTTTCTATTGGTGTTTTTGGTATCGAAAGTGGACAAGCATTTACCGGGGTTATTGGCCCATTAGTGGAGGTTCCCGCCCTGATACTTATGGTACGGTTTGCTTTTTGGTTGAAAAACAAGTGGTATAACTAAATTCCGAAAAAGAGTAGTCTTTATTTTAATGTTTATTAAAAGTTTTAAAGGCTCTATATTTTACTAGGATACCATAAACTAGGAATAAATAAAGAACGATCGAGAGACACCATTTTATTTGGGTGGCCAGTGAGCCAGATGAAATTAACGGTTCTGGTAGGTTGTGAGAATTATTATAGGTGTTAACCATCGCAAGCTCAATGTAATTTTCAATCCAATCTGCGGACATGTGGAGCAGTGGTAATGCAAGAAAAAATCGCCAACGTTTAAAAAGAAAAATTAACCAAAGTGTATGCGTAATCGTGTAAACAAGGGTGAAGATGTTGTCCCAAATGCATATAAAATGCGCGTAGCAAAAACGCTGTTCTTCTGTTCTGGTTTCGAAAAACTGCGTTGCCGTTCGAATACCGTAACCAAAAGATAAACCTAATGAATTGTTGGAATTTGGTAATGAAAAACAAGCGCTGTAATGGGGTAGAACATACAAGGCATAAAACAAGAGGATTAGTGTTGATCCAATGGCTAAGTAAAACAATCTATTATTTTTGGACCTATGATTCGTGCGTAACACCTCTCGACTGTATAACACTATATTCATTAAGCACATGTAATAATTTTTCTCCGCAATTCATATCATAGGATGCAGAACTAGATTTAGAAAGATTGGCCCGAGCGTAATATCCTCCGGATGTTAATTCACTAGTGGGGTGATCGATTAAATGCAAATGTGTTTTGGCCCCATTTTCTTTCGATTGACCGAGCCATTTAAAGATTAATTGTGAAAACCAACTGGCATTTCTTCCAATTGCTGTTTTTACCATTCCGGGATGAACGCAATAGAACCCAATACCCGCATGTTCTGGTTTAATTGCCAAAAGCCTTGTGATTAATATGATTCCCAGTTTAGATTGTCGATAAGCGTTAAAACCTGAAAACCTTCTTTTAAATCCCAAGTCCGAGAAATGAATAGTTCCTTGATGTAAACCGGAGGCAGTGAAAATCACCTTGGATTTATTGTTTGTAACTAAAAGTTTTCTAAGAGACTTAAAGATAAAATAGGGCATTAATAAATTCACCTGGAACGTTTCCTCAAGGTGATCTTCCGTTTCAATGTACCTAAAGTTCCAAACGCCAGCATTTAAAATCATAAGGTCGATTCGTGGATATTTCGCTGAAATTATCTCACAGGCATGAACAACAGATTCAATGGAGGATAGATCACAGGGTATAGTATCCACTTGGCAATTTTTATTTACGCGTTTCAAGATGGTATGGAGTTCTTCTAGTTTTTGCTTTCCTCTTCCAAGGACAATGAGAAAGTAGCCGCGGGCAATAAGATGTGATGCAATAATAACACCGAAACCTGAAGTTGCACCCGTTATGAGTGCTATTTTACTGTTGTTGGTCATTTTTTCTAACGATTATTGGTGATGATTAACTATGAGCTGTTGTTTGTTGTGACAATTGGGTTTTTAAATTTTCGGTTGAATTACAAAGATTGATTGTTAGAGTTATTTTTTAATTTAGTTACTAAGAAAGTTTAATTAAGTCTGTGTAATTCACATCCCATTGTTGTTCGTCCGAGTCTTCAAAACTGGCGTGATTCATGCATCCGTTACCTTGCGCCTTACTTTCAAGGGAAATAGTGGTAAATACTTGAGTCGAAGTCTCATTAGCAATGGTTTTTTTGGTGAATGCATTAAACAATTGGCGCGTAATTAGCATCGCATAAACTGTTTCTTCCTTCAGGTACAAGCAAAGTGCTTTGTCGTTCACATATTGTTCATTAATAGAAAAACTTCTTTTTTGTAGGTATTTGATAGGGAGATTGAGGAAAATAGAGTCAAAATTCATGAATCGAAATTAAAAAGAATGGATGGTATTGAGAATTCAATTATTATTAAAATTTACACATCCTTAAAGTCTTAGTAATATCAATAGTGAAATTCATAAGCTTTTTACTTCTACTTATGTTTCCTTCTGATGTTTAAATAAAAGTCCCGGTGCAGTTTTTTATCAAAATTCGCAGAATTTTTAGTTTATTTTACCTAATGACTGTTACAAATCCTGACTTTTTAGTTGTTGATCCATTGAAGTCATTATATTCTATTACCCAAAAATAAATACCATCAGTTACATCTTGATCAGACTGATTTTTACCATTCCATTCAATCAAGGGGTTATTCGAGCTAAAAACCTTATTGCCCCATCTGTTAAGTATTGTCGTTGAAATGGATGATATTCCTTCAATTAGAAGTGGAACAAATAGATCGTTTGTGTTATCACCATTAGGAGTAATAACATTCGGAAGTTCAAGTGTAACATCAAAAAATTCCATTGGAGTAAAACAGTTTATCACTTCGTTAGTTGATTCATTTGGAACAACGAATTCAATTTCTAAAGTCGGAAACAAGGTGGAGTCAGGATTGTCTGTTGATGCAAAAACCAATCTTCGGAAATATTGTTGCTCCGCAATTACACTCAATTGAAATCCAAAACTGCTAGTCGGATTGTCGACCATGTCTTGAACCATTTCTATTACATTTATATTTAGGTAATTTTGAATGGAATTTGTACTTGCCGGTAAAATCACGCTGTTCTGTGAACTAGTTGAAGGCTGATTATCCCACGTAACTTGTGATTCGTCCCAATTCGTCGTAATTCGTTTGAGAATAGACTCGTTTGATCCACTTAGCGTTGAATGCGAACCATTTGCCGGAGAGTTGTACGAAAACAAGGATAACCGAGCGTTTAAAATTTCAGCACCAGTTGGAATGTTAGAAATATCAAAATGAATTAAACCTCTTGCGTCTGTTGGCACACCGCCGTTTGTCCACGCGATTGCAGGAAAATCGATATGATTACCAAAATTATTTCCATGAAGCCTGCTCTCAATGTAAGCATCTTTAATGCATGAAAGATCAGACTTATAGATAATGGTGTCTTGTGCGCACAATGAAAGACTAATGCCAATAAATATAAGGATGAACTTCATTCGGAATGTTCTAAAGTTAACATACATAACTTGTATTTCTTTTTAAAATCGTGTTTATTTCATTAGTTAAACGTAAAATTAATGTTATCAGGAGGGGCAAAACTATAGCTAAATGTAATTATTTTTTGTCAATTTTCTTTTCAACAATAAATATATTGGTCAGGTATCGGCAAGCGAAATGTCAAGGTCAGAAAAAAGTATTTTGTTGGATTTTCTTTTCATATTAAATAACGGTTGGCGTGTAGGCGATGTTGCCTTGTGTTGCGCCTGCGGCAAGGCAATATTGCTTACACGCTGTTACAGGCTGGCGGTCTTTCAGTTTGCAAGTCGTTTGAGTTCATCACTATACTTTAAAAGTTCCGTTTCTACTTTATTTACTATCTCTGTAATTGTTGCCCATTCAGCGTCAAGGATTTTTTTAACTTCCGCTTCATCAACTTCAGTCATTTCATCTGTCTCAAATTTCCAAGTGTGTTGAAAATGAACAAGCCACTTTTTTCCGCTTGGTTTTTTGTGCCCCGGAATGTTTTCTAATGCTTTGCAAAACAAATTTTGGATTTCGCTATCACCAGGAGAAATTACAGTCTTAAATACTGCTTTCTTTTTATACCAGATAAAGTCAATTTCAAATAGAAAACTTTCTTTTAACGGCCAGCCTTGTCCTTTCTTGGGAATAATGTCATTTAATTTTTTTGTTAAAAATCTTGCATATCCTTTATGTTTAGAACCCATTACCCAATTAGATTGAGTTATTTTTTCAACAAATACTGGATAAAGTTCCAAAGCAATATCTGATTTGTTTTCAAATACAAAGTCTAAAAGTTCTCTATGATTTTTATAAATTTTAACTGCTAGTTCGTTTAGTTCGTCATTTTTCATTAGTTCTCGTTTTATTGTGGTTAGGTAGTCCGATATATATTGGTGAACTCCTGTGTTTAAAGATTTACCGTGAATTTGAAGAACTCTATCGGCTTGTTCAATAATTTCTTCATATGAATATGGTGCGTAAAATTCCCTTTCTTTTGGTGATAATGGTGTCTCACCCGAAGGCGTTAAGTAAACAAATACTTTTTTATGTTTTTTAAATGTATCATTAATGATTGTTCTGTATTTTGAAAGCTGATTTGAATGGTCTTGAGTATCAATTTTGTTCTCAATGCAAATCACAATAGTGTCGAAAACAATTAAAAGGTCAATGTTTTTCCATTCTCTTCGAAGTTCTACATTATTAAAATTTAGTTCTTCTATTTCGAATTCGTCTAAATCACTTGCAATTTCTGAAGTTGCAATATCACGAAGAAATTTTGTAAGGAAGAGTTTGCCAATTCCGTGAGTTCCATTCGGGTCAAGAAGCCAAGCTAAAAAGTTTGAATGTCGAATTTCAGCCCGTGAAATATTAAGTATTTGAAAAATATTAGGCGACTTTAGCTGCAACTCTATTTTGTCGAAGTCAAGGTCGTTAAGCAAGTTTCGATATTTTTCTCTAATGTCTTGTTCTGTCATAATTTCTTAGTTGTTGTCTTACGCTTACCTGTAACGTTCCGCAAGCAGGCGCTCGGCCCAGTTTACAATGGAACACAGGTTCGAAGATATAACTTAATCTCAAAAAATAAATGAACACTTCGAAGTAATATATGGGCTGGTGCTTGCTTGTTGTTAGGGTTTGGCTTTTAAAGATTTATAAAAAATGCGTCAAATATTTCGGTTTTTTGTCTTGAAAGCGAAGTGTTTTTCCAAAATTTCTTTTGCGTTTCATTCATTTCATCAGTCATAGGTGCTAGTTTGCGTGAAAAGGTTGATTTTAAATCAATTATTTCACCACCTGAATCTACAAAACATTCAGAACCATTACCTGCTATCCATTTAAAAATCTTCTTATCCTTAACATAAACGTTTCTAATTTCACAAAAATCTACTCGATTCGAAAGATAACATGTGTGCCAACCGTCGGTAATAATTTGCTTCTTATTTGCACTGTAATATTCAGTATTAATTTGGTTTAACAAACTTTTAGTTTCTTTGATTTTTACTAAATAATCAATAAAATAGTACCTTGCATTTTTTGATAATATATCGGTTGCCTGTGTAAAATCAGCATCTTTATTTTTATCAATAACAGATTCTGCAACATAGCACATTCCATTAGTTATACTCCCGCTTGATATTGATATTTTTTTATTGAAATTATTGGGTAAAATAGAACAATCAAAATCTTCTGCGGGCTCGTAATAAACTTTGTAACTTACCCAAATTATTTTGTTGTTTTGGACGAAGACATCACGAATTTCACAATCATCTAATTGCCCTGAGCCATATTTCCAGGAATATTTTGTATCATTTAAGAAATGTGCCTTATAAAATCCATCAGGTATTTCTTTTGGAAAATCACTAAAGTTAGCGTATTGAGTATTAATAAATTGCATTAGGTTTTTTCTTTTTTCTTTTTCTTCTAATGAGCTGTACTTTCTTACAGCCTCTCCGCTAAAAGGGATATCTTGCTTGTTGTCACTCGAATTTGTATTATCATTTCCTTTTTTGGTATAATTACTTTGAAGCTGATTCATAGCCTGATTGTAGAAATTTAAATCTGGTGTAAAAGGTTCATATTTAGGAATATATTGAGGAACACCATAAGATTGATAAGCATTCATATTTGATTGATTTTTTTGTCTTCTATCAATTCTTCCTTTCTCAATACCATCAGATAAACCTCGGTGATAACCATTCCAATAACTATCTGATGACTCTCCAACTCGTGG
>JBIJBD010000232.1:0-3267 GCA_044345395.1 Crocinitomicaceae bacterium | reverse complement strand
AAAATTGGCTGACATGGTTGATTTAAATTATAATCCACAAATAAAAACCATCAAAGATATTTCAGCTGCTGCTGTATTAATTGCAGCCTTAATTTCAATTATTGTGGGGTTACTTATTTTCTATCCTCACATTAAGAAGCTTTTTTTTTGCACTTAGCTATTCTGTTACCCGGAAGATGACTTATTACGCCTTTTATTTCTAATTGCAAAAGAATAGCTTGAAGTTGAGAAAATGGAATCCCAGATTTTAAGAATAGAACATCCACATGAATATGCGGTGAAGAATCAATAAAATCAACAAGCAGTTGTTCTACCTCATTCAACTCAAAGCCTATGTTTGGTTGCATTCGTGTAGGAGTTGTTGACCAATTCAATACCTTACGAATGTCCATTGCGCTTGTCAGAATATTTGCGATTCCTTTTTTAATTAAATAGTTGCACCCACGAGAAGTCTCCCGCTGAACATCTCCTGGTAAAGCAAAGACATCTCGGTTGTAATCAAAGGCCAATTCAGCAGTAATTATCGAACCTCCTTTTTCCTTACTTTCAATTACAACGGTTGCATCACACAGACCAGCAACTATTCTATTCCGCATTGGAAAATGTTCTCTGTCAGGTTTTGTACCGATCATAAATTCAGTAACAAGACCTCCATTATTAAGCATTTCTCTGGCTAATGAGAGGTGATGCTTTGGATATATTCTATCCATTCCATGGCCTAATACACCAATTGTTTGAATATTATGAGTTAAACTTAGTGTGTGTGCTTGAGCATCTATACCGTAGGCCAATCCAGAAACAATCAATACGTCATCATCTTTGAATTCTTCAAGAAGCTCTGAAAGAAAATGCCGGCCATATTCCGAAGGGTGACGAGTTCCTACTATTGCAATAATTTTTTCTTGATTCCAGTCAAAATTACCTTTAGAAAAAAGTACAATCGGTGAATCGGGACATTGCCGAAGTCTTCTTGGAAAATCACTGTCTAAAAAGAAACTTGTTCGAATTTCATTTTTTTCATTGAATTTTAATTGTTTCTCAGCCAATCGCAAAGCTTCGGTTCTTTGTAAAGATCCTATGATAGATTTATTAACACCGGTTTGTAACCATAATTCCCGTTCAGTTAAGTTAAAAACATCTTGATAATCAGAGAGTTGATTTAATAATTTTGACAATCTACTAGTGCCAATACCGAATAGTTGGCTTAAGGCAATTTTATGAAAGGTATCTTGCTCGTTCAAAATTTTATTAGTTTCGTTACATTAAGTTAATTAAAAATTTCATGACATCCACAAGAAAATTAGCCGCTTTGTTTTTTGTACTTTTTTTTCAATTCAATTATTTTGGTCAAATAAAGGGAATCATTCGCGATGGAAAAAATGGAGAACCGATTCCGGGAGCAAAAGTTGCACTTTCGAGTGGTGAGAAATTAGCAACAAATATTGCCGGGGAATTTTTAGTAAAACCATCTAAGTATCCAATCCGACTTTTGATTAGCGCATTTGGTTATGAATCTGATTCACTTTGGATAACTAAGGATACGCTGTTTTCACGCCTATTATATAGTGAATCGATACAGATTAAGACTGTTGTTGTTACAGCTGGAAGACGTTCTCAAGAAATCGAGGAAGTACCAATTTCAATGGAGATTTTGCGACCTGAATTGATTAATAATAAAGGACTTTCCAATTTAGAACAAGCCGTGGATCAATCTCCGGGTGTTTACGCAATGGATGGTCAAGTGAGTATTCGTGGTGGTGGCGGTTACGCCTACGGAGCAGGAAGTCGAGTTATGTTACTTTGGAATGGAGTGCCGATGCTTTCGCCTGATATTGGGGATGCTAAATGGAATGCTGTACCCATGGAACAAGCTTCCCAGATTGAAATTCTGAAGGGAGCTTCTTCGGTTTTGTATGGTAGTGGTGCACTTAATGGTATAATCGCTTTAACCGAAAGAGAACCAACACCAGAATTAAAACTTACTGCAAAAGTACAATCTGGTGTATATGGAGATCCACGCCGTAAATCTTTGATATGGTGGAGAAGCAATCCAACGTTTCATATGGCAGACATATATGCAGGTAAAGCGTTCAAGAAATTTGGCTTTACACAAGGAGCAAATTTTTACAAAGATTACGGCTATCGTCAAGGTGAGGATGAATTGCGAGTTAGGTTGAACGGTTCGCTTTATTTTAAAAGTAAAAAATACCCTAATTTAAAAAGTGGAATTGGTTATAACTACCAATACCAAGATGTTGGAGCTTTTATTTTGTGGAAGAATGATTCCCTTTGCTACCAGGCTAAGGATGGAACAATTAATGAACAAAAAGCAATAAGGTTAAGTGTAGACCCTTACTTGAAAGTCTTTGATAAATACAAAAACAAACACTTTTTAAGAGCTAGGTATTACCTCGTAACTACAGGAAACAATGTAAATTACAAAGATGCTTCTTTCGCTCAAATGTATTATCTAGATTATCAACTTCAGAAAAAAATCGGTTTAGGTACAAACCTATCGGCAGGAGTAACGAATAATACAAGTACCGTAAAGAGTTGGGTTTTCGGCGATCATGTTTCTCAAAATTTGGCAGCTTATGGACAGATTGACTCTCGATTTAAGAAATTAGATGTTTCAGCAGGAATGCGCCTAGAATATTACCAACTGGACAACACAAAGCCCGATTCGAAATTTGAATACTTAGACTCATTATATATGCCAGTTTATCCAGTTTTCCGAACAGGTATACATTATGAAATAAATAAATTTTCACACATAAGGGCTTCTTTAGGCCAAGGTGTCCGCTTTCCTTCTATTGCAGAACGATTTGTTTCCACATCAGTTGGGGGCTTAGTTATATTTAAAAATCCAAGTCTACAACCCGAAAAAGGCTGGGCAGGAGAAATTGGTTGGAAACAAATCGTGGGAATTGGTGAAAATTGGAAAGGATATATCGATGCTGCGGCATTCATTAATGAATACAGCAACATGACCGAATTTACTTTTGGCGTATACAATCCATTGACGGGTGATAACTTAACATGGCTGGGTGCAGGTCCTGCCTCACCCGAAGATTCTGCAACTTGGAACGGGCTCGTCGCACAAGGCCTAACGATTAATAATTGCATTGGTTTTAAAGCAACAAATGCTGAAAAGGCTAGGATAGCTGGCTTAGAGTTATCATTTAACAGTCAAGGAAAAATTGGCGAAGTAGAACTAAATTCCTTACTAGGGTATACATACATGAATCCAATTAGCCTAAGATCGGA
>JBIJBD010000167.1:0-4859 GCA_044345395.1 Crocinitomicaceae bacterium | reverse complement strand
ACTTGATGCTGTTGGAAAAACGATAGCCGTTGAAAGGTATAACGGTGTTAACGCGAGTGAAACAACTACTGAAACAACAAAAGCTACACTGCTTATGATTAAAAGTACCTTCCTGTTTTTCCATAAAAATGCCAAAAGGGCTGATCTTTCTTGATTTAAATCCGTCATAATTGATTTTGATTGCACGAAGTTATTACTTTTTACTGTGCTTATAAAGAAACAGCATAAATGCTAATTTATTTTGTTTGCCTTTTCATTAATCATTTCTTTGATTGCTGCCCATGAAATGAAAGACAGCACAAACATGCCAATTGAACCTATCGTTACTTGTGTTAATAGCAAAATAGTCGTATCTCGGAGGAATTCGCTTAACACCAATAAAACCGTTATCAACAGAGGATATTTTATCCAATGACCAATTTGTACAGGTATCTGAAAAAGTTTTATGGCATATACACATTGTAAAATTGCAGTAAAAAATTGAGTGACAAATGTTGTAAAGGCTGCACCTAAAGCTCCGTACTTAGGGATTAACAGTAGATTTAATACTATGTTTAATAGAATTCCTAGAAATGAAATCCAATTCAAAACCTTTAAATTTCCACTTGCCGTAAGTAAGGTGCCAAAAATAAAATTCATGCAAATAGCAATAAAACTTATAATCAACCAATGAAATGGATAAATAGCCTCATGATAATCTTCGTATATAAACGAAAGAAATAAACTGCTATTATAGACACAAATTATTGCAATCAATATTGCAGAACCAATTAGTAAGTCGCCTGCTGATCTTAATAGGGGATAAATAGCCGCTTTGTTTTCTGATAGATACCTAGAAAACATAGGGTATAATAGACCGGCAAAAATCATCCCGAACATGTAAAAAGCATCTAGCAATCGATACCCTTGCGCATAGATACCCGCTTGTTCAGCACCTTGATGATGCAACCTCTCCAGTAAAACACTATCAATTCTGGAGTAAATTAACATAAGTACAATAAGGATTGCATAAGGGATACTTCGCTTCAATATTGCTAGAGACAAGGAAAAATTAATATTGAAAACCGGTGAATCTATATAGCGAATAAAAAGTATGTAGCTAATAAGAAATGAAACAAAGTAAGTGAAAAACTGTATCCAAACAAATGTTTCAATGTGCAAGCTTCCTTCGAAAAAATAAAGAAAATAACAACCGAAAATAATTAATAAAAATCGATCTAAAACGGAAAGTAAGGCATCCAACCTGAAATAATGAAATCCGGCAAAATGGCTGCGAAAATAGGCAATACTGAGAATAATGAATTGATTGATACCTAGCAAAAAAAGGATTGAAATTGCACGGTCGTCATAACCAATGAGTAATCCACTAACAACCAAAACAAGTAAATAGAGAATAAAAAGCAGGAGTCTAAAAATAAATACGGTGCCGAATAATTTTTTGGACTTCTCGGGTTGCTGAGCAACTCTTCTTGTAGTGAAATTATTAATCCCGAAGTCTAGTAGAATATTAAAAAGAAGTGAAAAATTTAACAAAGAAAAATACACGCCATATTCTTCATGACCTAAGGTATTTTGAAAACCTGCATCAACTGCAAATAAAGAAATTGGTTTGACCAATAAATTGACAAGAACAAATAGAATTAAATTGGCGAGAAACCTTCCTTGCATTTGCGCAAAGTTAGTTCTTTACAATTAATTTAAATCCTACACCATGAATATTCATAATTTCAATTGAGGGATCCTCCTTGAGCAACTTACGCAACTTAGCAATGTAAACATCCATACTTCTTCCGTTGAAATAATTATCATCGCCCCAAATAGCACGAAGCGTAGCTTGTCGATCTAAAATTTCTCCTTTATTTTTAACCAAAAGGCTTAGTAAATGATTCTCTTTTGTGGTCAATTTTTTATTTCCTTCGGATAGATGCAAAGTACTTAGCTCAGGCTCATATTTGATTTTACCAACATACCAGGCTTCATTTATATCTTTAGCTTTAATTTTCGTGCGCTTTAAAATGGCTGTAATTCTGGCTAATAACTCTTCCATCGAGAATGGTTTTGTCAAATAGTCATCTGCCCCTATTTCAAATCCCTGTAATTTATCCTCTTTCATTGACTTGGCCGTTAAGAATAAAATCGGCGTTGTTTTATCAATTTCTCTAATTTCTCTTGCCAAGGTAAAGCCATCCATTTCAGGCATCATGACGTCGAGAATTAAGAAATCAAATCGAGTTTTATTTCCATTAAATTTCTCATAGGCAGCCTTACCTGTTCTAGCCAAAATCACATGAAAGCCTTTACTTTGAAGATACGAATGAAGCAGCATTCCTAAATTCTCGTCGTCCTCAGCTAATAAGATGTTTAATTTTTCCTGCATTTTTTGATGTATTGAAAATTACTTTAAATGTTGTTCCTTCACCAAATTGCGTCTTTACTTCCATATTCCAACCATATGTGTCACAAATTGATTTAACATAACTTAGTCCAAGACCAAAACCCTTTACATTATGTACGTTACCGGTTGGCACTCTAAATAATTTGTCAAAAATCTTTGGGACATATTCTTTTTGAATACCAATACCTTTATCTGTAACGGACAAGGATACTTCTTTATTATTATTTATTATGATTATTTCTATTTCTGGCACCTCTTTACTATACTTCACCGCATTATCTAGCATATTAGCTACTAGATTGGTTAGGTGAATTTTATCCGATTTAATTATGCACTGCTGATTATCTTCCCTTAGTTGAACCTTTCCACCTGATGGATGAATGCGAAATTCTACATTTCGAACTAATTCATAGATTATTTCGTTCAGGTTTACTTCCGCAATATTGGACTTGACTTCACCTTTATCAATAACAGCAGATTGTAAAATACTTTCAACCAACAACTCCAATCGCTTATTTTCGGTTTTTATCATCTTGAAATAAGGCTCAACATCTTTTTTGGTAGGGTTTTCACCTACCACATCACTATCAGTTGCCGCCTCACAAGCTAAAGAAATTGTAGAAATTGGTGTTTTAAACTCATGTGTCATATTTGAAATGAAATCTGACTTTAATTCAGAAAGTTTTTTCTGTTCCAAGATCGTTCGAAACATAATAATGAGCACAACAATAATAATTACCACCAATAAACCTGTAACAAGAAAAGAATTCTTCATCTCTTTGTAAATAAACTGCTCCTTTTTAGGAAAATAAACATACAGGTATAAGTCTTCATCCAAAGAATTACTTGGAAACAAATTAACTTGTATACACTTCGTGCTGTCTAGGCTACTATTATAATTCAATAAGGGTGAATTAAACTTGATAGGTTTTTTTCCTTGGTCGCAGACCATGAATTGGTATTCTTTAGGTAAATCCTCTTTATCAAGTTCATAACGAATAATTGAATCAAGATAATACGGTTCAATGCGTAAGGCAGGATTCTCATAAATATTATCTCTAAATGCTTGAATCATCATGTCATTGATGAATTTTGCTTTTGTAAATATTTGTTGTAAAACCTTTTGATTTAGTTCAATGGCAATTTTTGAAGTATCCTCTTTATTGTCCATCAGATCTTTGATCTCTCGAACATCCCTTATTAGGACCCGTTGCTGTGCCGAAATTCCAGAAAGTGAATCGTAGGCATCACCTTTCAATATAAGATATTTCTCTCTTTTTCCATTCACCAAAACTGTTGTGTCCCTGATTGAAATAGTCTCTTGTGCAGAGAGTATTTCTTTAAATTCTTTCTTTAAGATTTCTCTGTATTGGCCACTAAAGTCTCTATTTACAATCTGCATATAGCGCCGCAAATCTTCTGCCTTTTCGTGATGAAAAGCAATCCGCTTTAAACAATCATTTGCGTTTTGATTGAATTGACTATCCTTTCTGTCATATAACTGAATCATCTGAAACGATTGAATGATAAGAAGACTTATCACAGAAAGTGACAATAGAATAGATAACGTATTTAATCGAATCCTCTTCATGAAGGAACGAATCTAGAAAAAACAGAAGTTACTTCGCCTAATACTTAACCTTTTTTAACAAGTCTATTTGACTAAAGCCACATGACCAACAATAATCTTACGCTTATCGTTAAGCGGGTTTTTGTAGATGATCTTATAGGTATAAACTCCTTCCTGTACATCTCTTCCCTTTATGCCATACGAACCATCCCAGCCTACCTTCGCATCATGCGTCTCGAAGATGATTTCTCCCCATCTATTAAAGATTAACATCTCAAAATTATATGGATCAAAACCAGAGGTGAAAATCGGTAAAAATGTTTGGTTATAGTTATCCCCGTCTGGTGTAAATGTATTCGGTATGTAGATGATCTCACCTTCTTCGAACTGTATGCTCACCTGATACGTGTCCTCACATCCCAATGCAGATATCGCCGTTAACGTAATCACCGCACCATTGGTTGTGCTGGTATACGTGTGAACAGGATTCTCCTCAGTTGAACTTTGTCCATCTCCAAACTCCCAAATATATGAACTCGCGCCTACGGTGTTGTTACTAAACGTCACCACTTGACTCGGTTCTGTGAAAATCGTCGGATTCGTCGTGAAAGATGCTACCGGCGGATTCTCCACACAAATGTAATCTTGAAGCGTTGCCGTATTTGTACATCCATTTTCAGTCGTTGTTAACGTAATGTCATAACAACCTCCCTGTGTGAACGTATATGCAGTTGTGCAGCCACTTACCGTCTGCCCATTACCCATACTCCAACTGCAGTTACTTGGGTTCCCTCCTGTACTAGTGAAGTTAACTGTCAATGGTGCGCAGCCTGTTAACTGATCGCCACTGAAGCTAACTGTTGGTAATGGATTCACCGTAACTGTTCCTGTCGC
>JBIJBD010000187.1:0-4339 GCA_044345395.1 Crocinitomicaceae bacterium | reverse complement strand
CGTTTGGCATTTGCAGTAGCAGCACACCTAGAACCAGAAATTCTAATCGTGGACGAAGTTCTCGCCGTTGGCGATGCTGAGTTTCAAAAGAAATGTTTGGGAAAAATGAAAGATGTAAGTGGTGAGGGAAGAACGGTGCTGTTTGTTAGTCATAATATGGCGGCGGTTAAGAGTCTATGCAAAAGAGGATTACTTTTGGAAAAAGGCAAGTTAACTTTTTTAGGTGAAACTGATAATACAATTAGTAGATATTTAGGATCCAGTAGTGGTATATTAAATTACAAAAAGGATATTGCAAATTCTAATGGGTTTTATTTAATTGATGCAGAAGTGAAAGCTAGAAACAAAGAGTCTTCGGAACCAATTATTAGAACTGATGAAATTCTTTTAATACTCAATTATAATAATTATTGTGAATTCAATCATGTCCAATTTACAATTAAATTAAAAGGAGAGGATGGCACTTATTTCTTAACAACATCGAACTCAGACGATTATTTAATTGAAAAAGGAAGTAACTCGTTATCGATGATTATTCCTTCCGGTTATTTAAACGAAGGTACTTTTTTTATTGATATTTTTGTTATAGCGGATAGAAAGCAGGGATTCATTTTTGAAAAGGATGTTCTATGTTTTTTAGTAACACCAGAACCTAAACCAATTGGATTCTATATGGGAAAGGAACTTGGTTTTGTGAGAACAAATTTTCAATGGGAAAAACAATGATTCCAGTAACTAAATCTTTTCTTCCCCCGATTGAGGAATATATGGCACAAGTAAAACGTGCATATAATAACAATTGGCTAACCAACCGTGGAGAGTTGGTGGTAGAGTTAGAACAAAAACTTACGGATTACCTAGAATTAAAAGAAAGCAAGATACTCTGCATGAACAACGGAACGATTCCCTTACAAATTGCTTTGAAATTGTTAGGAAATGGAGGGGAAATTATTACTACTCCTTTTAGTTATGTTGCAACAACCGCAGCCATCGTTTGGGAAAATTGTACGCCAGTGTTTGTGGATATTCATCCGGAATATTTGACAATTGATGAAACATTAATTGAGGCTGCTATCACCGATAAAACGACTTGTATTCTAGCGACCCACGTTTTTGGAAATCCCTGCAATGTGGAAGAAATTGAACGTATTGCTAAAAAACACAACCTAAAAGTGATATACGATGCCGCGCATTGTTTTGGAGTGAAATACAAAGGGAAAAGTATTTTTGAGTTCGGTGATGTGAGCACATGTAGCTTCCATGCCACCAAAATTTTCCACACAGGTGAGGGCGGGGCAATATTTTGCAAGAATGAAGATTTATTCGTTAAGATATCACTTTCACATTCATTTGGGCACATCGGAGATGAGTATTTCCAATTAGGAATCAATGGTAAAATGTCAGAGTTACAGGCGGCAATGGGTTTGTCTTTATTGAAATACATGAAACAAATCATTGATAAGCGAAAACATAATTTTGATTGTTATAAAACAAATTTTAATGATCGGTTTCGTACAATTCGAATACGTGAAAAGACGGAATACAATTTTAGTTATATTCCATTTATTTTAAACTCGGAATCTCAATTAAAACGAACGATAGAAAGATTAGATACAGTTCAAGTAAATGCCCGAAGGTATTTCTTTCCTTCATTGAATACGTTAGACTTTTATTCAGAAAACAATTCTTGCCCAAACTCGGAAAGAATTGCTAATTCAATTTTATGTATACCAAATTACTTTGAATTATCAAATTCAGAAATTGAAACTATTTGTAATCAATTTGATTAGAATAAGATGAAAATAGCCATAATGCAGCCTTATTTCATGCCATATATTGGTTATTTTCAGCTGATTAAACATACCGATCTTTTCATTCTATTTGATGATGTTCAATACATTCGTCATGGCTGGTTAAATAGAAATAGAATATTAAAACCTGAAAAAGATTGGCAGTATATAATTGCTCCTTTGCAAAAACACAATCAAACTGATCTTATAAAAGACATTAAGGTTCAAAAACAAAAGGAATGGAAGTTCAAGATATTTAGACAAATTGAACACTATAAAAAAAAATCACCATTTTACTTACAAACAGTATCAATATTGGAGCAATGTTTTAGTAATGAAGAGGATTCTATCACAAAATTGAATGCAAACATTTTGCAAAAAATATGTGATTACATTGAAATACCATTTAATTTTAAAATATCTTCAGAAGAAAATTATAATTATAGTAATGTAAGCGATGCTGGTGAATGGGCATTAAGAATATGTGAACAAATTGGTGCGACAACATACCTAAATCCATTAGGAGGTAAAGAGTTATTTGATACTAAAAAATTTAACGATTCAAACATTGGATTGTGTTTTTTAAACCCAGGTGACATTTCATATAGTCAGAGAAGAAATGGAGTAATTGAAACAAGCTTATCAATCATTGATGTCCTTATGTTTAACTCACCTGAACAAATTAAGCAATTATTAAATAAATGCGAAATTCAGACAGGGCAATAGGTGGTTATTTCGAATTAGAAATTACTAATCTTGGCTCAATTTATCATGACAATGCTTTAGCATTAAATAGTGGAAGAAATGCTTTTGAACACATACTTAGGACTAAAGGGTATAGAAAAATCCATATACCTTACTTTACTTGTGATGTATTGTTGCAACCTCTTGATAGATTAAATATTGAATATTCATTTTATCACATTGACGAGGATTTTAAGCCCATAATGTATAACTATCATTTGTCAGATGCGATTTTGTATACCAATTATTTCGGTTTAAATTCCAAAAATGTTTACGACCTTTCTCTTACATACCAAAACATTATAATCGATAATGCCCAAGCATTTTTTGATAAATCATTACCAAATATTGACACAATCTACTCACCAAGAAAGTTCTTTGGCGTGCCAGATGGAGGATTTGTTTATTGCGAAAGCAAAACTATTGATGATAAATATGAAATAGATATTTCAATAGATAGAATATCACACATGCTTACTAGAATTGAATTAGGCGCGGAGGCTGGATACCATCTATTTAAAGAAAATGATGCCAAGCTAAATAATCAAACAATCAAACTCATGTCAATGCTCACTAGAGCGCTATTAAATGGAATAGATTATAAGCTGGTGCTAAAAACAAGGCTTCAAAATTTCAATTATATTCACGAAAAACTAGAACAGACAAATAGGTTATCTGCTTTCATTAATAATGCAAAAATTACGTGCCCAATGGTATATCCGTATTGGGTGGAAAATGGTATGGTGTTAAGAAATCTTTTAGCTGAACATAAAATATACACTGCAATGTATTGGCCAAATGTTTTAGAATGGGTTAGTCTAGATAAATTAGAATATGATTTTGCAAAAAATATTGTTTGCTTGCCAATAGATCAGCGCTATGATATTCAATCAATAAAAGAAATTTTAAATTTTGTATAAAATTTTAATTAGACCATTAGAAGAAAAAGATTCTGAAATTTCTTGGAAATGGAGAAATGACGCAGAGGTTTGGGAATATACTGGTAAAAAACCAGATATTTCTGTAACTTCTGAAATTGAAAGAGATTGGATTAAAAAGGTATTAAGTGAAAAATCATCAAAAAGATTTGCTATTGAAGTTGACGAAATATATGTTGGAAACATTCAACTGACCAATATCAATGGGTTAGATGCAGAATATCATATTTTTATCGGTAATAAAGATTATTGGGGAAAAGGAATTGCTTTTTCAGCAACACAACAAATAGTAAGATTTGCCAAAAATGTACTCAAATTAAAATCTGTAAATTTATTTGTTAAACCAAATCATGAAAGAGCAATAAAATTATATGAAAGATGTGGTTTTATTCGCGTTTCTAATGATGTGGAAATGATATTAGATCTTGAAAAATCTTTAATTCCTCAAGTAAGTGTTTTTTGCATGGTTTATAATCATGAACCTTTTTTAGAGCAATGTTTGGAGGGATTCTTAATGCAGAAATGTTTGTTTGATTTTGATATTGTAGTTGGTGAGGATTGTTCTAAA
Organism: Crocinitomicaceae bacterium; assembly: GCA_044345395.1. Classification (GTDB taxonomy): domain Bacteria; phylum Bacteroidota; class Bacteroidia; order Flavobacteriales_D; family Crocinitomicaceae; genus UBA952. Next base: position 299 of record JBIJBD010000187.1, on the reverse strand, counting down.
GATAGATCAAGAGAAATTTTACTCAAATATCAATCTAAATTTCCTGGAAAATTCAAATTATTGTTGCACGCTCATAATGTCGGGGCTGCTAATAATCAAAATATGGTTTTATCTTCTTGTACAGGTTCTTATATTGCAATGTGCGAAGGTGACGACTACTGGACAGACCCATTAAAGCTTCAAAAGCAAGTAGGATTCTTAGAAAAAAACAAACACATAAGTATTATTAGCCATAATGTTAATCTATTGCAAGGGAATGAATTAATTAAAAGTTCAGGAATATCATTTAATTGCAAAGT
>JBIJBD010000163.1:0-4951 GCA_044345395.1 Crocinitomicaceae bacterium | reverse complement strand
TTAATCCATTAATAGCCATCATCCCCCTCGATCCCCCTTCAAAGGGGTAGGCCGTTTTTCTTCTACCGGTGCCTGTCTGCCGTTAAAAGCAGCAAGTAGGAACAATTAGATGTGAATTTTATGCGGTTTAATAATTAAAATAGCTAAAAAATACTATATTTGGCGATTATAATATTTAAATAAATATAATATTTAGCGATTTAAATCACTAAAAATATATAATAATTGGTGATTATGATAAGGAGGATTATAAACCAAACCATTGGAAACAGAGTAAATAATGGAAAAGCAATTATTCTACTCGGTCCAAGACAAGTTGGTAAAACGACTTTAATCAATGAATTTCTATCGAAACACGATTTTCTCTTTCTAAATGGAGATGACCGCGATGTTCAAGAGTTATTAGAAAATGCGGGAACCTCTAAACTCAAAGCAATAATTGGAAATTATAAGTTGGTTTTTATCGATGAAGCGCAACGCATTAAAAATATCGGAATTACTGCAAAATTAATAGTTGATCAGTTCAAAGAGGTTCAACTTTTCATCAGTGGATCTTCTGCTTTGGAGATAAATGATCATACACAAGAGTCCTTGACAGGGCGAAAATTTGAATATTTATTGTTTCCAATCAGTTGGGAGGAATTTGAAAGTCATGTCGGATATATGGAATCAAACGCTCAATTGGAGGAAAGATTGGTCTATGGTATGTATCCGGATGTCATTAATCAACGCCATGATGCTCGTGAAACACTCAAACAATTGACTTCGAGTTATTTGTATAAAGATATTCTTTCAATTACAGGGATCAAGAAACCTGATTTGCTTGATAAATTACTCAAAGCCTTGGCTCTTCAATTAGGAAGTGAAGTCTCATATAATGAACTATCAAAACTCTTAGAGGTGGATAAGGTTACGATCGCTAAGTACATAGATTTATTGGAGAAATTGTTCATTATCTTCAGGCTAAACAGTTTTAGTCGAAACCAACGAAACGAGATAAAACATAATCGTAAAATCTATTTTTATGACAACGGAATTCGCAACATAATCATTAATAACGTGAATCCTCTTGAATTGAGAACAGATAAAGGAGCACTTTGGGAGAATTTTTTGATTTCCGAACGAATTAAATTACAGCAATATCATCAACTTTATTCATCTAATTATTTCTGGCGAACGGTTCAAAAACAAGAAATTGATTTTGTTGAGGAGCGCAATGGACAAATTTATGCCTATGAATTTAAATGGAAAAAAAAACCCAAAGATAAAATTCCAGGAATCTTTTTAAAAGAATATAACGCAATAGAAAAGCTCATTGATAGAGAAAATTTCAGAGAATTTATTTTGCCTGATGAAAACTAGTTTTAATTCAAATTAAACCTATAAATTGATACAAATTATTTCCAAATTTCCGATGGAGTCACTTCCAAAACAGTGAAGCTTTTAAAGAATTAAGCATTCTTCCCTCCTTGAGGAGGGGTAAAGGGAGGTGACATAAGTGTAATTTTAGATTTTTTCAAATCTAATTCATCATCCCCCATGATCCCCCTTCAAAGGGGGAGGCTGATTTCCTTCCTCCTTGCTTGTCTGCCGAACAAGGCAGAAGGGGAGAGATTCATTTTTCTTCCTCCCTGGGAGGGAGGATCAAGGAGGGTGACTTATTATTTTTAATCAATTAATAGCTATCATCCCCATTGACGGAAGGCAAAATGGCCGTTCTTTACAATAACAAGCACAGTTTTCTTCAGAAAAGAGAAGAATATTTAATAGTGTTTGACAATCAAACAGTCAAAAACCGTTTGATTAAGTTCAACCCCTGTTGATGACTTTTTTCAGGATGGTACTGTACACCGAAAATGTTCTTTTTTTCAAAACCGGATACAAAGTTCTCTTCGTAGTTCGTGTAATGCACTACAATTTCATTATCAGTTAGAGGTTCGGCATGAAAGCTATGGACAAAGTAAAATTCATCGTTGTTTGTTTCCAATAATCGACTATTATTATTTACCTCAACTGTGTTCCAACCTATATGTGGCACTTTAAATAGTTCAGGATTACTCACCTTAAATCGCACAATTTTGGTGGGAATCCAACCGAGTCCTGGAGACATTCCTTCTTCACTAAACGCTGTCATCAATTGCATGCCTAGGCAAATTCCGAGAATCGGTTTTTCCTGATCTTTAACGAATGCATGTAAAGCGGGTAGAAGGCTTCTTTCTTCCAAGCGTTGCATGGCCATACCGAAATGTCCAACCCCAGGTAAAATCAAACGATCACATGTGGCAACTTCCTCCGGAGTATCGATGATTTTAAAATCGGAATGCAACAAATGCAATTTTCGTTGAATAGAATGTAGATTCCCCATACCGTAATTCACAATGCCTACCATAGCACAAAAATAGAAACAATTCCGATGCGTTAGTGACGCTAAGTTTTCGCTCTTGAAATGTAATTCATCTTGTCAAAAGTTCGGAGTAAACGAGTAACTTTAACCGCAATATGTACCGACCGAGAATTATTCCTGTGCTGCTATTGAAGAATAATGGATTAGTCAAATCTATTCAATTTAAAAACCATAAGTACATTGGTGACCCTATTAATGCTGTTCGTATTTATAACGAATTAGAGGCCGACGAGATCATATTTTTAGATATTGAAGCAACAAAAAATGGTCGTTGTGTGGATATTCAGCTGGTAAAGGACATTGGTGAAGAGGCGAATATGCCGTTTGGAGTTGGTGGTGGGATAAACTCGCTTTCACAAATCGAGAAACTAATCCATGCAGGAGCAGAAAAAGTAGTGATTTGCTCAGAAGCAATATACAGACCTGAATTCATTAAAGAAGCAAGTCAAGAATTTGGTTCCTCTACCATTGCAGTTTGTGTGGATGTTGGAAAATCATTCTTCGGTGCAACAAAACTATATAGTCATTCTGGAAGTAAAGCGCATGCGCTAGAACTTGAAAGCTTTGTAAAGAAAATGGAAGATTTTGGCGCTGGGGAATTAATCATTCAATCTATCGTTCAGGACGGCAAAATGTCGGGATACGATCATGCGATATCAATATCAGTAGCAAAGAATATAAGCATTCCTGTAACAGTTTTAGGAGGCGCAGGCTCAATGGAGGACATTAACTATCTTCACGTACAACACCCTTTCAACGGATACGCAGCGGGTTCACTATTTGTTTATCAAGGAAAGCATAGAGGCGTATTAATAAATTATCCTAGTCAAGAAATCAAGGTTAAGAGCACTACACGTTCCCATTGATTTGTTGTACCCGCCTAATTGACCTAAAATAAATTGCAGGTTATTTTTTTAATATCTAGCCTTACATTACATTTGCACAAAGTGCAGACCACGTACCAAATATGCCAACGTTGTTTAATGGATACAACAGATCCCATCATACGATTCAATGATGTTGGTATTTGTAACCATTGTTCTGAATATTTGAATGTGCGTGCTGCTCACAGCTACAAAGGAGAAGAGACAGATCTTCAGTTTAAAGCCTTAATAAACGAAATAAAATCAGGAAGTAATGGTCGTCAATACGATTGTGTTGTAGGATTAAGCGGAGGTATTGACAGTTCATACGTTGCCTATCTTGCAAAAAAAAATGGTCTGCGTGTATTGGGCGTTCACATGGATAATGGTTGGAATTCAGAAGAAGCAGTTCAAAACATTCGAAACATCGCTCAAATTCTAGGAATTGATTACGAAAGTTATGTGTTGGATTGGGAGGAATTCAAAGAAATACAATTGGCTTTTCTAAAAGCATCAGTTCCTGAAGCGGATACCCCAACAGATATTGCCATATTATCTTGTTTACACAAAGTTGCTCATAAGTATGGTGCCAAATACATTATCAGCGGAGGCAATTTTGCAACAGAAGGAATTTTACCCAAACATTGGCATTACAATGCAAAGGACCTAACCTATTTTAAACAAATTCATAAAACCTTTGGAAAAGGGAAAATAATAACCTTTCCAACTTTCGGCTTTAGAAGCGAAATGTACTACAAGTTGGTGAAGAAAATCAAAATGGTTTATCTGTTGAATTATGTTTCTTACGATAAAGCTGAGGCCATCAAATTATTGGAAACAGAATTGAACTGGAAAAATTACGGCGGTAAGCACTATGAATCTAAATACACCGGATTTATTCAGTCTTATTACTTATTCAAAAAATTTAACATTGATTACCGTCGAGCGACTTTATCCTCTCAAATTTGTGCTGGTTCAATTTCCAGAGAAGAAGCCATCGAAATCTTAAAAACGAGTCCATTCAAGCAAGAAACTGTCGATCGGGAAATTGAATACATTGCCAAAAAGTTAGGAATTTCAGTTGATGAATTGAAGCAAATCATAGATCTTCCACCAAATTGGTACCACGACTATCCCAACGACGAAAAATGGCTGAATTACGTTTACAACACTTACCGTAAGGTCTTCAAAAAGGAAAAACTCGCTAGTTTTTAATAAAGTTCTACCTCAATACTACATTTTACATTCTAAACTCTCAGTTCTAAATTCTACATTCTCAATTTTCCACTCTCAATTCTCCACTCTCCACTCTCAACTCTACATTCTAAATTCACGTAAAAACTCTCTCACATCTCCACAAATCAATTGAACCTTCTCTATATCCATCTCCGCGTATAAAGGAAATCGTACCAAACCATCCGAAAAACGTTCTGAATTCGGCAAAGAAATGGCCTGATTTCGATCGAGATAATACTTCGACTGATGCAAGGCCTGGTAATGAAACGAAAGCTGAATGCCTTTTTTAGCCATGAAATGAATCAAATCAACTCGAGTTTCTTTTGAGTTACAGACTATAAAAAATCCATGACCATTTGATTTCGAATAACTTGGAGTTTTAGGAATATCAATTAAATGTGATTCAATTGTTTCAAATTCTTTAAAATACGCATTCCAAATCTCAAGT
>JBIJBD010000038.1:0-16921 GCA_044345395.1 Crocinitomicaceae bacterium | reverse complement strand
CAAGACGCGCTGGGTTTTGAATAAATTAGGAGTTGAGCGAGTTGTTGTTTCGCCGATGTCGTTGAAGGAGGGGGCTTTGAGTAATTGACAACTTGGAACTCTATCTATTGGGAAACTTACCATTTTTAAGAAAGTATTTTTTGGTGTAACTTCGTGCCTGTTTTTTAATTTCTTGTAGCGGTTAGCATAGGTTAGCGGTGACCCGCATGCTCTGAATAATCCTGAGATTAATAATTTTGAAGTCTACTTAAATCAGATATGAATATTTTTGAAACAAGTAAAATAAAATCTATTGCAAAAGGAACTATACTCCTTAATCAAGGAGAGATTTGTAAAATCGGTTGCAAGGTTATATCAGGATGTTTAAAAAGTTATGTTTTAGATGATACGGGTAAAGAACATATCATGCAGTTCGCACCAGAAGGTTGGATTATCACTGATATGAATAGTTTATTTAATAATGTTCCTTCAGATATAACAATTGAGGCGATTGAAGACAGTGAAGTCTATTGGATAGAAAGCGAAATGTTAGATATTTGGGGAAATGCAAGTAGAGAAGTTCTTCTTGAACAAATAAATATATTGAGACGAAACATCATCACCGCAAACAAGCGGACAAGAATGCTTCTTAGTTCTACAAGTGAAGAACGATATATTGATTTCATTCAAACTTATCCTAGCCTAACACAGCGACTGCCACTAAAACTTATTGCTGCCTATATAGGCATAACTCCGGAATACCTAAGTGAGATACGCAGAAAAGTTGCAAGCAAATAAATTTCTTAAACTACCTTAAGAAGTCTGTTTTTTTCAATATTTATTTTTGCTTTCTAATCAAAAGTTAAATTGAAATTCTTACACAGACCTAACGAATCGCGTTGGCATAAGCAAGATGCTTGGAAGAAAAGTGCGTATGCTTTTGTTCCTAATCAAACCCATTTTGGGGAATTAACCGGGTTTGCAGATGATATTGTAAATGCTGGTGAAGGCTTCGGTATGCACCCCCACCGAAACATGGAAATTAGCACCATTGTGGTTGCGGGTTCACAGGCTCACAAAGACAATACGGGCAGCGAAGGCATTATTCATCAAAATAGTGTACAGACTATGAGTGCTGGTACAGGGATTATGCACAGTGAGTTCAATACTTCGAAAACAGAATTGTTTCACAGTTATCAGATTTGGGTTTATCCAAAGGAAATGAATGTAAAACCTCGCCACGAAGCCTTTGCGTATCAACCAGAAGATAAGTTGAATAAAATTTTATTGACGCTATCACCGGATAGACGCAAGAATACCGCCTTGATAAACCAAGATGCTTTTTTAAGTGTAAGCCATATTGAAAAAAATGTAACACTTGATTACGTGATGAATCTAAGTGGCAATGGCGTTTACATTCATTGTGTAACTGGAAACATAATTATCGATAACTACATACTTAATGAAGGTGATGCCTTGGGTATATATGAAACAGAAACAATAAAGATTAAAGCATCAGAAGAAGCGGAACTCATTTTTGTCGAAGTGCCTATGACAAGAGGGGTTAAAATTTGAAAGTTATGTTAGTATCAGAAAGTGTTTCTAAAAATAAAAATGCGCCAGTTATAGTTCTATTCGGAGGAAATCCATATCGCCGAGACGAAGTCATTAAACTTGTTCAATCTATAGGAGATATAACTATATACGGTACTCTTAGTGAAGAAGAAGGCTTTGCGAAAATAAAAGCTCTGGCCCATGTAAGTCTCGTTTTAATAGGTGGAAGATATTTTGAAGAGCAAAGGATACGAATAAGAAAGTTGGTTAAAGAAGAATTACCTCATACAAAGATAACAGAGCCAGGCGTTGAGTACCCTTATGAAAATGAGGCTATAGTTAGAGATATTAAATCAAAAATAAATATATAACAAGAAGAAATCATCAATATCTTTAATAAAATAGGTGAAAGAGAGATTTGACATTGATACACATCAAAGCTCCGGACGATCTGAATGCTTTACGCAAAAAGTTACGGTCAGAATAATTTCTTAAACTACCTTAAGAGCTACTATTTCCATCAGCTATATTTTTGTCCAATAATTTTAAAAATAAAAATATGACAAGTAAAACAAAAAATATTTTTACGTTGGTTCTTGCAGGCTTGAAGAAAAATTTATTTTTAACTATTGCAGCATCACTAGGATTGACTGCGACAATAATGGCACAAAATGTTCCATCATATGTCCCAACAAATGGCTTAGTTGGTTGGTGGCCCTTTAACGGAAATGCCAATGATTCAAGTGTAAATGCCAACAATGGAACTGTAACTGGGGCAACATTAACGGCAGATAGATTTGGTATTCCAAACAATGCGTATAGTTTTGATGGTACTTCTGCTAATTATATAGATGTTCCGCATCACGCATCATTTAATGTTACCAATGTGACAATTTCGGCATGGTATAACGCGATTGATTATGGAGTTAATACCACCAGTTGGAAAAGACTAATTGTCAGTAAACGTGAATGGGGAGGCTGGGGAAACTCTTTTGAGGTGAATATAGAAGCTCCTTTTTCAGGTACGATTAATAAAATGCAGGCTTGTTGGACTATCAATGGAGTAAATTCTTTCTTGACTTTTGAAGATGCTAGTTTGTTAACGAATACATGGTCTCATTTTGTTTATACGCACGATAATGATTCTGCAAAAATTTATTTAAATGGTGATCTTGTTCAGAGTATGGCAATTAGTGGTGGTTTAACATACAATTCTTTGCCAGTAAGATTTGGAGGACGACCAGTAGACGGATGGCATCCATTTAATGGTAACCTTGATGATATCGGCATTTGGAACCGAGCCTTAACAGCTTGTGAGATCCAAGATTTATATAACTCACAGTTAAATTCCAGTACTGGAATAAATGCCGGAAATGATCTTACAGTTTGTGAGGGTGATCAAGTTACTTTATCTGGCTCGGGAGGATCTAATTATAACTGGAGTGGTGGTATAAATAATAATACACCATTCGTGCCTTCTAACAGCCAAGATTATGTGCTAACCGCATTATCATCAGATGGCTGCACGGGAACAGATACTGTATCGGTTACAGTAAATCAAAATTCTTCGACTACCCTCAATGAAACAGGCCTTGATTCTGTAAGTGTAAATGGAATCTGGTATAATCAAAACGGACAATACACACAGGTAATTCCAAATGCAGCAGGTTGCGACAGCACCATTACTATCAATGTTAGTCTTTCATTTACAGGGGTTTCAGAGCTTTCAGGTGAATCCTACTCTATTTTCCCTAATCCTGCAACAAGTAGTATCCAAGTAAAAGCGGATGCTGAATTGTTAGGAATGAGTTATTCAATTTATGACAACAGAGGAAAAGTTGTTTTGAGTGGCAGATTAAACGCTGAAAAAACTAGTATTTCATTGAATAATTTATCTGGTGGAATTTATATGTTGAGCATAGGTGAAAATATGAAACAGACATTCAAAGTTATTAAAGAATAAGCTAGCCCTTAACAGCTGCTGTTAAGAGCTACTATTTTCATCAGCTATATTTTTAACCAATAATTTTAAACATAAAAAATATGACAAGTAAAACAAAAAACATTTTTACGTGGGTTCTTGCAGGCTTGCTTGCCTTCGCATTTTTAGGTTCAGGCATCACAAAACTTCTTGGCGTTGAAATGCAAATCAAAAATTTAGAAAGTTGGGGATATCCTCTGTGGATGCGTTTCCCTATTGGGTTGAGTGAAGTGGCATTTGCAATAGGGCTTCTTATGCCTGCATATCGCAAATGGGTTGTATACTCAATTTTTGGATGGGGAATAGTTGCAATTTACACGCACATTCAAGCAACACCACCCCAATTCCAAATGCTTGGAGGTCCAATTGTATTTTTGATGCTCAATACTGTTTTATTCTTTCTTTCTAAAACAAATAAAAAATAGCTTGAAGAAAGTATGGTGAAACTAAACCTTGCAGACAAAACCACCTCATATGGTTGTTAAATAAACCGCTAAATCGAGTTTGTAATTGTGTTTGAGTAGTCCATTCTTGCTGCATAAGAATGTAAGCACCCTTCGGGGTGCTTTGTATTTTCGGTATCGATCTAGGGGATTTATCAAAAGGAATTTACTTATTCAGCATTGGAGAATATTTAGAGCCAACAGTTAAGATATAAGTCGTATTTCACTAAATCTCTTTATTTATTGATTTCTATGAGATATAATTTATGAATAAAATAGTTTTCTTTTCTGAATGTTCTTGAACTATTTTTGTAGTAGAATCAAGCAAATTACACCAAAAAAATACTAAGAACTAAATTTAAATATGCCATGAAAATTAAAATCCTTTCACTCACTTATTTATTCATATGTACTATTTCTATCCATGCTCAAACAGTTACTGATGTCGATGGAAACACCTACAATACTATTTCTATAGGAAATCAAACATGGCTTACAGAAAATTTGAAAGTAACAAAATACAACGATCAGGTGCCCATTTCGCTTGTTCTTGATGATGTATCTTGGTCTACACAAACAGAGCCTGCTTACTGCTATTATGAAGGAGATCTCGCGAATGCCAATATTTACGGTAATTTATATAATTGGCATGTAGTAAATAATGCTAAAAATGTTTGTCCGTCGGGGTATTACGTTCCATCTATTGCCGATTGGGAAGAACTTATCACTTTTGTTGGAGGAAATGCCGTTGCTGGAGGAAAACTCAAAGAAATGGGATTAGAACATTGGTTAGATCCCAATACAGGAGCGGATAACTCAAGTAGTTTTACCTTATTGCCCTCTGGTTGGAGAGCACATAACAATGGTTTCTATGAGAGTTTATCTCAAATGGCGTTCGTTTGGTCTTCCACCTCTGTTGACTCTCAGAGTTCTTCAATCATTTTGGCAGGTTACGACAGTCCCGCTTGTTATACTAGTGAAAGCCATATTTTGACTGGACTTCCAATTCGTTGTTTGAAAGATGAAACTGCTTCTTTAAATGAAGATTTGAATCAGCAACAAATTCTTGTTTATCCAAACCCTGCAAAAAACATAATTACAATTAAATCAAAACAAAATTTAGAAATAGAAATCTTTAGTATCGAAGGGCAAAAAATAAAAAGCTTTAAGTTAATGAACAATAAAACTGACCTTGATGTATTAGATCTTGCAAGCGGAGTTTACATCCTAAATGCGCTGACAGACAAAGGAATTGTGACACACAAATTCATAAAAGAATAACTATCAAGTAATTTAAGTCGGATTGTATTATGGTTATCGATTTCAGAAATAGTGTGGATTCATTGATTAAAAACGGAATTCTTTTATTCGGATTTTTAACGAGTTTAAATACTTCTGCTCAAAATTGGTCTGTCTCAACTGGTGGAAATTCCTTGAGAAATGGTTCAACAAATGAATATGGTCCAACTAGCGAAAATCTGCTTTGGTCGGGAGGTATGCCGTCAACTATTGCCCGATCGCCTGTTAGTGACAGCATTTATCTTGCGGCAGTGAGAATAAGTAATACAAGTGACGTTTTTAATGGGAGTAGAATTGTAATGATGGATATTAGAAATGGAGATACGCTTTGGACAAAGAATTTACCGGTAGATTTCCCAACCTCAGACTGGCGTAATCGCATATCCGCAATTAGAAATGGGGTGGTTTACGCCTCACGTTCTGGAAATAGCAATGCTGCGTATTTATATGCTCTGGATGCAGCAGATGGTTCGGTGATCTGGAAATCAGACAGCTTGATTGATGAAAGTTCGGCAGAAGGCCTTAATTTTTTGGAAAATGGCGATCTGATTGTTGGGAATATTAATTCCGTAATGCGCGTAAATAAAGTAGACGGGACAACTGTTTGGCAGACCTACAGACTCACATACGGAGACGGTGCTGAGTTGGCAGTTTACGGTTCTAAAATTTATGGAATCATCAATGACCTTACTCAGTTAAAAGTCGCAGCTTTTGATGCTTTAGATGGTCAACTTTTGTACAAAACAGATGCAATTGACAATGGTCTTGTTCAGCAGCAAGCACTTTTTTTAGGAAATGACGGCACAATTTACCTCCCAAGATCTCAAAATAATCCGATAACAGATTCACTTTATTCTTTTACGGATAATGGCGCTGGATTTACTCAAAACTGGAGTGTTCCCATTCATTACATTCCTTTCTCGTCCTCTGGAATTGGACTGGATGGTTCTGTATATTCCTACAGTCGAAGCGGAAAAGTGATTAGAATTGATCCTGTGACTGGAACTATTACAGACAGCTCTCAAGTTATATTGTACGGAAATGCGTCTTATCCAAGAATGAGCATTGATGCTGCTGGCATTATCAATGTAACCAATGGGGGCTTTTCAGATGGGGCTTTTTTCTCGTTCAATGCCGACTTAACGCTGCGTTGGCAAACACCTATTACAAATGTCTATATCGGGGGTCCGTTAATTGGTTGGGACGGAACACTTGTTATTTGCGGCGTAGGAAATGACATTCGAGCCTATCGGGGCGAGCCTCAAGCTTCCATTTTTGAGGATAGTGCTGAAAATTCAGAAAAGGAAATAAGTCTTTATCCAAATATTGTTGCTGATTATTTGAATATATCGATTTCTAATAAGCTTATTGGATTAGAATATGTTGTTAGTGATATTCAAGGAAAGAAAATATTGGCTGGAAAATTCACTTCGGAAAATGAGGAGATTGATTTTACTTTTATTTCTGGTGGGGTATATTTATTAACGGTAGATCAAAATGAAGATCAAGTTTATCGAATTGTGAAAGAATAACGCGAAAAATAGTTCTAAACAATGAATTTGAAAAAATTTCTTTTCTTTTTTATTTCTATTCAAGCGATTGCATGCTATTGTCAAACAGTTCCTACTCACTACTATCATAATCCTACAAACTCTGGTGTTAACAATTTATTCTTTAATTCCGGAGCTTGTAACAAATTTCAATTTATTTACACCCAAGCAGAAATTGCAGCAATGACAACGCCGGTAACGGGTCCAATAAACATAAGTAGAATTTGGTTTCGACACGGAGGTGGAACATCTGATCCATCAACTATTCTATCGGATCTAGTTATTAAAATGGGACACACAACCCTAACCAATCCTACAGGCATATTTAATTCAAATTTCAATGCAGGTGCTCCTGTGACAGTGCTCACTTCCACAAATTACACTTACACCCCTTTGATTGGTGCAGCGGGTGTTCCATCGAATAATTGGACCTTTATTGATTTACTTACTCCCTTCAACTATAATTTTACGGATAATCTTTGCATTGAAATTTCATTTTCAAATTCCAGTGGATTTATTGTAGGGAATTTTGCTGATAATGGTGGAATTCCTATTTCACAATACGCAGGAGCAAATACAGCAACGAATGCCAATGGATCAACAGCTAGACCTGTTTTTGGAATTTCAGGAGGAGCTACCCCTTGTCCATCAGTAACCGCAACCTCAAGTCAAATCAATGTTACTTGCAACGGTGGTTCAGATGGTTCAGCAACGGTTGTAGCTTCAGGTGGGACATCATTCACTTATTCGTGGTCGCCTAGTGGTGGTTCAAATGCAACAGCCACAGGATTATCAGCAGGAAATTATACATGCACAATTACAAATGAATGTGGTAACTCAACAACGCAACCTTTCACAATCACCGAAACAGTATCTTACCAATTGAACGCTACAATCATTCAACCTATTTGTGGCAATAATAACGGTTGCATATCCTTTGCGCCAACACCTGTGGGAACCTATTTTTATTCCTGGCCCTTTCCTACTAATTTTACAGTCGATAGTGTTTGTAACCTAAGTCCAGGTTCATATGATATAACCATAAATAGCGCAGACGGCTGTCCGATTGATACCACAATTGTTTTAACAGAACCTTCACCTTTCAATGTTATTGAAACAATTTCACCTTCTACTTGCAATGCATTAGATGGTTCAATTTCATTATCGACTATTGGAGGAACAGCACCATTTATCTATAGTTGGTCAAGTGGTGGAAGCTCAACAAATTCCCTAACAAATGTGGCATCTGGAAATTATTCTGTAGCAGTCACAGATCAAAATGGATGCTCAGTTACCGAGAATTATTCAGTTCCTCAAATCAACACATTTGATTTTGATGTATTTCCTTCTTTTTCTTCTATCACTTCGGGAGAATCTATACAGTTTGATGCAACTGGTGCAACGTCTTTTTCTTGGAGTCCGTCTTCAAGCTTGAATTGCAACGATTGTTCAAATCCAATTGCCACGCCAATAGAAAATACGATTTACATGATTATAGGAGAGAATAGCGAAGGTTGTATCGATACTACGTATGCAACCGTGAACATTCAGGAGGATAATTTTCTATATGCTCCAAATACATTTACGCCTGATGGAGATGAATTTAACAACATTTTCCTTCCTTGCATTAGCGATTCATTCGATCCACAATCCTATGCTCTTTTTATCTACAACGGATGGGGAGAATTAATTTTCCAGTCAATAGATATCAATGAAGGCTGGAATGGAACTTACAATGGAAGATTACAACAAAATGGAATTTTCACTTGGAAAATTTTACTCAAAACAAAAGATCTTGATGATATTAAAGAATTTCATGGGCATTTATTATTGCTAAAATAAATAAACAATTATGAAAAAATTAATTTTTACAGCTATCATTTTTTTGCAATTATATTTCACATTTTCGCAAGTTGTCATCAATGAAATTTTAGTAAACCCTGAAGGTGGAAACACGGATCAAGCCTTTCAGTCTATGTATAATTCTGTGGCTAATTATGGTTCTGAATTTATTGAAATTTACAATACTTCAAATTGTAATGCAATTGATATTAGTTGCTGGACTATTGGTGGAATGGATGGTGGCACCAACGGGGGAGCTTTTTCATTTCCATCAGGAACCATTATTCCGCCTTTGGGATTTATTACAATTGGTGGTCCAAATACTGCGAATATATCGTTCAATTTAAACCTTGCAGCAAATTCAGGACGATTATGGCGTTCAAATGCTAGCAGATGGCATTTACCAAATGGTGACGGATGGGTAGCTCTATATAATGAATCTGGTGTTGCTGTTGATGCTGTTTACTGGACTTTTGCTTCCAATGACCCAAACAAGTTAAATAATGATGCAACATTTACTTCTGGAGTTTTACAAAGAATCTCGGCATGCGGAGGAGGTGGATTGGCAACTGCTTCAACAATTGCTGGAATTGAATATATTTCACCGGCAACAGTTGCGGGACAATCCTATGAACGAACGACAGATGGAGGCTCTACCTGGGCACTTGCTCCGTCAACACCAAACAACTGCAATGGAAATTGTACTTCCACAGTCTTCTCACTAAATGCAACCATTGTTCAACCAACCTGTGGAAACAATAATGGCTCTATTTCTTTTGCTCCATCTCCTTCAGACACTTTTTTTTACTCATGGCCTTTTCCTTCGAGTTCGACTGTGAGTAGCCAAAGTGGTTTGAGCCCCGGTACTTATGCTATAACGATTACGAACACCACAGGCTGCTCAATTGATACCACAATAATATTAGCTGATGTTCCTTGCGGAAATGTATGCGACCCCACCGGTAATTTAGTGATTTATTCCAATTATGATGGAGGAATTTTAACTATTAACGTTGATCAGAACATCCCAAATCTTAAAGTAGGAATTTGCACGTATGAGCCAATTCAAGTGACATTCACCGGACCTTTTGTAGGAAATATCACCCAAGTTATTTACGCTGGAATGAACTCCAATCAGAATAATGATAACTGTGGACTTGGTAATTTTACAACCTCAATTACGGGTGTTCCTGCTGGTATGGTAACGATTAGCCCACCTATGAATCCACCATCTGTAGGATATACTCCAGCTCATGGCAATGGTTCTGGACCATGGGGAGGGGGAATGCTTGGGGTGTCTGGAAATTGCGATACCCTAATCAATGGAGGTGGAGGAAATACTCCCGATGAAGTCGTTTACTACTTTTTAAATGCAACTTCCGGAACACTCCTTTATCATCAAACTCAATATGCTTGTTGGGTAAACGAAACACTAAATGTTTCTGCTGGTGGAAACTGCTGTATTCTTCCTCCTGGTGCAAATCCTTGTCCTCCAGTAACAACAACTTCAAGTCAAATCAATGTTACTTGTGACGGTGGATCTGATGGTTCTGCAACGGTTGTGGCTTCAGGTGGAACAACATTTACCTATACCTGGTCGCCTAGTGGTGGTTCAAATGCAACAGCCACAGGATTGTCAGCAGGGAATTATACATGTACTATCACAAATGAATGTGGGAACTCAACAACTCAAACATTTGCAATCACCGAAACGGTAACGTACCAATTGAACGCTACGGTTATACAACCTTCATGTGGCAATAACAACGGATGTATATATTTTAATCCATCTCCTGCCGGAACGTATTTTTACGAGTGGCCCTTTCCTACAATAATGATTGTAGACAGTGTTTGTGAACTTGCTCCAGGATCTTACGATATCACAATTAATAGTGCAGAAGGCTGTCCGATTGATACTACAATCATTTTAGCGAATAGCAATGCCGCGACAATTGACGCTAACCCAGAAACATCAACGATAAATTTCGGTGACTCCGTTCAATTAAACACAACTGGAGGAGTTTCCTACACCTGGAATCCATCATCAAGTTTAACTTGTTTTGATTGTCCAGATCCAACAGCTCAGCCTTCCCAAAATACGACATATATCGTAACGGGAACGGATATTAATGGATGTAGTGGTAGTGATACCGTTGTTATAAATGTAATTCCTTTACCCCAACCAAATTTTGAATTTCCAAATGTAATCACCCCAAATTCAGATGGAACCAATGATATTTTTGAAATTCAAAATTTACCAGAAAATACCGAAGTTCTAATTCTCAACCGTTGGGGAAATATCGTGTTCTCATCAGATAATTACCAAAATAATTGGGATGGTAAAGATAATTCAGGTAAGGAACTAGTTGATGGTGTTTATACCTATAAATTTAAAACCCAAGACGGTAAAAATGGTCATGGATTTGTTACTTTAATACGATAAAATAATATGCTTCATAAAAATAGAAATTTCATTTTTTTAGGACTCAGTTTGATAATTCAAACATCTTTTGTTTCTGCCCAATTACAAAACAATTATTGGAATTTTGGTTTCAATTGTATGGTAGATTTTTCTGGCGCACAACCCAATGGAATGATGGCATCGGCTATATATAGTCCTGAACAATGCGCATCGGTTTCGGATGAGTTAACCGGACAATTGCTTTTTTACACAGATGGAACAAGTGTTTGGACTCCAAATCATCAAACGATGCCAAATGGATTTAATTTATTTGGAGGCGCTTTCCAATCGTGCACACAAGGACCTGTAATTGTTCCATTTCCTGAAGATCCGAAGAAGTATTACATTTTCACATTGGACGATCTGGAGTATGATAATCCTCCATTGGATAACGGCTTAAGATATACGGTGGTGGATATGGCACTCAACAATGGATTAGGCGATGTTGATCCTTTGCAAAAGAATATTTTTCTCACTGATTTTCTATCAGAAAAAGTGACTGTTGTACGAAGTGAGGCAATCAGAGGTTATTGGGTAATCGTGCATAAAAAAGAAAGTGATCAATTTTTAGCCTATAAAGTTGATGGTTGCGGTGTTGATCCCACTCCAGTTTCCAGCAACGTTGGAACAGCTTTATTGGGCGCTAATTCTAATTTCGATCCGAGAATGCCTTTTTATGGTTCAATGAAAGCGAATCGAGCAGGAAATAGAATTGCCATGCCTATCGATGATAGTAAATTAATCGATTTTTATTCTTTTGATGCTGTAACCGGCCAATTATTTGATCCCATAACAGTAGAAGTAACAGATAATACACCTGGCTCACCAATTCGCAAATACGGATGTAGTTTTTCACCTGATGGGAGCATGTTTTATTATACCAACAACATTTCAGTCTATCAGTTGAAATTAACAACTTATGACTCCATAAATATTGCCTCCTCGCATACGTTAGTTGCCACACCGAGTGATCCAACGTTTCAAATTGAGGAAGGACAAGATGGAAAATTGTACGTCGCTATCGGAGGAAGTAATGTTTTAGATGCCATAAACTCACCAAATAGTTCTTTTTGTGATTACACCACTAATGCCGTTACTCTTAACGGATTGTGCATGTTAGGTTTACCAGCACGGGTTCACGAACGAAATTTTTCAAGTCCATCCATTGCTTTTTCTCCAGACTCATGTTTGCAAAGTACAATCTCATTCTCACTAGCAACATCTTTAGCAATCAATCAAATAAGTTGGAATTTCGGAGACCCAAATTCAGGAGCAAGTAATACCTCAACGTCCATAAATCCAACCCATGAGTTTTCTAATTTAGCTTCTTATCAAATCACTGCGATTGTTGAATTTAATTGTTTCACTGATACGATTACGCAAAACATTACCTTGTTTGATTGTCCCGACACGATAACCCCCACCCTACCTTTTGAATTCCCAAATGTTATAACACCAAATTCGGATGGAGCCAATGATGTTTTTGAAATAAAAAACTTACCTAAAAACACTGAAGTTTTGATTCTAAACCGCTGGGGAAATATTGTTTTCTCGTCAACAAATTATCAGAACAATTGGAATGGTAAGGACAATTCAGGCAGAGACCTGGTTGATGGTGTTTATACTTATAAGTTTAAGACACAAAGTGGGGAAATTGGCCATGGATTTGTACATTTGATAAAATAACCAACATCAATCTAACTTAGACTTTGGCTACTTTTCAAATCTTCAAGGCATTACGAGTATTTAGAATTAATATTTTGTTTTTTTCTTTTCTAGTTTTTGTTTCGTCGGTTTTTGCTCAAGGTGCGGATTGTAGCTCTGCCACGCCAATTAATTCTGTGTCGAATTATTGTTCAGGAAATGCTTTTTTTACCAATGTCGGAGCAACAGCAAGTGCTTATGGATTACCACCATGTTGGACTGCAACAGCAACAGAAGATATCTGGTTTTCATTTACCTCACTAGGAACAGATGTATTGATTTCTGCAAGTGGAACGGGTGGTGGTGGAACCATGTCCCAACCGAGAATCGCTTTATATTCTGGAATTTGTGGAGGAACATTGACAGAATTAAATTGCGCAAATGGAACTGCGGGTTTTGGTACAACACAACTTTATGAAGGTGCCCTTATGATTGGAAACACCTATTACATTCGTATTTCGACAACACAGGCAAATGAAGGAACATTTGAATTATGTATCAACAGCTATACCCCATCAGCAAATCCAGGATCAGATTGCGGTGGAGCGTCATTTTTGTGTAACCAAAATCCAGTTAGTGTTGCAAGTTTGGGTGGCGGTGGAGCCTTCAATGATGAACCTGAGACTGGAACGTGTTTAGATATGCCCGGTGCTGATGAATCAAATTCTTCTTGGTTTTATTGGACTTGCGGAACAAGTGGTCCTTTGACTTTTGATATAACACCTGTAAATCCGACAGACGATATCGATTTTATTTTTTATCAATTAAATACCGCTAACCCCTGTGGTCCAAGGACTCCAGTTAGATGTTGTGCAAGTTCGTGTTTAAATTCCACTGGATCTACTGGAATGAGTTTAACTGACACAGACCCAAATGAATTACCCGGATGTCAATTATTTGACAATGCCTACATACAAAGTATTAACATGACAGCTGGAACGAGTTATGCTTTACTCGTAAATAACTTCTCTGCAAACACCGGTTTTACACTTACATTCAATACAAATAATCCCAATGGAGGTACATTTGTTGGACCTAATCCGCAAATTTCTTCAAGTTCTTTAACAATATGTGCTGGTGGGACAGTAGTTTATGATGCTTTGTCATCTCAAAATTGCGCTAACGTCAGTTGGAATTTTACTCAAAATGCTTCACCTAGCTTAGCACCAGGTTTTGGTCCTCATACAGTCACTTACCCCAATCCTGGGAATTATACGGCAATCCTGAATGGAATTGACCAAAATGGTTGCCAATCTGTTGATTTTGTTAATGTATCGGTAAATGCTACCGTTCAAGTTAACATCATTCCTTTTGACACTATTTGCAGTGGAACTGCTTTTAATCAATTGATTTCATCTGTTCCAACAGGAGCAACTTTTACGTATTCAACAAGTTCTAATACCAATATTTCTGGAGCAACAAATGGAACAGGTTCAACCATCAATCAACTATTAACAAATTCTTCAACAGTCAATCAGAATATTACCTATTACGTGAATGCCAGTTTAAATAGTTGCTCTAATTTGGACAGTTGCATCGTAACGGTTCGTCCGCTTATTGATCCACTTTTTAATCCACTGGGGCCATATTGCTTGGGATTTTCTCCCACTCCTGCACTACCAATTCAATCCTTGGATGGGATTACAGGGAATTGGAATCCATCTAGTATCAATACACAACAACTGGGAAATTTCACCTACAATTTTACTCCAAATGTAGATCAATGTGCTAGTAATACTTCGATTGACATTCAAATTTCACCAAATCCTAATGTTTCGTTTTCCGCCGATAATTTACTTGCTTGTTCCCCTTTGCAGGGAATATTAACAACACAATCAATTCCTAATGTTACCTACGAATGGTTCATTAATGGTCAAGCCGCAGGTAATACACCAACGATCGATTACAATTTATCAAATCCAGGTTGTTACGATGTAGAGTTGCAAATTGATGTAAGCGGTTGTACTGCAACTTCAATTCTAAATGACTACTTGTGTGTAGAAGCGGAACCAATTGCCTCGTTTACCTTTATTCCGGGTGAATTTTCAGCACCTTCTGAAAACGTGCAATTTTATAACTCAACACAAGGAAATAATACGTACTATTGGGATTATGGCGATGGGAATTTTAGTTCTCAAGTTGAAGAACTTCACCAATACACAAATACTGCTCAAGGATTTTTCATTACGCTAACTGCTACATCTCCGGCAGGATGTATTGATTCAGTAACTCAATTTATTGGCTATGAAGAGCAGCTTGTTTACTATGTTCCAAACACGTTCACGCCAGACCAAGATGAGCACAATCAATTGTGGAAACCGATTTTCACAAGTGGATTTGATCCATTTAATTTTCACGTCTCTATTTTCAATCGTTGGGGAGAGTTAATTTGGGAATCGTATGACCATACTATTGGTTGGGATGGAACCTATAACAAGGTTATTGCTGTTCCGGAAGGAACGTATACTTGGGTCATTGATTTTGAAATAAAAAACATTGATGATAAGAAAAGAATCACGGGTTCAGTAAATGTCTTGCGATAAACCTTCTCATTGTTATGATTTATCAAGGTAGCTATTGTTTAATCTTTGGGATATCAAGGTGAAATACGGAATGAGTGAAAGGAAAAATTTGTTGAAGTGGATGGAGAAGAAAAAGTAAATGGCCTATGAGTAAAGATGAATTAATTCAACGATTGAATAAAACCTATAAAATGGAAAGGTCGCATGCGTTTTTTACTTTTCCTGCGATTGCAATTTATCTTCTTTTCAATCACTCACCACTCGATATTTTATTTCTGTTGTATGGATTGATTCTTTGTATTTTTATCTTGTTCCAAGGCCAACATTATTTTAAATTAAAGCTTAAAAGTTTACAGGGTAATTCATTTGATCAAAACAAGAACTTATTGTTTTTCAGAAAATCTAAAAAAGTGAATTTGATCTTAATTGGTTTAATTCCACTAGTTATAGTCATTCAGTTATTCTTAACCAACTGGATTATAAAAGCCGATAACTTATTAATTTGGGCTGTTTTTGCAAACGTTTTTGGCATTCTTGAACACATCAATTATTACAACAGGCAATTGATGATTGACAATAAATCAGATCTAAATTATTTATTGAGGAACAGAAAACTAAAAATTGCAAGTTTAGCCAAGGACTTGAAAGAAAATAAGTTATAAAGAATGTTTACTTTTTGTAAAATGTACTATATTTGATTGTCAAAATTGAGTCACTTGAATTCCTTTTTTAGCTTATTAATTTTAGTTTTTTCATCTTTTTCCTTTGGTCAACTGGTTATCAATGAAGGCAGTAATAAAAATTACTCCGTTTTAGCTGATGAAGATGGCGACTACGAGGATTGGATTGAGATCTATAATTCTGGCACAACTGCCATTGATTTATTCAATTATAGTTTAAGTGATAATTCAACACTAGGTGAATGGTTTTTCCCCCATCAAATTATTCAACCTAATGAATATGTAATTGTTTTTTGTAGTGAAAAAAATCGTTTTGCATCCACACCATTTACAAATGTATTAATTGATAGTACTTTTCAACCACAGCCAGGTTGGAATACCCATTATTTTACAACCCCCTTCTTTTGGGATGGTGTTTCAAACATAGTTTTAAATCTGTGCACTTATAACTCTTTTTATGAATGCAATTCTATACATGTACAAACTGCCACAGCTTTTAACTCTTCAACAATTGCATTAAATTATCCAGAGTCAGCATGCGGATTCAGTGGTGGAAGCAATTCCCAGCAGCGTCCCAATATTCGCTTTAACTCTTCTATTATTGGAACTGGCACCATTCAAAATGGTTATTATGACTATCCTTCCGCATACAGTAACTGGTACGAAGGTGCTCGCCAACAATACCTTTATTCGGCAAGTGAGTTGATATCAGCAGGACTTTCTCCTGGAAATATTGATTCGCTATCATTTGACGTAATCGCAACTTGTCCGACAAGCTTACAATTTATTGAATTAAGCATGTCAAATACCGGGATTAATTCACTTTCACCAAATTTTGTTCCTGCAACAGGAAATTTTTATCACACCAATTTTAAAATTAGTTCTACAGGCGAAACAATTAAACTG
>JBIJBD010000249.1:0-2772 GCA_044345395.1 Crocinitomicaceae bacterium | reverse complement strand
GCAAATGGCGCTTGTACGGCAACAGAATCGTTTACTGTAAGTATTTATACCTTACCGACAGCATCTATTTCGGGTGGTGCAAATTATTGTGAGGGAGATAATATTTTAGACATTTCAGCCACAATTACCTTTGGTATTTCAAATTATACCTTGAACTATACTTTAAATGGAGTAGCGCAAACTCAATCAGGAAGTACAACTTCTTTATCACTTGGAAATACTGCAGGAACTTACGTTTTATTAAGTATTTCTGATGCTAACTGCACGAACAGCAACTTATCCTCAACACAAACAATCGTAATAAACGCCATTCCATCTGCACCATCTGCAGGGGCTGACACACTTTATTGTGACAATGCATCGCCAGTTCCTTTATTCGCTCAAGGATCAGGCTCTTTTACCTGGTATTCAGATGAAAACTTAACCAATGAAATCGGAACAAATTCCTCTCTTACTCCTTCAATGAATGTTGGTACGACTAGTTATTATGTAACAGAAACAATTAACGGATGTGAAGGACCAGCTTCCGTTGTTGTAATATCTGTAGAAGAATGTGGAATTATTGTTCCGACTGCTTTCACACCAGATGGAGACCAAACAAATGACACGTGGACACTTCAAAATATTGATCAGGTTTATCCTAATAACGTGGTAAACATTTATAATCGATGGGGAAATCTTATTTATCAGTCAAAAAAAGGGCAATATGAAACAAAACCTTGGGATGGAAAGTATAATGATGAAAATATGCCAGTTGGATCGTATTATTTTGTCATTGAATACAATGACAATTACACAGATTACAAATCTGGCATAGTAACTTTGATTAAATAATAAGGATGAAAAAAATTATACTCATATTTTTTGTAGCAATATTTTATCTTCCACTGCAAGGACAGTCTAGCTTTTTTGTAGTAACAAAAACTGGAACAAAGTATACTGAAGCTCAACTGAAAGAGTCTGTTGAAAAAGCAGATTGGTGTGGCTATTTTAATGAGAATTCAAGATATTTATTAACTTTTGAAGATGGTTCAACTGTTGAATTATTTTCAAAGAAAGAGCTAGGCGAAGTAACACTCAACGGTGTTTGTTTCCAAAATGAGAATACTACAGATAATGGAATCTACAAAATCCACAAAAGTGGAATACTCATTCGTATGTTGAGTGCAAGAAATACATCTAAAAATTAAACGTATGAAGAGAATCATTACTTTTTTATTTTTAGTTTCAATATTTTATAGTTATTCTCAGGGAGATAATTGTGCTACCGCATTCAATTTAGGAACCTTGCCCACTCCTGCAGGCTGCTCAGGTGGGGCAACAGGTGTAGGTTTGCCTGTTACACACAATGGGACGAACGTAGGAGCTACTGCAGCAAACCCATATGTTTCCATTATCGATTGTGGGACAGGAACTGCAGATATGGCTTCCCCTGCTCAAGATGTTTGGTATTCGTTTGTTGCGTCTGGCCCAACAGCTGTTATTAGTTTTTCAAACATTACGGGTTCTTTTGGAACTCCTCAAATTGGTCTATACACAGGATCTTGCAACAGTTTAACGCCTGCTGGTTGCGATGTTGATGGCTCACCTGCTACCTTTACCGGTATGGTTGCCGGACAAACATGACAAACATATTACATACAAGTGAGTGGAAATGGGGCAACTGCCGCAGGTAATTTTACCATTTCAGTCCA
Source organism: Crocinitomicaceae bacterium (assembly GCA_044345395.1). Classification (GTDB taxonomy): domain Bacteria; phylum Bacteroidota; class Bacteroidia; order Flavobacteriales_D; family Crocinitomicaceae; genus UBA952. The sequence continues at coordinate 1,078 of JBIJBD010000249.1, read as the reverse complement.
AAGTAACCAAGAGTGTGGAGATTGTTTAACTCAGGCATCTTTAGTTGCTAATCCCCCTCCTGTAAACGGATACTATTACCCGGGACAAACTGTTACTTTTTGTTACACGGTTTTCACATACAACCAAGTTAATACCAATTGGTTTCATGGCGTTCAGCTTACCTATGGCGCGGGGTGGAATATGGTTTCCCAATCACCTCCTGCAGGTTGTTCTTCAGGTTCGTGGGTTTGGAAACCAGCAGGAATTGGAGTCGTAAATGGAACCAATTGGGGTCCAGGATTCTATTTCGAGTCGAATTTGGGATGTAATAATTGTGATGTCACTGATCCTGGAGATAACTATGGAGATGCTAATGCTTCAAATTGCGATTTGCAATTTTGTTGGACCATGCAAGTAGATGCAGCATGTCCTGCTTCGTCATTAAATGTCACTGTTAACACAAGCGGGGACGGTGAATCTGGATCCTGGTCTAACTTGTCATGCCAAGGAGACAGTCCATCATCATTAGATCCTAACATGTCATGTTGTTTGCCTCCTACTATGGCTTCAACACCTACTACTTGTTCAAATTCAACCGATGGAACGGCTACTGCCACCGCTACCGGAACGGTTTCCCCGTGGGATTTTTATTGGTATAACTCAAGTGGAACCTTAGTTGGTTCAACTATGAATACAACCGCGACAAACACGCTAAGTAATATTCCTGCTGGAACTTATACAGTAGTTGTTATTGATAATTCGAATTGCTCAATTGGTGCAAATGTAACCGTATCATCGAGTCCCGGAGCAACCGTAACGGTTCCTGCAAATATATCTGTTTGCAATGGCGCGACGGTAAATGCTTCAAATTTCACATCTAGTGGGTTCCCCTCAGCATCATATACGTGGACAAACACCAATGCAGCAATTGGTATTCCAGCCTCGGGAACAGGAAATATTTCTTCATTCACCGCGACAAATACTGGCTTAACTCCGATAACGGGCACAATTACGGTGACTCCTTACAGTGGTCCTGATCCAGCAACTTCTTGTGCTGGTGCGCCCAGTTCTTACACAATTACAGTAAACCCATCACCA
>JBIJBD010000098.1:0-9306 GCA_044345395.1 Crocinitomicaceae bacterium | reverse complement strand
TACGTTCCACAGCCAGTAGTTTCAAATCAAACTTTCCAAAATGGCACAGTTGTTAATATCCCCAATGGTTGTTCTGGGCCATTAGGCTGTCAATTTGGAACTTCAAGTGTGAATTCAACCGGAATTACGCCTGTAAATTTTGTTAGCGGGCAACTTGTTTCTATTTGTTTTACATTACGACACGAAGACTATACAGAATTTACTACGCTAACCTTACAGGTAGGTTCAACTGTTTATACCTCACAAAATCCGGCGCCTGCTCCTTCAGGTGGTCTAACTTACGTATACAATGCTGATATGTTAACTTTATTAAATCAAATAAAAGCAACTATTCAAACAGGCGGAAACAATTCTGCACAAGTAGCGACCTTCTGTATTCCGCAGTCTGTTTTAACTTTGATTGAAGCTGCCGGTGGACTTACAAATACTACCTGGAAAATTGGTATTTCTGACCAAACAGGTGGCGCTGACAACGGATCAATTTTGGATTTCACAGTGATTATAAAAGATTTCCAACTTTTTAATTATTCTTGGGCCTCTTCAAATGTTGGCTCCATAAGTACTTCTCCTCTTTCAGGGACTACTAATGGTGGAGCACTTTCAATCACGGCCTCTCCAACAACAACATCTGATTACACGCTATCAATTCTTGATGAATCCGGTTGTCCGGGCACGGCAACAGTAACTATAACTGTAGCAAGCAATATAGTTCCAACATTCGTTCAGCTCGGGCCTTATTGCCAAAATGCAACGGCTGGTAGTTTAAATTCTACCTCTTCAAATGGCATCACCGGAACTTGGAGCCCTTCAGTTATAAATACATCAACTTTGGGTTCAAGTAATTATGTGTTCACCCCAAATGCTGGTCAATGTGCTGTAAATACTACTATGACTGTTCAAATTACAACTCCTGTTACCCCGTCATTTACACAACTAGGTCCGTATTGTCAAAATTCATCACCGGGCTCACTACCCTCCTCTTCGGACAATGGAATTTCTGGAACTTGGTCGCCGTCTACGATTTCAACCACCACCTTGGGAAGCAGTACTTACACTTTTACACCGAGCGCTGGACTGTGTGCCACTACTCAAACCATGACGATTGCCATTTCAACTCCAGTTACCCCATCATTTGTACAACTCGGACCTTATTGCCAAAATGATGTTCCCGGAACCTTGTCTTCAACTTCTACAAATGGAATTACAGGAACATGGAATCCTTCCTCTATAAATACTTCAAACACAGGGAATGTTACGTATACATTTACCCCAACTGCTGGTGTTTGTGCCACTACTCAAACCATGACCGTTACCATTTCAACGCCAGTTAACCCAACATTTACGCAACTTGGGCTATATTGCCAAAACGATTTGCCCGGAAGCTTGTCCACATCCTCTACTAATGGAATTACGGGCACGTGGAGTCCCTCTTCTATAAACACTGCAAATGCCGGAAATGTTACCTACACATTTACTCCTACTGCGGGAGTTTGTGCTACTAGTACAACGTCCACAATTACCACAAATGCACTACCGACATTTACTGCTGCGCTTGGCTCAAACCCAAGTGCATGCGGGTTATCTGATGGAACTATCTTGATAAGTGGTCTAAGTGTTTCTTCAAATTACACCCTTAATTACAACGATGGAAGTGTGCTTGTGGGTCCAATACCAACAACGTCGAACGCATCGGGTGAAATTCTTATCAATGGTCTAAACGCAGGAAACTACAGTAATTTTTCTATAAGCGACGCAAACTGTTCTAGTACTATTTCTGGCCCAATTACACTTATTGACCCAAATGCTCCTGTTTTCTCTGTTAGTTTAGGAAATAACCCTACAACCTGTTTAGGGACTGACGGGGCAATAATATTAAACGGATTAACTCCCAATACAACTTACACCGTCACATATTCGGATGGTATCGCCGTAGTTGGACCAAATTCATTTACAACCAATGCTACTGGGTCAATAACATTAGGCGGTCTTAACTCCGGAAATTATTCGGATTTTGTTGTAGAATTATTAGGTTGTATTGGTTCTCAAATTGGTCCTGTTAATTTGACAGACCCTACGCCGCCCAATCTAATAATCACTTCTCCTGCTGCAGTTTGCCAGCCAAACACTGTTGACCTAACAACTAGTAATGTCACAACAGGTAGCACCGGAAATGGGGCCTTGACTTATTGGACAGATCAAAACGCTACAAATCAACTTTCTAACCCCGCGTCGGTTTCAACAACTGGCACATATTACATTCAATCTACCGCTAACGGTTGCACGGATATTGAAGCTGTTACTGTTATAATTAACAGTACTCCTTCTATCACTAATCTTGGCAATCAAGCAGCTTGTGTAAGTTATTCTTTGCCTGTTATCGCTGGATCAGATTTAAGTGGGTCTCAAGGTTATTTCAGTAATTCACAGGGGCTTGGTGGAACAGCTATCTCTGGACCAATCACAAGCTCGCAAACGGTTTATATCTACGATGCCAATGGGGCTTGTTCGGATGAAGAATCTTTCGTGGTAACAATTAATCCTCTTCCTTCAGCAACCATTTCGGGTGGAGCAACTTATTGTCAAGGTGATGCCGTTTCGGATATCGTCGCCTCTCTTTCGGGAACAGCTGACTTTACCTTGAATTATACCTTAGATGGTGTGGCGCAAACCCAATCAGGAAGTGCTACTTCTTTATCGATTGGAAATACAGCTGGAACATATGTGTTGGTAAGTATTACTGATGCAAATTGTACAAATAGCAATTTATCTTCTACGCAAACAATCGTAATTAACGCCATTCCCAATACACCAACTGCCGGAACAGACACCTTGTATTGTGATAATGCCGTACCTGCAGATTTATTTGCTCAAGGAGTAGGCTCTTTTACCTGGTATTCAGATGAAAACTTAAGCAATGAAATCGGAACAAATTCCTCTCTTACTCCTTCAATGAATGTTGGTACGACTAGTTATTATGTAACAGAAACAATTAACGGATGTGAAGGACCTGCTTCAATGGTTGTGGTGTCTGTAGAAGAATGCGAGATTGTTGTTCCGACTGCTTTCACGCCAGATGGAGACCTAACAAATGACGTGTGGATACTGGACAACATTGATCAGATTTATCCTGAAAATGTCGTGAGCATTTACAACCGTTGGGGAAATCTAATTTATCAGTCAAAAGAAGGGCAATATGAAACTACCCCTTGGGATGGAACATTCAATAGTGAAAAAATGCCCGTTGGTTCTTATTATTTTATCATCGAATACAACGATAATTTTACAGAAAATAAAACCGGTATCGTAACACTAATAAACAACTAATAATGAGATTATTAATTTTATTTACGTGTATTTGGGTAGTACATGTGCAAGCACAGCAGATTCCTCAATATTCACAATTTTCAAGAAATCAATTTATGGCGAACCCTGCCGCCGCAGGCGTCTATGATTTTATTGATGTCACTGTTAGTGGCAGATGGCAATGGGTCGGAGTTGCCGATGCTCCTCGGACATCATATTTGGCCTTTTCAGTTCCTTTAAAATTTAAGCCAGTAGCTTACAACCCAGGGATTAGAACGTCTAATGGGCCTGTACAACACCCTGAAATCAAAACAGGAAAATTAAAACATACCGTTGGCGGTCAATTAGTTGCTGATCAATATGGCGCATTTACTAAGTTTTCATTTTCTGGAACTTACGCCTTACACCTACCTATGACTAAAAAAATTAATCTCGCCTTTGGATTAAAAGCCGGTATATCTAACAATTCATTTAATTCTGATAAAGCACAAGTTTTAAGTATAATAAATCCGACTTTACCATACGATAATACCTATGCTACTTTTTCAGCAAATAATGCTAATAAGAATATAATGGATTTACATTCCGGATTATACCTTTATGGCAAACGCTTTTATTTGGGGGTTGCAGGAGATCAACTGACTAGAGATCTTGTAGAGTTTGGAACCGCATCTGCTAATTTTAATCCCCAAATGCATTTTAATCTAATGGGTGGATATACTATTCCTATCAATGAATCATTAACTATAACGCCTAGTTTTATGGCAAAATATATGTCTCCTGCTCCCGTTTCGATAGATTTAAATGTGATAGCCGATTACAATAAAATGCTTTGGTTCGGCATAGGGTATCGTCATACAGATGCATTGATTGGATTGGTCGGTATGAACTTGTCTAATAAATTTAAACTCGGATACTCATACGATTTTTCCATTTCAAAATTTAATAACTATTCTTCAGGTGGCCACGAGCTCACATTAGGAATTATGCTCGGACGTTAATAAAACAACCCATGAAAAAATTAATTATTGCATTCTTTTTTCTTTCTACACTTCAAGCAATGGCTCAATTCGAAAGAATTGAAGACCCGAAGAGACTTGGAGGTAGTGTAAATACTTCTGCAGAAGAAAATTTTCCTATTTTCCTGAAGTCTGACGGAGCACTATATTTTACAAGAACTTTTGACGAAGATTCAAAATATGGCCCCTATGACCAAAATATTTGGGTTAGCGAAAAAGAGGGGGAATTAACCTATTCCAGTGGTGAAAGCGTTAAAAAAATAAATAATAAATTCAACAACTGCATCGTTGGGTTTAGCTCAGATGAAAGTAAAATATATTTATTGAATGCATACGACGGAAAAAAAGACCTAAAAAAGGGAATCTGTTATTCTGTTAAAAAAGGAAACAATTGGTCCAAACCGAAAGAAATTAAAGTGCCGGAATTAGACATTGAGGGCCAATTCTACGGATTTCATATCAATAAAGAGGAGAATGTAATTATAATTTCATATTCAGGACCAAATACCAAAGGAGAAGAAGACCTTTACTACAGTGAACTAGTAGATAGTAAATGGACAAGTCCTAAAACAATGGGTGAAGCTATTAACTCTTCTGGCTTTGAAATATCACCTTTTTTATCAGAAAATAGTGATACGCTTTTCTTTGCGAGTAATGGATTCGGAGGCGAAGGTGATGCTGATATTTTTTACAGTATACGGGTTGGGAAATCATGGAGCGATTGGTCAGAACCGGTAAATCTCGGCAGTAAAATAAATTCACCAAAATTTGATGCTTATTTTACTATGAGTGGTAAATTCTTTTACTGGTCAAGTAACCGTGATGCTGAACGCAGTGATATTTATTATTCCACCTTCCTTAACATTCCTCCTCTTACTGCAAGTGCAGAAGGAACAGATGTGACGGTTTATCAAGGAAGTGACGGTAAAATAGACTTAACTCCAAAAGGAGGTATTGCACCCTACACGTACGCTTGGTCAAATGGTAGTGAGGTTCAGGATCCCGAAATGTTAGTAATGGGAATCTATACCTGTGTGGTAACTGATAGCTATGGGCAAACAGCGGAAGTAACAGTTCCGATTAATGAGCCAGGTCCGCCAATCGTGGTCGTTGAAGAGAAAAAATTCGAGGGAACCATTATTTATTTTGATTTAAATTCAAGTTATCACAATGTTGAAAACAAGAAAGAACTGGATGCTTTTGTGAAGAAAATCAAAAGTGAACCCAACTTAAAATTAAAAGTGGTTTCACATTGCGACAGAAGAGAAACCGATGAGTACAATATTTGGTTATCAAAAAGACGAATGGAAAGAACTATTGACTATTTAGTTAGTAAAGGTATTTCTAAGAAGAATATTACCGGTGATTTTCGTGGCGAAAGGGAACCGGATGTAAAGTGTTCTAATTGTTCTGAAGATCAATTCACCAAAAATCGTCGTACCGTAATTTCTATCGTAAAGTAAGGTTTTCAACACGAGCCTTCTTAAAAAACAGCGGGTGTTTTGAGATGTCCTGCGTAAAATTTGATTTTCTTTGGGCATTAGTCTATCATTATGCCGTGTAGAATTTTATTTTTTCTCGTACTGTCGTCTTTTTCACTAAAAAGCGTAGCACAAAACCTGATAAATAATGGCTCTTTTGAATTTGGAGGTCCAGGTGTCGGTTTTTTTATCGATGGAGCCGGATACAATTTGCTTACGCCTCCTTATTCAGGATCTACATCTGCGGGAAATTATGCTTTTGTTTCGAATCCTCAAACGCTTAACACCCTCTCGTTCTTATCCACGGGAGATCATACGTCAGGAGCGGGAATCATGATGGTCGTAGATGGTACAACGACTGGAGGTCAACAAAGATTTTGGAAAGCAGGTAACAATGGTGGGGGGATTTGTAACTTAGTTGTTGGACAGACCTACACTTTCTCATATTGGATTCGTACAGTTAGTAATTCAGTGGCCGGAAATAGTGAATTAGCTAATATTGGCGTGTCTTTCAACAATGCTAGTAACGTGGTTCTTTCCTTTGGAACAGCCCTTGCTCCACTGCCTAACTTTGGTTGGCAGCAAGTTCGTTATACATTTACCCCTACAAACGCTTGTGTAAACATCGAGCTATATAATAACAACGAAGGATTCATTGGAAATGACTTTGCCATCGACGACCTTTCGCTTACACCGCCGACAGCTCCACTTGATTTCACGTATTCAATAACGCAACCAAATTGTACCGATCCAAATTCGGGATTAATTGCCATTTACCCTACTGGTGGAGAAAGCCCCTATGTTTTTCGAATTATTGGACCTCAACCCATTCCCATTACGAATAGTACAGGTATCTTTCAAAATGTAGAACCCGGCACCTATACCATCGGATTAATGGATGCAACAGGAACTATAGATTCTATTCAGAACATTGAGATCACCTCTATTTCAACGCTCGCTGTTAGCCCAGGAGACACGACTATTTGTCCTGGAAATCAAATTACTTTCAACGCTTCCGGTGGAAACGGAAATTTTACATGGGAATCGAGTAATGCACTAGAATCTGGATTTCCAAGTTCCAATACTACCATTAATGTTGCTCCAACGATTACAACAACCTATACCGTAAGTTCTGCAGTGAACAATGCCAACCTTGTTTTTAATAACGATTTTCACATGGGAAATCAAGGTTTTCAAACTGCATATACACACTATGCTCCTAACAATCCAACTGGTGCGCAACGAGCCTATGGTGTATTAACAAATCCTAGTAATTGGTTTGGAAATTTCTCATCATGTCTCGATCACAGCGTTGGTGATGGGACAGGTAAAATGATGGTTATTGATGGCTCAACTTATAATGCCGGCAACGATCCATTTTGGTGTCAATTAATCGCTGTTGAACCAAATAAAGATTATTTATTTTCTTATTGGGCAACAAGTTTAACCGCCTCTAATTTGGCACAGATTCAGGTAAAAATTAACGGCGTATCATTAGGAATTACGACTGTTCCAAGCCTATTGTGTTCGTGGGGCGAGGTGACATTTGTTTGGAACTCTGGCAACACCACCACAGCTGAAATATGCCTCTTCGACAACAATACAGAGGGCCCAGGTAACGATTTTGCTATCGATGACCTTTCCTTTCGCTCCCAAAACAACTGTTCACAAGACGTTACAGTGAGTATGTCCGGAGTCGATAGCGGATTTGACATTACCTATCCCCTTTCCTCCTGTTTAAACGAAGGGCCTATTGCCCCCGTACTTGGCACATCATATGTTCCTGGGGGAGTTTTTAATTCTGTACAACAAGGACTTAATATTAACCCCGCAAATGGCGTTATTACTACTCAAGGATCCACACCGGGCGTATACGAAATCACTTATTCTGCTTCGCTTTGCGGAAGTTTTGTGACAGATACTTTTATTACGATAATCCGACCTCTACCGGGATTGTTAGAATTAACTGGGGGAGATTATTATTGTGAAGGGCAAACTTTCAATCCATTAACTTTATTCGTAGAGGGAACTCCTGATTATACTATTTACTATTCGTTAGATGGTGTTTCTCAGGTGGTCAATGCCTCCTCAAGCCCAATTTCTATTGGAAATGCCTATGGTGTTTATAGTTTAGATTCCATTTCTGATACTTACTGCACCAATGAAATGGTTGGCGCTCAAACCATTTCCATTAATGATGCGCCAGTTGCGCCAATAATTACAGGGGATTCCATCTATTGCGTGAATGAACTTGCTAGCCAGCTTCAAATCACAAATCTTCAAGGTGTAATCAACTGGTATGGCGATTCAAATCAAACAATTTATTTAGGTGCTGGCGAATCGTTTTTACCAAGTACACAACAATCTGCTACTTATTATGCAACACAATATGTAAACAATTGTGAAGGTCCCATTGGTCAATTTGCAATTACTATAAATCCGTGCAGTATCGTAATTCCCAGTGCTTTTACTCCAAATGACGATCTTGAAAACGATGTTTGGGAATTGATTGACATAGATTTGCATTATCCACAAAACCAAGTAAAGGTGTATAATCGTTGGGGAGAAAAAATATATGAATCAACTAAAGGAAATTACAGCGACAACCCATGGAATGGGAAATATAAAGAAGCCGCTCTACCTGTTGGTTCTTATTTTTATGTTATTGATTTATACGAATCTGGGGATACGACCCCACTAAACGGTGTTGTTTCCATTATCCTTAAAAAATAAACAATGAGACTTTTAGCCTTACTCACCTTTTTCGTAATAGTTGTCACAGGGAACGCGCAACAACTACCGCAATTCACACAATTTGGAAATAATGTTTCCCTCGTTAACGCTGCAAATTTTGTAAATGAAAACAGTGCCGTTAATATAGGGGCTAGGTCACAAATGTTAGGGTTTGGTTCGGAGCCAAATACGGCGTTTGTTTATGGCCATTACCTGCTTAAAAAGAAGGTAAAACCTAATTACAATCCACAAATACGGATAAGTAAACCCATTCCTGTTGACAGTGCAGAACAACAAGTCTTAAGACAAGCAGTCGGTGGATTTGTAATGACAGATCGTTACGGTGCATTTAGTAGGATTCAACTTGCAGGTATTTACAATTTGGGCCTCACCCTAAGTTACAATTGGAAAATAAATGGGGCGATAAAACTGGGGTACTCGTCCTTAGGATTTAACCAAGAGAAGGCTGTTCCATTAAATGTCAATGATCCTTTCGCTGCTTACTTGGGGGGAGATAATGAATATGACGCCTATACATCAGGAAATGGAAACGCCGGGAATATCGACTTAGGCGCTGCTCTAATGGTTCAGAATGAGTCTTTTAAGATTGGTGTTACACTAGACCAGTTGACCGGTGATAACCTTGGGTTTAGTCAAGGACCGATCAATTTCAATCAAAAATTACACGCCGCTGTGTTCCTGGGATATGCCTATGAAATTGAAGACCTCATCAAAATTGAAGCATTAATTCTAGGAAAAAAAATGGCTCC
>JBIJBD010000165.1:0-4884 GCA_044345395.1 Crocinitomicaceae bacterium | reverse complement strand
AACCCCACTTTCTTTTGATGCCACACTTAAAACTAGCTTTCCTAACGGGCTGTGGGCTGGTGTTAATTACCGCCACAATTCAGCAGTTGGAATTATGGGTGGATTCTCCCTAAATCAACGATTTAGAATGGGATATTCTTTAGACATTATAACAACTCGTTTGCAATCCTTCAGCAACGGCGGTCATGAAATAATACTAGGTTATGCATTTTAAAAAATATATTTTTCTCAGCGCTTTATTTTGTTCTTTCACCTTTGTCAAAGCACAAATTTGGGGGTTTTCAGAACCTTCAAGGCTCTCAAATAGCGTGAATTCCGCAGCAGAAGAAACAACTCCTTGGCTAGTGAAAAAAGAAGGGGGAAAAGATCTTTACTTTGTGCGCACATTCGATGCTCGAAATACGGGAGGAGTGAATGATCAAGACATTTGGGTGTCGACTCAAAATTCAGCTGGTATCTGGGAAGAGGCAGAACTTGTAAACGGAGTTAATAATGAAAATCATAATGCGATTGGAGCGATAAGGGGCAAAAAAGCATACGTATTGTTTAGCGATAAAAAAAATAGTTCCCCTGCCATTAAAATCGCAGAAACGACGAATGAATCAGCCTCAGCATTTAAAAAATGGGCAGTTCCAAAGACTTCAGACTTTGAATTAACGGCGCTAAATCTTCCTTCATCTCAACTTGGATTTACTGTTTCTAATGATGAAAAATACTTGGTGCTGTCTATGAATGGAGAAAATAGTTTGGGTGCAGAAGATCTATACTTACTTGATTTAGAAAATGGAGAAGTTACACACCTTGGTGATCAAATTAATTCCTCCGGTTATGAGATTTCCCCTTTTCTGAGCGAAAACGATGATACCCTATATTTCGCAAGTAACGGATTTGGTGGTGAAGGTGGTTGTGATATTTTTTATTGTGTTCGGGGAAAAACTATGACTGAATGGTCTGCTCCTATCAATCTAGGAAAAACAATTAATTCATCGGGTTTTGATGCCTATTTATTTAAGGAGGGCACTTCATTTTATTGGTCAAGCAGTCGAAATAGTTCGCATGCCGATATATACACTGCCAATCAATTATTTCCTCCGGCCCTAGTTATTTCTGTATCAGCAACAGATGTTTCTGCTTTTCAAGGAAGCGATGGTAAAGCCGATCTCAGTGTTCAAAGCGGTGTTGCTCCTTACACGTACAAATGGAGTAATGGCGGGGCTTCTGAGGATATCTTTCAGCTGAGAAAGGGCACATACAGTGTTATTGTGAAAGACGCAATCGGCCAAATTGCTTCGGCTTCGGCGGAAATTAAAGAACCATTGCCTGCTGTTCAAAAAGTTATTCGTTTGCCAGAAGTGCGCTATCAACTCAATTCTTGGAAATTTGTCAACGATCATACCATTCAATCCTTTGATTCACTCGCTATAGTGGCACAACTATTAAATGATTATCCAGGAATGTCGCTTGAACTTATTTCACACACAGACGCGCGCGGCAATGACAAGAAAAACATGGAATTATCTTTCAATAGAGCCCGGGCTGTATTTACGTATTTAGTTAAAGAAAAAGGCATTGACGGAAGAAGGCTTATCCCCGTTGGTAAAGGCGAAACGGATCCCGCGAAGATAACAGATCCTGTAAGCGGATTGGCCCTAATACTTAACGAAGCATATATCAACACGTTTAAAACCAGTAATCCTGCAGAATACGAAAGATTACATCAAATCAATCGTAGAACAGAAGGAAAAATTACAAGTATGTCATTTGATCCTAATACTTCTAAGGCCATTAATTCCCAATTATTTATTGACATCACTCCCTAATGGATCTTATTCGACTTATATTTCAACTTGGCGTTCTATTCGCAATCTATAGCTTTATTTGGTTCTTCATAGACCTTGGCTTAGCTTTATTGGTAGCAGGGAGAAAACGAGCCCTGCCAGAAATTTACCTAATAAAGGCTGTTAAATATTTGTTTTTGGTCAATGTTACTTTTCTCTTTGCGCTGGAAAAAAATAACACCCTAAGTATTGTTGGTGTACTGCCAAGCGCCACAATTTTAGTCGTCTATTTTTTAGGTAAATTTCAACAAAAACAAAGGCAAGCTCAGGTTTTGAGTCAATTTGGAGGAAGGGGATTTGGTCTTGGGTTTGACTTTGATAAGCGCTATGAAATTGGAGTTATCTCACTCGCTGTTGGTTTATTTTTGGCATTATTGGCCTTCCCACAATACGCAGAAAACAACATTGCCAACTGGTTTAGAGAAAGTATTGTCGATATTGAAAAAACAGTGATTATTGGATTCATTTTTAAGATTATCGGCTTCTTTTTCTTATTGAGCATGTTACTTAAGATGTTGAATGCGTTTAATTACTTAATTTCTGGTAAGCCACTGGTGGATTTTCAAACGTACATGGGAAGCAGAACTACATCGACAAAAAAAGACGATTTCGATGACTTTGAAGAAATAAACGATTAGTATGGATCAAACCTTCGGAAAGGAATTTAAGCTCTGCGGAAAGACCAGTATAGATGCTCTTTTTCAAGAAGGAAAAACGATAAAGTCCTTTCCAATAAAATTGATATTTCGTAAAGTCGAAGTTCACACTGAACAAAAATTTCTTTTCGTTGTACCCAAAAAAATGATTCGCAAAGCACATGATCGTAATTACTTGAAACGTTGTATGCGTGAAATAGTAAGAAAAAATAAAGCTATTTTTACCGGACAAGAAGCGGGTGTGCATGTTGGCATCTTGTACCTGCAACAGCAACGCTTGCCTTACAAACAACTGGAACAGAAATTGGTAAATGCACTTTCTATGTTCGCAAATAAATTAAAAAATGACTAAACACCTTCTTTTTACCTTAATTTTTGGATTGAGTACGCTTCTATCGAGAGCTCAATCATCAGGCTTCGAGGTACTCAAAAACTTAGAAATTATGGACCAAGTATACGAGCACTTGGACCTTTATTTCGTGGATGAGCCAAAACCCGCAACGCTATCAAAAACAGCCATCGATGCGATGCTGAAGGAACTTGATCCCTACACCGTATACTACCATGAATCGAATATCGAGGATTATCGGTTACTAACAACTGGACAATATGGGGGAATTGGTGCGCTCATTCGGCAAATTGGCGATTACACTTATATTGCGGAACCTTACGAAGGAAATCCGGCACAAAAAAATGGACTGCGTGCAGGAGATAAAATACTTTCAATTGACGGAAAATCCATGGCAAAAAAACCATCGGACGATGTTTCTAGCGCACTAAAAGGACCCAAAGGAACCACCATTAAGGTTGAAATTGAACGTTTGGGAGAAGGTGTGAAAATTATTTCCATAACAAGAGACGAAATTAAACTTCCCGATGTGCCTTATTTTGGTATGTTGGATAAGAAAATTGGCTATATCAAACTAAATGGTTTTACGCAAACAGCTTCAGCAGATGTCTATAGTGCTATGCAAAAATTAGAATCAGATGGAATGGAAGAACTGGTGCTAGATTTGCGAGGAAATGGTGGGGGCCTACTCATTGAAGCCGTTAAAATTGTTAACTTTTTTGTGCCTAAAAACCAAGTGGTAGTTACAACAAAAGGACGTGTTAAAGATGAAAACCGAATTTACAATACCCTAACAGATCCGGTTGCACCTGACATGCCCCTTACTGTACTAATTGATGAAGGATCCGCATCGGCGAGTGAAATTGTCGCGGGAAGTTTACAAGACATGGACCGCGCAGTAATTGTTGGGGAAACGAGCTTTGGTAAAGGCCTTGTGCAACGAACATATGACCTGAAATATGGCTCAAAATTGAAAGTTACTATCGCAAAATATTACACGCCTTCAGGAAGATGTGTTCAACGCCTAGAGTATTATGACAAGGAGACAGGAAGTAAACCAAAAGAAATTGCAGACTCACTTCTCAAAACCTTTAAAACTAAAAACGGAAGAGTTGTGAAGGATGGTCGAGGAATTGAGCCGGATGTTAAAGTGGAACTTCCCGAACTTAGCAAGCTTTCCGTTCAAATGATTACCAAAGACTTGATTTTTAATTACGCAACCGAATACGCTACACAAAATAAAAGTATTGCCAAAGCTGGAGAATTCAAACTTTCCGATTCGGAATATGCTTCCTTCAAACAATACGTGATGAAGCAACCTTTTGATTATACGACAACTTCCGAAGAACAATTAAAGAAAATTAAAACAACCGCTGAAAAAGAGGGTTACTTCAAAGATATTGAAACTGAATATCAGGCCATGCTGACGAAGCTGACGCCTTCCAAGGAACGAGACTTAGATAAATTTCAGGAAGAAATTCGCCAGATGCTCGAAAACGAAATTGTTTCGCGTTACTACTACCAAAATGGAAGAACGGTAGACTCCTTTAAAAATGACCCTATACTACAGAAAGCGAAAGAAATTTTAGAAGACCCCGCGGGTTATCAAAAAATCCTTAGCAAACCATGAAAGTAAGCAAGTCTAAATTTGTAAATTCGTGCCATGTCTATTGAAGTCATAAATCTTAGCAAATACTACGGGGATCAAGCGGCCGTTAACGACATTTCTTTTAGTGTCAATAAAGGGGAAATCGTGGGTTTCCTTGGCCCAAATGGAGCGGGTAAATCCACAACTATGAAAATCATGGTGGGATACTTTCATGCCAGTAGCGGTGAAGTGCGCATCAACGGTCAAAAAGTAGATGTAGACAATTTAGAAACACGAAAAGTAATTGGTTATTTACCGGAAAACAATCCGTTGTATACCGACATGTATGTGCGCGAATACCTTGAGTTTATTGGAAAAATTTATAAAATAAAAAATGTTCGCCAGCGCGTTGATGAAATGATTGAGGCCGTTGGGTTGGAGGTAGAACAGAAC
>JBIJBD010000245.1:0-2837 GCA_044345395.1 Crocinitomicaceae bacterium | reverse complement strand
AGTTCGATTTTTCCTGTGGAGATGTATTTCGAAAAAAAAATAGTTCGAACCCTCGAACTAAATAAAGTGGCGTCTCTGGTTTTTTAATACTGGTAAGGGTTTCGGAGAAATGAAAAAAGAAAAGCACACCGATTTCGGTGTGCTTACCCGTAGAGTGGAGTCGGAGGGGGTATTTTCATGAGCCCTAAAACTAACGTGCAGTGGATAAAAGCACATATTCACTTCGTTCATATTTTTTTAATTTCCGAATTTCACTAAAGCAAGCTTCGTTCATTCTGAAAATTAAAAAAGCACCTTTCTATGAAAAGTGCTTTTATCAGAGTGGAGTCGGAGGGGTTCGAACCCTCGTCCAAACAGTGAGTATTCTAGCTTTCTACATGCTTATTTCTTGATTGATTGTCGGCTGCAGCTCGGACAAGAACACCCAAAACTACAACGTAGGTTTTTAAATTTCACCGAAACTTAAAACCATCACCTCGGCTAGCCCAATGAGATGAACTTCCGTATGGTAAACCGAATGGGCGGCAATTTACCGGAAGTACTTGTCCAACCTACTATGCTTCAGTCGGATTAAGCCTTATTAACATTCCGTTAATTAAGCAGCAAGTGCGTATGACGTGTTGTCAATTATTGTTTGTGACATGAGATTATAGAGGAACACCACAACCCTCTGCATGCTGACACTTGACTACCGCTACCGCTGTCAAATCCAATGTCGACCCCAAAGAACGTTTGAACAAAGGTAACGCGATTTTGTGAATAGCTAACGCAAATCTTTACAATCCCTAGAATTGGTGATAATTCTAGAACGACGGACACGAAATTTTACGGAAATTTTTGGCTTTTTTGCGGCATTTTAAATTCATGCCAAGGGAAACTTCATGTGAACCTCCTGAAATACCATTTCCTAATTTGGAAACTGTTAAATCATACGAGTATCCCAACTTAAATTTCTCAAAGTTTACGCCGAATAACAAGATAAAAGCATCGCGATTTCTATACCAAGCGCCCACCGTAAAATCACCATACTTAATATAGGTTCCTATGTTCAACTCCTGAAAACCATTCTGGTATTGGTAGATGATGTTCGGTAAAATACTAGTTGTGTTGGTGTATCTACCGCGCTGACCAAGCTTGATTTCTGCACCGGCGTGACCAGTAATGCGCATCGGTAAGCGAGAAGTTCCTAGAATCATAGATTCGTCCGGACGATTCAAGTGATGGGCAGCGATACCGAAATAGTAGTTTTTCCCAAAACCTACAGCGCCTGCAGATACATCAAAGAAACCTCTTCTGCCATTTCCGCGAGGAACATCTCCCGTTTGGTATATAAAACCTCTACGCGGATCAATCATATCACCAAAGGTTAATTTATCCCAATCAAGAAATTTCTGAAAATAGGCAGCTCGCGCCCCAACCATAATGGAAAACTTACGGTTTACTTTTAAGTTGTAGGAATACACACCTCCAATCATAGATGTTTGAATGGTTGCCTGACCTTGCATATCGTGCAGCGCAATAATTCCCAATCCTCCGGAGATGCTTTTAACATAACTATCGTACGTTACGGCACTCGTAATGTAATTACCCGTTAATTGTGGCCATTGATTCCTGTAATTGGAAACTATACGCGGACAACCTGTTGAGCCTGCCAAAGCCGGATTCAAGTAGATAGGATTCGAATAGAATTGCGTGAACGATGGATCCTGAGCTTGAGCTTCCAAGCATACGGCTAATAATAAAAGGACGACTATGGCTTTCATATGGTGATTATAAAGTGATATACCTTCTTGTTTTCTTACTTGTTTCAGTATTGATGCGCAACATTAATTGATGCGTGTAGCGTGGTTGTGTTAAACGTTGTTGAACGCTGGATTGAGCTAGAATTCCAAAGCGTTTCGACTGATAACCTATTTGCGCTGTTTGTTGCGATTGGCTTATAGATCCGCCAAGTTTTAATCCGTAAATACTCGCGCTGAAACCAACAAATGAATTGAAGTTACCAGTTTTCCACGTAGAATAGACATAAGGAGCGAATGAAAGACGTTGATTTTGAGATAAGAATTGTGTTCCTGCAATTCCGGAAACACGCAATTTAGCATGTTGGTACTCGTTTTCTTGATTCGAGAAAATATCGTTGAAGTGACCTGTAATATTCTCAGCCTGCACGCCTACATAACCTCTCGATGAATTTAGCGTAAATCCTGCATCTAGGTCGCGATACAATAAGTTACGGCCGATATTTGCGGTAGTGTCAAAATTAATGAGTTGTTGTTCACCGGTTTGATATTCCACGAATTGATTGTTATAGCTAGTGATTCTGTTTCCGTCCACACGGTAGTTCCCGAATTTAATTCGTGCTGCAGGTTCCAAGGATAAAGATCTAGTGAGTGCAATTTTTGGCGATAAGATCAAAGCACCGTCATATTGCGTCAAAGCCCCGTTGCCAAAGTAATGGTGATTCAATTGCAGACCAACTCCCATGCGTGCTGATCGTGAATAGCCATCAATGGTAATTTGATTACTAATTTTCTGTTGTTCATTCGATTCCATCCATCGCGCTGTTGCTGATTGCTGATAGCGGGTTTGTGAAACCGCGCCAATATTGGAGATCATCACATCAGCTTGATTTATTTCGGGTAACGCATAGGCAATATCAGGAATGTACGCTAAACCTGTCGAAATTTTGCCTAAGCTTTTGTATATCGACCTCATTTTGAAGGATCCCAATCTTAGATTGATCGTTTCTTGAGTCGCCATATCTTTGTTTTCATCGAGAACACTTTGATCGGCTTCATCAGTTAATACGGCATGTTTTTTAGCAAGTTGAGGTAGGG
>JBIJBD010000034.1:0-17406 GCA_044345395.1 Crocinitomicaceae bacterium | reverse complement strand
TCAATACTCAAAAAAAACTTCCTCCTTCGTGGGATATCGATGCCGCTATTGAATTAAACGAATTATTTCTGGATGACGATTCCGAAGGGATTCCATTGAAATGGGACCATACTGGAAAAATGAAGATGGTTGATTGGCGAGTGGTGAAAAGTCTGTTAAAGCAGAAGAAATTACTTTAGTTTTTATGCGCTCTTTTTTCAAGTAAATTTAAAACTTTCACTAAATAAAAAAGCCCTACATTTCTGTAAGGCTTTTGCTCCCCCTGCTGGACTTGAACCAGCGACCCTCTGATTAACAGTCAGATGCTCTAACCAACTGAGCTAAGGAGGAGTATGTCTTTTTATTCACTAACTATGCCGGATTCGGAAGAGCTAACGATATGTTTCTCAAAATTGAGAGTGCAAATATATACAATTGTTTTAAAAATGAAAAGCAAATATTAAAGAAAAACACAAATATTAAAATTCGTCTTCATCCAAATTATAATCATCTAAGGTTGCCTCAAATGCATCTATTTCAGAATCAATTATATCTTCCTGTACATCGTCACCCTTAGTGGTTGGTCTCAAAATATTGGTTTTGGAAACATTTAATCTTATTTCAGTACGTAACGAACCGTCTTCCTGCGTATAAGCTTTGGCAAAGGGAGTGCCAACTACTTCTACCAAGGTTCCACGAGTCAGAAAATCAATGATTCGTAAATTAGATCCATCTCTTTTCCAAATAGTGCAGTTTACCCATGTTGTTTTTGTCTTTACTTGTCCCGTTTTTTTGTCTTTCCAATTTTTATTGTGAGCAACAGGAAAATTAATTGCCAAAATACTTCGATCCATCGACTTTACGATTGCATCTTTTCCAATATTACCAATTAAGCGGGTTTCAAAAATAGTAGCCATGATGATTGATTTGAAAACGAAAATTAATAAAAAAATCGCTCAAAAAGTCAAAAAGAAAGCTTTAAATCAAATTTAATGGTGATGGCCGTGTTCCCCATGGACATGCCCGTGGTCAATTTCGTCGGCTGTTGCCTCTCGAACATCTAAAATTTCACCAGAAAAATGCAAATCAGTTCCGGCAAGTGGATGATTAAAGTCCATTTTTACGGTCTCATCGGTTATTTCGAGAATTGTTCCCCTTAGGTGATTTCCATCACTATCGCTCATAGGAATGACACTACCTACCTGAAACATGACTTCATCAAAAGTCCCATTTTCATCATGAAAAATATTTGCGGGTAATACCGCCACATGTGCCGCATCGTGCTCACCATATGCTTGTGCCGCAACTATAGAAAAAGAAAAAGAGTCTCCTTTAACTTTGTTAGCCAAATTACCTTCAAATTCCGGTAGTAAACTTCCTACGCCAAATAAAAACACCAAGGGATTGTTCTCATTCGTTTCTTCGATGCGTTCACCAGTTTGATGATTAGTTAAGGTGTATTTCAACGAAACTACCTTGTGTGTATTAATATTCATACTCAGTTAATTAATTGTTTTACAAAATTTGGTGTAGCGAAGGTTGCCTCATGAATGGCTTCGTTGTAATAACGAAGTTTATTTTCTTCAACAAACTTGATTACTCGGGTTGAATCTTTAAGCTTTTTAACGTCAGCATTTCCTTTAAGTCCGTATTGAAAACTCCACATGCCGGTAGGGTAGGTGGGAACAAAAAATAAAGAAACAGGGGCTTTATCTTTTCCGAAAATTTGTTGCAACGTTTTATTTAATTCAGCGAAGGCTTTTTCATTAAATTTAGGCGATTCTCCTTGCGCCACTAAAATCCCATTATCATTTAGAGCATTATAGCAATTGGTATAGAATTCTACTGAAAACAATCCTTCCGCTGGGCCAACAGGATCCGATCCATCCACAATGATTAAATCAAAACTTTTGGCCTGAGCATTTTTAATAAATGCGATGCCGTCGTCAACTATTAATTTGAGCTTTGGGTGATTGAATGCTGAAGCAATTGTCGGCAAAAACTCTTTGCACGCCTCAATAACGTGTCCGTCAATTTCCACCATGGTAACTGATTCTATGGAATCATGTCTGAGTATTTCTCGAATGGTACCACCATCACCACCTCCAATCACTAATACGTTTTTAGGATTATTCAATGAAAACAGGGCAGGGTGAGAGATCATTTCATGGTAATGAAATTCATCTTTCTCTGTTGTCATCACCATATCGTCTAATGCCAACATTTTACCATATTTGTAGGACTCTAGAATTCGAACGCGTTGAAATGGACTCTGTACATCATAAAAAACATCTCCCGTAAACCGAAGAGACAATGCTTGATCGTCATCCTTGTCTGTAAACCAAACATTTCGCGTAAAAAATTCCGGATTTCGCCATTCTGCCGCTTTTTGTCGCATAGTACTGATGTCAAAATCATTTCTCGTCAATAAATTCACAGAACCTCTTTTCATTTCAATAGCTGAGTATGATTTTGCACCGAAACATTCTTTTAGGTGG
Source organism: Crocinitomicaceae bacterium (assembly GCA_044345395.1). Lineage (GTDB taxonomy): Bacteria > Bacteroidota > Bacteroidia > Flavobacteriales_D > Crocinitomicaceae > UBA952. The sequence continues at coordinate 14,929 of JBIJBD010000034.1, read as the reverse complement.
TCAAAAGAAATCCACGCATTCATCTCCCCACAAGTAAACAGGTCGACTGCGGCGTAACCATATTCCGGCCATGTGTGAATCGCTAAATGACTTTCCTGAATAACAACAACGCCAGACACACCATAGGGTGAAAAGTGATGGAATGTAGAATTAATGACAGTTGCACCAGCTTTTTGAGCGGCGCCTACCATGTCTCGTTCTATTGCTGCCACATCATTCATGATGTGAGGCTCACAATTCATAAATTCCACCAAAATGTGGTTACCTAATGCTGTACTCATAATCGCTCATAAAATAATGGCGCAAAAGTACGCTTTTCATTGCGATAAAAAAGGATTTCAACTGAATTAATGTGAATTTAATCAGCTCAAAAATCTCAAATTGTCAATCCCCACCTTTAATCGAGCATTTTCGAAAATTACGGTGACTTTATTTCCTTTTATCGATTCCACAGTTCCATTTCGTTTAGAAGAGATTAATTGAACCAAAGATCCCGTCTTTATTTTATCTTGTTCAAAATCTATTGACTTTTTTACTTGAGCCATTAATGTTTTCTGTTTTACCGTGGAGCTTGTTTTTTTTGACGTCGTCTCTTTGATGGATTTTTTCGATTTTTCTATGGTGAGGTAATTTTTTATTTCGGCGAAAAGATTGTCATTACTATTCTTTTTTCCCGCTCTTGTATTAAAGCGATCTATGAAGGACAGCATCTTTTTTCCAGCTTGTATCTCTTTATTAAATTGTTCGGCTAATTGGTTCTGCGAACTTAATTTAGCATTTAACTTCAAAGACTTTTCATCGTGGTATTCTTTTGATGCATACGCTTCTTTTTGCGCCACTTCATGTTCCTTAATAAGACGTTCTAAGTAGTTTTTTTCTTTTTGAATGTCATGTAACAAGGCATCAATTACAATTTTCTTGGGATCTAGCTTTAATTTAGCCCTGTTAATTAATTCATTTTCAAAACCATTTAAAACAGCAACTTCAAATGTAAAAGAACTTCCTGGCTGACCTATAGCTAATTTGTAAAGTGGCGTTAAGGCCTCAAGATCAAATAACATGCAGCCATTTACCGCAAATTTCAACTGTTCTGCTTTTGATTTAATTGTTGAATAATGGGTGGTGATGACAGCAAATGACTTCCTTGAGTACAGTTCCTCAAGAAAAACTTCTGCCAATACACCGCCTAATTCTGGGTCGGATCCTGAGCCAAATTCGTCCAATAATAACAAGGTTCTTGCATTTGATACCTTTAAAAAGTACTTCATTCTTTTTAATCGATAAGAATACGTACTTAATTCGTTATCAATTGATTGATTATCTCCAATATCCGACAATATTTGTTGAAAATAACACATTTCACTTCTTGGATCAACAGGAACAAGAAATCCGCATTGAAGCATCATTTGAAGTAAGCCGACCGTTTTCAAAGTAAGACTTTTTCCACCTGCATTTGGCCCAGATATCACCACCATTTTTTGTTTTTCATTCAAGGAAATATGCTGTGGAATCGTGGTTTTACCAAGGCTTGAATTTGTTCTACGCAAAAGAGGGTGGAAGGCATCCACTAAATTCATTCGAGGAGTTTTGTTAATCAATGGGAGTGAGGCTTGCATTTCAAGAGCTAGGCGTGCTTTTGCTTGAATGAAATCTAAAGAAATCAATGTTTGGTTATAAGCAATAATCAAAGGTTTATAACTTGAAATAAAGCGGGTTAATCTTTTTAATATGCGTAATATTTCTTTTTGCTCATCGTCGATAAGATGGTCTAATTCATTGTTCAACGCTACGTTTTGAAAGGGTTCAATGTAAGATAGATTTCCTGTTTTCGTTGTCCCATGAATTGCTCCGGAAACCTTTCTTTTGTAAGCTGATTGTACTAAGAGAACTCTTCGGTTGTTGATAAATGTTTCATACGTTTCACCAAGTAATTTGTCTTTAATTAATTTGCGCATTTCCCTTTCAAAATTTCGGTTGATTTGCGCTCTTAATTGTTTAATTTTAATCCTTATCTGAAACAATTCAACTGAAGCATTATCTTTAATAGAACCATCTTTATCAAACACTTCATTTAATTCATTGATTAGTTCAATTGTGTAATGCACTTCGTCTAGAATACTGGAAAGCTTTGGTGCTCGCTCACTTCTTTTTTCAATAAACAAAAGAAAGGCATTGACCGTTTGAGAGGCAAGTAATATTCTCCAAAAACCTTCTCGTGAAATAATGGCATCTTGTATTCCTAGTAATCTTATTTCTTGATGAAGCTCTTCAAAATCTAGCGCTGGAATCGGATCCCCAGCCAGTCTTAATTCTTTCCACTCGTTCACTTTTTGCAAAGCCTCGTCAATTTCCGTAAAACGATTACTTGGAGAAAGTTGAATTAGTTTTTTCTTTGCTGTTGATTGAATTGCATATTCAGCCGACCATTCTAGAATAGAATCGAGGTTTAAATCTACCTGAGATTGTTTATCTGAACAATGCATGAGTACAAATATAAAAACGAAATAGCCGTATTGTTCATTCTCTTTAGAATATCACATGTAATGTATTATAATTAATATTATGTTAAATAGAAATGGATTAGATTGTTTTCAATAAGATTAATTGAAATAAATGAATAATTCGAACTATTCTAACTCTACTCCAAGTTTATTAACCTCCATTCATCAAAACCTCCCTCCAATTCATAAACTTTTTTAAATCCTACTTTACTAAGATTTTTAATAGCCTTGCTACTTCGTCCACCAGCAGCACAATAAACTAACAAGGGTTTCTTTTTATTAAATTTAGACTCACATTGATCTATAAAATCTTTTGCAAAAAAATCTATGTTTATAGAATTCGGAATTCTACCTTCTTTAACCTCTTTAGATGTTCTGATATCCAATACTTGAGCTTCTGACCTTACGCGAAGTTTATTAAACTCTTCATTTTTTATGGTTTTCTGGGAAATGCTTACTGTACTTATGCCTAAAGCAAATAATATAATCAAGTTTTTCATGCTCTTTAATTTATTTCTAAATTAGTAAAGTTAATTTTTATTCTAAATTCTATTTAACATAATACATGGCAATTTATTCGTTTAATGGATTTATTCCAGTTGTAAAACCCAGCAGTTTTGTTCACCCACAGGCAAATGTTACTGGCAATGTCTTTATTGGAGAAAACGTTTATATTGGCCCACATGCTACTATTCGCGGCGACTGGGGTCAAATAATCATAGAAGATGGTTGCAACGTACAAGAGTCTTGTACGCTACACATGTTTCCGGGAACCACAGTGCATCTTAAAGTTGGGGCGCATGTTGGGCATGGCGCTGTTATTCATGGTGCAACACTTGGGAGAAACTGTTTAATAGGTATGAATTCAGTTATTATGGATGATGTTGAAATTGGAGATGAATCAATCATCGGAGCACTTAGCTTTGTTTCAGCAAACACTGTTATCCCAGCAAGGAGTTTAGTTGTTGGTAATCCTGCCAAAGTAGTGAAAGAGGTTTCCGATGAAATGATTGCTTGGAAAACAGAAGGAACAAAATTATACCAATCCTTACCTCAGGAATGCAATGCCTCCCTCCTGCCCTGCGAACCACTTATTGATATCGAAGAGAATAGACCTGTTCAACAAAAAAACTATTTCAAATGGAAAAAATAAAATTACTGATATTCAGTATTATAAATATATTGATATTTAATTGCACTTTAAGTCAAAATTTGCAAAAGCCTTCAATTTCTGAAGTCAGTTCTTTACCACTTTGGGCCAAAACAATGTACGCTGAAAACCCATCTATTTTTGAGGTTGATCAATTGTACAAAGAATATTACCGAAACAATCCTTTTGAGAAGTCTTTTCATACGCAATACTATAAACGTTGGCGCAGAAAATATTTACCTTATACCGACGCTCTAGGATTTATTCACGAACCAACTCAAGCCGATCTTCAAAGTAGCGAACAAGCATATCGTAAAAAACAATCCAATACTAAGTCATCGAATTGGAGTATTGTCGGACCTATAACAAATTACCAAGAAGGCGGAAGTCAAGGTTCTGGTCAAACGAATGTTTACAGTGTCGACCAATGCTTGAATAATCCGACTATTTTATATTGTGGAACCGAACCTGGCGAAGTATATAAAAGTTCTGATGAAGGAATAAACTGGACGCTAGTATCAAAAAACGAGAATTTTGGAAGCGGAGTTACAGCTGTTGAAGTTCATCCTTCAAACCCCGATATTGTTTTTGCCGGTGGAAACAATGGTGTTTTTCGATCGACAGATGGAGGTCAAATTTGGATAAATGTTTTACCTAACTCAAATTTAGGCGTGAATGAATTACTAATTCACCCAACCAATGATCAACTTATATTTGCTTGTACGGACAAAGGTTTATTCCGTTCATTGGACGGCGGAACCACCTGGAATCAATTGTTTTCCAATAAAACGTATGATATAAAATCAAATATATCTGATGCTTCAATTCTTTATATCGTGCGCAACAACCCAACTGCCTTAATTTGCGAGTTTTTAAAATCAACAGATTTCGGTGAAACTTGGAGCATTCAAAGTAATGGATGGTATTCTTCAACTGATCCAGCGCGCAACGATGGTGGTGCAAGGTTGGCGGTAACTCCTGCTGATCCCAATCGAATTTATGCCTATTTGATTGGTGAATCAAAACCGAATGATTTCGGCTACATTGGCGTTTATCGAAGTAATGATGGCGGTGCTACATGGACTTTGCCAAATGGTCCTGCAGGCGGCCCTTACACGACAGATCATGTGAATTTAGCCATCGGTTGGGCAGATTGGACCTATCACCAGGGATTTTACAACTGTGCATTAATGGCATCCCCAACTAATCCGGATGAAATTCTAGTTGGTGGATTAAACTTGTATAAATCTACAAATGGTGGCAGTTCATTTATACCTGTTGCTGGTTACGTTGGAGGTCCATTAGGAATGCATGTAGATATGCAAGATTTTCGAATTGTGGGAAATACGGCTTGGGTTTCAACTGATGGCGGGATATACAGTTCTAATGATTTTTTTACTTCGAACTATGAATTTCGCATGTCTGGCGTTCACGGTTCCGACTATTGGGGATTTGGAAGTGGTTGGAATGAAGATGTCCTTGTTGGTGGATTGTATCACAATGGAAATTTGGCTTATCACGAAAATTATGGATCTGGTAATTTCCTTGAACTCGGTGGTGGTGAAGCACCTACGGGTTATGTGAATCCTGGAAATAATCGTAAAACTTATTTTTCAGACATTGCGGGAAAAATTATTCCAATTAATTTGAATGATCCGATTGCCAATGCAGCGTTTGGAATGGCTCCAAACGAAAGTTATTGGGCTGCTGAATCAAGTGAAATGGAATTTCATCCGAATTGTTATTCCATTGCTTACATTGGAAAAGACAATGCCATTTGGAAAACTACAGATGCTGGAGCTTCATTCAATTTGTTGTATACATTTGGAACCAATACCGCTAATCAGATTAAGTACATTGAGGTTTCATCAAGCAATCCCAATGTCATTTATTTAAACCAACAACCAAGTTCTGGTTCAAATGGAACACTTTGGAAAACAACCGACGGTGGAGTTACATGGAGTCAGTTGAACAAACCATCAGGAAATAGCAGAAGGATGCTACTTTCGTTAAATCCACAAAATGAAAATGAGTTATGGATTGCCTATCCAGATGGTTCAAATGGATTCAAAGTATATAAAACAACAAATTCCGGTCAATCATGGGAAAACTGGACATCCTCTATTTTTAACAACGAATCGGTGCAAGCGTTGAATTACATTGCAGGAACAGATGGTGGAGTTTACATCGCAACGAATCGTGCTGTTTATTACAAAAATAATCAAGGTCAATTTCAGCTTGATAACAGTGGGTTGCCTTTATTTACAAGTGGAAATATTATAAAACCATTTTATCGAGATGGAAAAATTCGTTTAGCAACTTATGGTAAAGGAATTTGGGAAAGTACTTTAAGCGAACAGCCTGCCTACCCTATTGCAAGAGCTATGGTTGATAAATTGTCCCAAGAGGTAGTTTGTGAAATTGATTCTTTTTATTTTGAAGACCATTCATTTCTAAATCATACGAATGCAACATGGAATTGGACTTTTCCGACGGGTTCGCCAAGCACTTCAACTCAAAGAAATCCTTCTGTATTATTTACACAAGCTGGTTCTCATCAAGCTATTCTAGAAATCACGGACGGGAATGGCAATTCGGATTCAGATACTATACAAATTAGCGTGAACTATTTGAGTTTACCAACTTCGATTTCAGAGGGTTTTGAAGGTACATTTGTACCAAGTGGATGGAGTATCAACAATCCAAATAACGATGCCCAATGGTCACTTTCATCAAGCGCCGGCGGATATGGTAATTCTAATAAATCTGCCATTTTTGATAATTACAATAACGATTCGCAAGGAAATTCGGATGATCTGATTATGAATTTCAATCCTTCTGTGATAGCTGCCAATTCATACTTAAAATTTGATGTTGCTTATGCACGATGGGGATCAGGATATAGCGATACGTTGGAAGTTTTAGCTTCAACAGATTGTGGACAAACGTATCAAAGTCTTTATTTAAAAGGAGGAACAGATTTGGCAACTTCACCGGATTTTCAAGATTACTTTACTCCTAATTCTTCTCAATGGCGAACGGATTCAATTGATTTGGCCAGTTATTCCAACGAGTCAAATCTTCAAATTGCATTTCGTAATATTGGTCGGTACGGAAATGTCCTTTATTTAGATAATATCAATATCGGGAATTTAGCTTTACTCAATGAAATTGAAATTTCGTCGCTTAACGTTTATCCAAATCCAATAAAAAACGGATCGTGTTTATCTTGGAATTCAACCATAAATGAACCGGTCACTTTAAGAATATTTGATCCTAAAGGAAAACAAGTATTTGCAAAACAAATAGATGGAAATCAATTAGTTATTCCTGAAAATATGAAATCCGGAAATTATTTAATACAATTTCAATATGCGAATACAATCTACAACAGGCCTTTTATTATTATCGATTGACAAGGTTTTTATTAACATTTGGATAATTTATTTGGCATAATTTGTGATATTTGTCGAGAAATTATAAAAATGAAATACCTCTTTTCTCTTATACTGTTTTTAACTGCTTTTTGCGGTTTTTCCCAAGATGCAAAGTCGCAAGGAATTCTTGATAAACTGTCGACTAAAATGAAAGGAATGAGTTCCTTTTACATTGAATTTAGCGCAAATATAAAAAACTCCAAAAGCGGTCAAAATGAAAATGAGACTGGTAAAGGTTGGGTTAAGGGCAACAAATATTACGCCTCCTATGGTGAAAATACAATTATTTCAAACGGTGTAAAAACTTGGACTGTCGTTAAAGAGGAGGGCTCAATTTACGAGTCCGATGCTAATTCTGGAGATGACGGTTTAAATCCAAAGAAATTAATGACAATTTGGGAAACAGGCTTCAAAAATGCTTACGACAAAGAATCAACATTGAACGGAGAGGGTGTGCATATAATTAATTTAACTCCAAAAGTACCTGCAAAAGCAGATTATCATACAATTGTGCTTTACATTTCAAAGGGTAACGATTTAAAGAAAGCGATAATGAAAGCTAAAGACGGTTCTGTGATGACATATTCATTGACAAAATTCTCATCAAACCCAACGATTGACGAAAGCAAATTCATTTTTGATAAGAAAAAATACCCAGGATATCCCGTAATAAAGGACTAATTAACGCTTCATCGCTCGCGCCATTTCTAGTTTATCGTCTTTTTCTTTCAAGTCTTGACGTTTATCATGTAGTTTTTTTCCAACAGCACTGGCTAATTCTACTTTTACCCAGCCTTTATCCGAAAGAAACAATTTTAGTGGAATTATCGTGTTTCCTTTTGTTTTAAGAAATTTCTCTAGTTGATTAATTTCCTTTTTATTCAATAATAATTTTCGATCTGCCCTTGGTTTATGATTGTAGAAAGAACCATTCTCATATTCAGTTATATGCATGTTGCGTATCCAAATTTCACCAAGAGAAAATATACAATATGCTTCTAAAATACTTGCCTTTCCATTTCGAATCGACTTTATTTCTGTTCCACTCAATTGAATTCCTGCCGTATAAATATCCGTTAGGTGGTATTCGAATCTTGCTTTTTTATTTCGGATATTCAATTCTTTCATCGAAATACAAAGTTAGCCAAATCCATGCGTATTAATCGCTGTTAATTCATTATTTTTGAAGGTGCAAATTCCATCCAAGTATTTAGAAAACGCAGTTAATCAATTAAGTTCTCTTCCCGGTGTTGGTCGGAGAACTGCCTTGCGATTAGCATTGTTTTTATTAAAAAAATCTGATTCGGAAATGAATGATTTCACAGATTCTTTAAAAGGTTTGCATACACACATTAAATTTTGTGAAATTTGTCATAACATCTCTGATCACCCTATTTGCGGAATCTGCGCAAATAGCAACCGAGATAAATCCATTATTTGTGTCGTGGAGGATATTCGTGATGTAATGGCAATAGAGTCTACCGGGGCATATAAAGGAATCTATCATATATTAGGCGGACTTATTTCTCCGATGGACGGTATAGGGCCTAATCAATTGAATATTAATTCATTAGTAAATAAAGCTGAAGAATCCAAACCAAAGGAAATAATTTTTGCTTTAAGTCCAACAATGGAGGGTGATACGACAAATTTTTATTTATTCAAAAAATTACAGCACCTTTCCATATATATATCAACCTTGTCAAGAGGAGTATCTGTGGGCACCGAATTGCAATACGCAGATGAGTTAACCCTCTCCAGATCGCTAGAACAACGAAGTGAATTCAAAGCAATCTAATCTTCTAGTTTAAAAAACGTGGTGTAATGCTTTATAAATTTCATAGAGAGGGCAAAAAATGAAATACCAAGAGCCACATAAACTTGCCATAAGTCAAATTGGTATACTTTATTGATAGAAATGTCTGTACTCAATTTCATAAGGAAGAGGCATGTCATTGTAGCACTAATCCCTGGGTATTCATTTTTTATAATTGTGCGGTATGAAATTGGTATTTCATTTCGTTTGATTGAGTTGAATTTTGGAAAAAATACCGGGATTTTTTCCGCCCATTGAACATAGGTTTCACCAAACTTATTGATTAAATAGTCTTCTTCCGATAAGATAATCCGCTGATAAATGAACGAGAAAAACACGACTGTTAGTAAAATAATCAATGGATTGTACGTAAAAAAAGCTAAACCAAGCCAAATACAAAAATTTGCAAAATACAAAGGATTTCTGCTGACAGAATACCAACCTGTGCAATTTAAATTCTCAGCAAAATGATGTGACCTATTTCTCCCAGAAGAATGTTTGAATCGTTTTCCAACGGTGGTAGCACGAATAAAATGACCGAAAAAAATTAGAATAAGACAGATTATTTGACATGCTCGTGTTAGTGTATCACCAAGTTGAAAGGTAAAAAAGTAATTTGTGATTAACGAAAAAAGTATAAGAATTACAGGAAGTTGACCCCTATATTTGAAAAAAAAATCACCTTCTTTAATTAATCGCTTTTTAAGTAGCATTGTTGTGAAAAATTGCTATATTTAGAGAATACAAATGTAAATTTAATTTGTCGGCTATGAAGGAGAAATTTGAATTGGAATATTTGTTTAAAACTACGCCTGGGGTTTTAGAGAATTTAATTGCTACTCCGAGTGGTTTGGGCGAATGGTTTGCTGATGACGTTAATGTCAAAAACAACATATACAGTTTCAGTTGGGATGGTGCGGTTGAAGAGGCTAGTCTACAATTTCACAAGATGAATCAACGGATACGCTTCAAATGGCTAGCAGATGAAGATGAAACATATTACTTTGAAATCGCCACTAGAGTTGACCCTATGACCAATGATATGATTATCAATATTACCGATTTTGCAGATTCGGAAGATTTAGAAGGAGCTGAGATGCTGTGGGATCAACAAATGGAAAAATTACGCAGAATTTTAGGCGCCTAAAGACAGTGTCAACATTCTCCCCTATTTTTGTAGTAAGATAATTACTTGAAACGACTTTATTTTTTTAGTATTCGTTCCTTTGCAGGCCCTTTTGTTGTGACCCTGCTTATCTCCATGTTCATTTTAATTTTACAATTCTTTTGGCTCTACATCGACGATTTAATGGGGAAAGGCTTAAGTATTCTAGTCATACTTGAGTTATTATTATATGTTTCTGCTAGTTTAGTACCACTGGCATTGCCTCTTGCTATTTTGCTATCATCCCTTATGACTTTTGGGAATTTCTCTGAAAATAATGAACTTACAGCCTTGAAGGCAAGTGGCATGTCTTTATTTAAAATTATGCGTCCATTAATGATTGTCGTTATTGCCATTGCGATCTTTACGTTTTACTTTGCGAATTATGTGATCCCTGTGTCAAATTTAAAATGGCATTCTATGATTTTCGATATACAAAATACAAAAATAAGTTCCTTATTAACCCCCGGGATTTATACTAAAGATATTGAAGGTTATGCCATAAAAATTGATAAAATGAGTGACAGCGTAAATTATGGAATAACAATACATGACTACAGTAATAACGAACAGGTTCGTACGATAAAGGCAAAAGAAGCTAGAATTTATAAATCAGAAAATAATCATTTTCTCTTTTTTGAATTGAAGCATGGAGAAGTTTTTGAGGAATTGGATTTACAAAACCCTATGTTTTTGCCAAATGGTGACTTGAAAAATTATAAAAAAGAAAATAAGCCTTCGCGCGTATCTTCATTTGCTTCAGGAACTTTTAAAATTAAAATCGATGGTTTGACACTTTCTAGATCTGATGAAAAAGTTTTTTCAGATAAGCATGAAATGATGAATGTTTTTCAAATTGTCAATGTTATGGATTCATTAGAATCTCAAGAGCAAAAATTCTCCATAAATATTGCAAATACAATTAAAAGTTCACACATTTCCCTGACAAATACAATACCAATTGAAAATGTTAGAATTAATGGAAAAAATCAAGTAGTTCCAATTCAACAATACAAGAATTTGACTGATGTTGAGAAGAGTAATGCGATCAATAGAACCATCAACTTTCTTCGTGGAAATAACCGCATGATAGAAAATCAGTTGGCATTTAAAAAAACATTTGATGTTGAACAAAACCGCTATTGGATTGAATTTCACAGGAAATTTGCCCTTACTTATACTATTTTGGTTCTTTTCTTTGTAGGTGCACCTTTAGGAGCAATTGTTAAAAAAGGCGGTTTTGGAGCCCCTGTAGTTATTGCAGCAATTATTTTTATGATTTATTTCGTTTTAATCAGTATCGGCGAGAATCTTGCAGAAACACAAACCGTTAGTCCATTTATTGGTATGTGGTTGGCGAGTATTTTCTTTACACCTATCGCCTGTTATATTACTTGGGCTGCCGCAAATGACCGTAAAGTTGTGAATATACATTTACCTTCTATTAAATTACGTAATTTTAAAGGAAAAAATAAGACATGAAAGTGTTTCATACTTTTTTAACAGGGTTTGTATTCGTCATGTATCTTACCTCTTGCGAGCGAGGAGTAGCCTCATTTACACTTTCAGGCATTGTAACAGATGACACGTTTCAACAAGGATTAGTTGGTGCAGAAGTCAAATTGTATAAGGTGCCTATTGGAACTAATTCTGCGATAATTATTGATTCAACAATTTTGGGTATTGACGGTAGGTATGAATTTACATTTCCTCGTGATAAATCTGAAAGATTTCTGGTAGCCATTAAAAAGGATAATTATTTTGACATCTCTGATGAAATACCTTTTTCAAGTTTAACTCCCTCTTCAAACAATATCAGAAATTACAGTACAAAAGCCAAATCCTGGGTTGAAATGCGATTTGTTAACAGTACTATTTTACCAAATGAAACATTTCGGTACATGAAAACAAGTGAAAATTCGACCTGTGAAGAGTGTTGCCCAGGTGGTTTAGTAGATTTGGTAGAACAGGCTTACTTTTCTCGAACATGTATCAATAATGCTAATAGTCTTTTTTCAGTGGATTATTGGATAATTAATGGTACTTCAAGTCAGTATGGACACAAAGAAGTAACACCTGCTCCTTTTGACACTTCATTGATTCTCGTAAATTATTAAAATTCTTCCAAAAGAACATTGTAGGTTTCCAATGCTTTAGATCTAGAACAGGCATTGAAATGCCACCATTCGGTTTCTAATTGCCTAAATCCCTGGGATTGCATTAATTTTCTCAAGAGCAAACGATTTTCATATTGTTGAATTGAGAGCTCTCCTGTTTTGAGGTAGTAATGTTCCATAGATGGGTAGGCAATTTCACGCATATCGTCAAAACCGGCTCCCATATCTAGAGGAATTCCAAGTTTATCAACGATGGTTATATCAACAGCCGCGCCCATATTATGCAAACTCCTTTTGTCGGGATTGGATACAAATTTCCCACGTTGAATTGGTGGAATACTATCTAAGGCTTCCCACATTCTTCTTTGGACACTTACCGGTCGAAGTGCATCATAAATCAATAAGCAAAATCCTGGTTTTTTCTTCGATAAGGTTTCTTGTACTTTAGCTAATCGCTGAGCAACGTCTTTTTGAAGATATGCGCGATCTATTTTTTCGTATAAGCGCATACCCATAAAATTATCATCTGTAGTATACTTCAAATCTACTTTTATCGTAGGATTCAATTGACGCACATCTACCAATGAAGTAAAAGTTTTGAGCGAATCATCTTTAGTTTGTCGAATTTCAAACTGTTTTTCATTTATATTTACTCGCTTTGCGTCATTTGTTGAATTGTCTCTTGTTGAGGCACTACCATTATCCTGAACACAAGAAAATAACATGAAAAATCCAAAACCATAAAGGATTACTAAATAATGAACCATTTAGTTTCCAACTAACCGATTTGTTTCTTGAATAATTCTTTTTTTCAAAGCTTCAGATACAGATACCAGAGGCATTCTCAACACATCTGAAGTTATATTACGTTGTTTCAAAGCAATTTTTACACCACCGGGGTTTCCTTCTTCAAAAAACATTTTAGTAATAGGTAATAATTCGTAATGCTCTTTTCTTGAAGTGTCATAATCACCGGACATTGCACTTTGCACCATCTTTGAAAATCTTTCAGGAAAAGCATTTGCTACAACCGAAATTACTCCGTCTGCACCTGCAGCTATTAAAGGCATTGTTATCGCATCATCTCCCGATAAAACACCGAATTCAGGACGACGCAAACGAATAATCTCCATTATTTGCTCCATATTCCCTGAAGCTTCTTTAACAGCTACAATATTTGGTATTTCGGAAAGTGACAAGGTAGTTTCTGGCAATACATTCGACCCTGTTCTTCCAGGAACATTATACAAAATAATTGGCAAATCCGTGCAAGATGAGAGGTATTTATAGTGTTCAATTATTCCTCGCTGAATCGGTTTATTATAATAAGGTGACACTGAAAGAATCCCATCGACACCTCTTGGAACTTGACGAAGTGAATTTCCAACGGCAAGGGTGTTATTACCTCCAACGCCATAAACCACTTTTAATTTCCCATTATTCTCCTCAAGTACACAATTCAAAACAGCCAATTTTTCATCGGTACTCAGTACAGGAGACTCCCCTGTAGTTCCTTGCACTACTAAAAAATCTGTCCCCCCAGAAATTTGCAAACGAACAAGTGCTTTAAGGGCCTTGAAATCAATTGTAAAATCATCATTAAATGGTGTTACTAAAGCCACACCAGAGCCGATAAATGGATTATTCATTGACAGTTATTTTTTTTAGTGTTTCAATCACAAAATTAAGCATCTGATCCGGTGCATTAGACCCTGCATTTAAACTTAAATCAAAGTTTGTGTTATCTTGATTGATTATTATTTTTCGCTGTATCGAAGTTTGTTGGATGTGTGGATAAATTTTGTGATCAGTATCTCCAAACCAAAGTAAAACGTCGTAGTCTCGGGTGAGCTCAGCCTCCAACTGTACATCTTTAAGTTTTCCCCAGAAATTGTAATCGTTAGGTGAATTATAATAAATGAGAAAATGAGGTGGTAAGGCATTTTTATCTACTTCTTTTGAAATATTTACCACAATAATGAGTCGATCTACATTGCTATTATTAAGCATTTTATCCAACGATCTTCTAAAAATTTTCAATTGCTCATCATCTTCGTAAGTAAAGACGACCAATAATGATTTTATGGAGGTCCAGATATTTTTCATTTTTGACTAATCAATTTAACAAATTCATCCTCAGTAAGCAATTGAATATTTAAATCCGTAGCTTGCTTCAACTTGGCAGGCCCCATATTATCTCCAGCCAATAAAAAGTCTGTCTTTTTTGAAACAGAACTTCCGTTTTTTCCACCGTTCAATTCTATTAACTCTTTCAGTTCTTCTCGCGAAAATGAATTAAATGTTCCTGAAACCACTACCACTTTTCCTGCTAAGATATCTGAAAAATTCTGCTTTTCAACAGAAGAGAATAGAAGATTTTCCTTTTTTAATCGATCAATTAATTCAAGATGTACTGATTTTTCAAAATAATTACGAATAGACCATGCTATTTTCTCTCCAACTTCATCAACTTCAAGTAGTTCTTCGACGCTTGCGGAAATTAACTTTTCAATAGATTTAAAGTGTTTACATAATTTTCTTGCCACAGTTTCTCCAACATGCCGAATGCCCAAAGCAAAGAGCACACGTTCAAAAGGAACTATCTTTGATAATTCAATGGCTGATAGTATATTATCTACAGATTTATCGGCCATACGATCTAACGCTAATAATCTCTCTTTATTCAGCGAGTATAAATCAGCAACATTTTTAATTAACTGATTTTTTAACAAGGCTTCAACAG
>JBIJBD010000158.1:0-5153 GCA_044345395.1 Crocinitomicaceae bacterium | reverse complement strand
AGCCTGCTTGCGCTGATGGTACTGCCCTTTTGAGGGTGGGAGAGTAAGTCGACGCCGCTTTTTAAACCTCGATTGTGCAAACAGTCGGGGTTTTTTTCTTTTCAAGAGAATCAATTACCAAATAGGGTGGGAGTGTATCCCGATAGCTATCGTGACGACGACGCTTAAACCCTAGACATTCACATGAATCGTCCGTTTTTTAGAAATAACTGTTTATTTTTTGGTTAACTTCACGCACCTTATATTTTTATGTATGACAGAAGTATTTAAAACATGTCCAAAATGTGAAAATCCTTATGGATATCATAATGAAAATAACGCAGACGAATGTCCAGAATGTACGCATCGATGGGATACTTCAGATCAAGGATTAATTGTGTTAGATATTAATGGAATTGAATTATCTAATGGTGATTCTGTGATAGTAATGAAAGATTTACCCATAAAAGGGTTTTCAAAATCGTTAAAATCAGGAACAAAGGTGAAAAATATCAGACTTATTGATAGCGACCACAACATCGATTGCAAAGTTGATGGTTTTGGTGCGCTTGGATTTAAATCTCAGTTTGTGAAAAAGGTTTGAATCTATTTCATTCGAAATAATCCATATTTTGTAATACAATAGAGCGCGCGAAAACCATCCTTCCACCCAATTTTCTTGCCTTCTTCATAGGTTCTTCCGTAGTACGAAATCCCAACCTCATAAATTTTTATCGGTTTGATTCTTGCTATTTTAGCGGTTATTTCGGGCTCAAAACCAAAGCGTTTTTCACGAAGTTGAATTCCTTGAATGATATCGCGTCGAAATAGTTTGTAACATGTTTCCATGTCCGTTAAGTTCAAATTCGTTACAGCATTGCTGCAAAAAGTTAAAAACTTATTTCCTAAGGTATGCCAGAAAAATAGGATTCGATGGGGCTTATCTCCCATAAAACGAGAGCCATACACCACATCTGCATTGTCTTTAAACACTGGAATGAGAAGTTCATTATATTCCTCAGGATCGTATTCTAAATCAGCATCTTGAATGATGATATAGTCACCAGTAGCTTTTTTAATCCCAGTATGAAGGGCGGCTCCTTTTCCTTGATTCACTTCGTGCTTGTAATATGAAATGGGTAATTCAGGGTTTTCAGAAATATACTTTTGAATGGATTCTTCTGTGTTGTCTTTTGAACAATCATTTACAATAATCACTTCTTTTTCAATAGAGTGAATAAGTTCAACAGCCTTAACACGATTTAAAATTAAATGTATAGTAGCACCTTCGTTATATGCGGGAATAACAATAGATAATTTTTTCATGCTGTAACTTATTATTAAGCCATCGTTTGTTGTTAAAAATCACAACTAATGAGCGCAAAGGTAATGTTATTTTGTTTAGGAGCCATAGCATTGGTTTCTTTCAATCAGGTAAATCAAGAAAGTTTTCCGAGAGAAGTAAAAAATGGGCACATTGACTTCAGTATCAATCCGTCTGGAAATGAGTTTATTATGCCATGTAATGCAAAGGCAGAATTACAGATGATCGACAAAATCAACGCACTACGCAAGAAAAAAGGCCTCAAGGCACTGAAATATGATGCGAAGTTAACGTTGGCAGCGCGCTATCATGCAGCTGATATGGCTATTGAGGGGTATTTCGAACACCATACCTATAATTATAGAAATCATCAATTGAAGGATGATCTTGGTACTTTCGAGCGAATTGCAAAATTCTATAAGGGATCAGGTTATGCAAATTCAGAAAATTGTGCTGCGGGAAATATTTCTGTAGAAGAAGCTTACTTACAATGGTTTCATAGCCCTGGGCATTACGCAAATATGCTCAACTCTTCTTCGACGCACATTGGAATAGGTTATCATTACAACGAAAACAGTGTTTATGGTGCCTATTGGGTCATGGATACTGCCTCTGAATAAAGAAAAAAGGGCTACTGTAAAAAATAGCCCTGTAAAATTGTTAGCTTAAATTTTTACAGGTGAATCACTTCACCATACGCAGCAGCAGCAGCTTCCATGATTGCTTCTGACATGGTAGGGTGCGGGTGAACTGTTTTAATGAGTTCTTCGCCTGTAGTTTCTAATTTTCGCAACGCAACAATTTCAGCGATCATCTCCGTTACATTCGCGCCAATTAAATGACCGCCTAAGAGTTCTCCGTATTTTGCATCGAAAATCAATTTAACAAATCCATCCTTTGCTCCCGCAGCACTTGCTTTACCAGAGGCAGAAAAAGGAAACTTCCCTACTTTAATTTCAATACCAGCTTCCTTAGCAGCTTTTTCTGTCATCCCAACGGATGCTACTTCAGGAGAACAGTAAGTGCATCCCGGAATGTTTTGGTAGTTAAGAGGTTCTGGATGGTGTCCAGCAATTTTCTCAACACAAATTATTCCTTCCGCAGAAGCCACATGTGCTAACGCTGGACCAGGAACAACATCGCCAATAGCGTAATAACCAGGAAGATTTGTTTGATAGTATTCATTGACCAAAATCTTGCCTTTATCTATGATAACACCTAATTCCTCTAGTCCAAGATTTTCAATATTTGCTTGAATTCCAACCGCAGACAAAACGACATCACAAGCTATTTTTTCTTCTCCTTTTTCTGTTTTTACAGTTACAACACATCCTTTTCCTGAGGTATCAACAGATTCTACAGAGGCATTGGTTAAAACATTAATACCTGACTTCTTAAAAGATTTTTCTAATTGTTTCGAAACATCTTCGTCTTCAACAGGTACAATATTTGGCAAGTATTCAACAATAGTAACTTCTGTGCCAATTGCGTTATAAAAATATGCAAATTCAACACCAATCGCACCGGAACCAACAACAACTAATTTTTTAGGTTGTTTTAGTAAAGTCATTGCTTGCCTGTAACCGATTATTTTCTCTCCGTCTTGAGGAAGATTTGGTAATTCTCTAGAGCGAGCGCCCGTTGCAATAATGATCCCTTTCGCGGCTGTGATTGAAGTTTTTGTTCCGTCCTCAGCTGTTACTTCCACAGTTTTACCTGCTTTGATGATTCCTGTTCCTTTAATAACATCAATTTTATTCTTTTTCATCAAAAACTGGATGCCATTACTCATGCCATTAGCTACGTCTCTGCTTCTTTTTATCATAGCGCCAAAATCAGCTGTGGCGTCCTTTACGTGAATACCATAATCAGCAGCATGTGTTAAGTACTCATATACATTTGCGGATTTTAATAGCGCTTTTGTGGGTATACAACCCCAATTCAAGCAAATTCCACCCAATGATTCACGCTCTATAATTGCAGTTTTTAAACCCAATTGTGAAGCTCTAATAGCAGTAACGTAACCTCCAGGACCACTTCCTACAACAACGATATCGTAACTCATAATGTATTAATTTAGTAGGCAAAATTACGTAAAATATTCATTTAGTTGACAGGATACTTTTGTTAAAAAGTCTTCTTATTTCTTAGCGTAATTTCCGTGTACACCACTATTATTTAATTAATTTTGTTGGAGTAAAAACAATATGGAAAGTACGTTACAAAAAGCAGCTTCGTTAGAACAGGCAATAGAGTTAGGTCTTCGAAAAGAGGAGTTTGAAATGATTAAAGAAATTCTCGGGCGTGTACCAAATTTTACCGAAACAGCTGTTTACTCGGTTATGTGGTCAGAACATTGCTCCTACAAAAATTCAATTCTTTGGTTAAAAACATTACCGAAAGACGGTCCTCATATGTTGGTAAAGGCGGGTGAAGAAAATGCAGGCTTGGTAGATATTGGAGACGGATTAGGATGTGTATTTAAAATAGAATCTCACAACCACCCTAGCGCTTTAGAACCTTATCAAGGGGCAGCAACTGGTGTTGGTGGAATAAATAGAGATATTTTTACCATGGGCGCTCGTCCCATTGCCCAACTAAATTCATTGCGTTTCGGAAACATTCAGTTGGACAGAACAAAATGGCTGATTAAAGGAGTAACAAAAGGTATTGGAGATTATGGAAATGCCTTTGGAATTCCAATTGTTGGTGGAGAAGTTTTTTTTGATGACTCGTATAATCAAAATCCTTTGGTAAATGCATTTTCGGCAGGTATCATTGACACAAAAAGAATCATTTCTGCAACAGCGAAAGGTCCAGGTAATCCTGTGTTTATTGTTGGTTCAGCAACAGGGAAAGACGGAATTGCGGGAGCCGCTTTTGCTTCAAAAGATATTACTGAAGATTCTGCCCAAGATTTACCTTCAGTTCAAGTGGGCGATCCTTTCATGGAAAAATTGTTGTTAGAAGCCACCATGGAATTAGCAGAAACGGATGCAATTGTCGGGATGCAAGACATGGGTGCGGCAGGCATTACGTGTTCAACATGTGAAATGAGCGCTGCTGGTAATGTTGGAATGGAAATTCATTTAGACAAAGTGCCAACACGTCAAGAAAATATGCTTCCTTATGAAATATTACTTTCAGAATCTCAAGAAAGAATGTTGGTGGTAGTCCAAAAAGGAAAAGAGCAGGTGGTGAAATCTATTTTTGATAAATGGGATTTACATGCAGAGGAGATAGGCGTTGTGACGGATTCAGGACGAATTAAGTATTATATGCACAATGAATTAGTTGGGGATGTTCCAGCTGAATCCTTGGTTTTAGGTGGCGGTGCTCCTCAATACAAAAGGGAATACAAAGAACCAGCCTACTATCAAGAATATAAAAAATTTAAACTTTCTGATATTTCTTGTCCAAACGACCTCGCAAAAGTTGGATATGCGTTACTTGCTTTGCCTAATATCGCGTCAAAACGTTGGGTCTATGAACAATATGATTCGATGGTAGGAACAAAGAATATGACTACAAATAGACCTTCAGATGCTGGAGTGGTCAATATCAAGGGAACAAATAAAGCGTTGGCAATGACTGTAGACTGTAATTCTAGGTATGTCAATGCCGATCCCGAAATAGGTACTATGATTGCGGTATCTGAAGCCGCAAGAAATATTGTGTGTGCAGGAGGGGAACCAAGTGCTATTACAAATTGCTTGAATTTTGGCAATCCATACAACCCTGAATCTTATTGGCAATTTGTAGGCGCGATAAAAGGAATGTCTGCTGCTTGCTTGATGTTTGAAACACCTGTAACTGGTGGTAATGTTAGTTTTTATAACCAATCTGTAAT
>JBIJBD010000033.1:0-17415 GCA_044345395.1 Crocinitomicaceae bacterium | reverse complement strand
ACCTATTTGCTGTGGCTCAGTCATCAATGGAATAGCACTAAACTCGTCTTTTGATAATCCTATTCCTGGAATGTATGCAGAAACAAGTTGTTGTTGAAGGGGTTTCCCATCGAAAAATTCTTTGAGCAATAATGTTATGTGCGTGGATCCTTGGCTGTGACCAGCTAAAATAATTGGTCGACCATTATTGAAATAGGTAAGGTAATGAAGAAATGCTGCTCGGATGTCAGCATAGGCAAAAAGTAATGCGTCTCGACCGCCATTTTCCATCGCTCGATAAGCTCTTATGTTAGCTTGTCTGTAGTAAGGAACAAACATTCGGCCTCCCTCCGCAAAAGCAGAGGCTTGGTACTTCACCGCACTATTGAGCACCTTTGATTGCTGCGCAGAATCGTCAAGAGAAATATTCCAACGGGGGTCTTTTTTGTCTAAAAAAAGCGTTGGATAAATGTAAAAAACATCAACATGCTCAATATATGTGGAGTCATTGATGAACGTGGTTAAATTCTTATTTACCAATTGTGGGTGAACTGCCCAATTAGAAAGTAGGCGATAATCAGGAGTTTGTGCAAATACCTCAATACAGAAAAATATCGTTAAAAAAAAGACTATACGAACAGAGTGCGTTAAATTTGTTGAATTCATGACACACAAAGTTACAGTTGTTCTATTCTTTTTAGTTGGTTTTTGTCATAATTTCCATTCACAATCCAAACCGGATAGTGTAACGTATTGGAAATTAAAGTCACTGTACTCTTTAAACGGAACACAATCCTCCTTTGTTAATTGGAATGCGGGGGGGAAAAATAACATCTCCTTAATTGGTTCTGTTTCTGCCAATGCTTATTTTGCAAAAGATCAACTCAATTGGAGTACCGATTTAAATTTAGCGTTGGGTGGAATTCTATATTTTGATCCGGAGCAAAACAACCCGATACAAAAAACCGATGACCGCATTGATTTGTCAACTTCCTACGGGGTAAAATTTGCTAAAAAGTACTTCATTTCTTTTGTTCAAGGATTTAAAACACAATTCGTTAAGGGATATTCTAAACCAACGGATGTGAATTTTGTTTCACGTTTTATGGCTCCTGGGTATTTTAATTTTGCCTTGGGAACGGATTATATCAAGGACGATAATTTTTCCATTTTTGCCTCTCCAATGGCATCAAAAGCGACGTTTGTTTTAGACGATAGCCTTTCGACAATTGGTGCTTTTGGAGTTCTTCCTGGACAAAAAAATCGCTTAGAATATGGTGCATTTTTTAAAATGAAATTTAATCGCTTGTTGATGAAGAATGTAGAAATGAAGTCAAAATTGGAATTGTTCAGTAATTACACCAATAATCCACAAAATATCGATGTTAATGCGGAACTTATATTTATTTTTAGGGTGAATTCCTTATTCACCTCAAGTGCCCAATGGAATTTGATTTATGACGACGATATAAACATTAGAGACGTGAATGGTAATGTGGGCCCAAGAACTCAATTTAAGTCGGTTCTTGGTATTGGGATCTCGTACAAAGTTGAAAACAAAAAAAAATGAAAACGACAATTATATGCTTACTCTTGACTGTAGCAACTACTTCAAGAGCTCAATTGACAGCTAACAGGTGGCATGTTTTCGGCAAGGCAAGTGGAGGATTGATGGATTCTACAAATTTTTATAACATTGGGGCATCGGCTGAATACTTGTTTAGAGGTGGTCTTGCACTTACTTATAACCTCGAATACCAAAAGAGAGGTGATTTTCATCACCTTCACGGCTCGATGGGATCACTTGTCGGACCTCTTTTGATTATCTCAGGAATTGTTTTTGATGCGGCTTATAATCCTTTTGGATTTACAAATGGTTTATCATTGTCTCGTTGGACTACAATTGGCGGAATACTCATCGCAATTTTACCTGATGGGATATCCTATCATTTTCCAATAAATTATCATTGGGATTTTGCGCCATATGCCAATGTAGTTGGGGTTGATTATATATGGTCCAAAAAATGGAATTACAGAGAATGGAAATACGCAGCATCATTGGGCGGAAAGTTGACTTACTGGAATTTTAATGGCTTGACAGTTAATACTTTTTTGGAAGCTCGAAAGGTAGCCTCCACGGCGTGGGGAATCGGAGCGGGGCTAGGAATTGGGTATGCATTCGCACCTATTTCCGACTCCAACAAAGTGAAACTACCAACAATACGTTAATTGTTGGTAAAAAAAAGTCCTTGTTAATATTTTATTTTCTCTATGCCCTGATTAACAGGTAATTTTGTGGCGTGAAATTTTTCTTATTTTCAATACTTTTACTCACTTTTAAGTTACATGGGCAACTTAAAGCCATCTATAGCCAAGCTGATTATCCATTTTTATTGCATTTGCCTGCAGATTCTATTTTAAAGAGCAAGCCTCCTATTTTAATCTTTTTGCACGGAAGAAGTTTATCTGGCAGTAATTTGGACATGGTAAAACGTTATGGGGTTATTCACGAGATAGAAAAAGGCAGAAAAATCCCCGCGATTGTTGTGGCACCTCAAGTTCAAGCAGGGAAGTCTTGGGAACCTGAAAAGGTACTTTCCGTACTTCAATTTGTGCAAAAGACCTTTAATACAGACTCTAATCGCGTTTACATTACTGGCATGAGTCTTGGAGGATACGGAACGCTTGGATTTGCAGGAGCTTATCCTGAGATTGTTACTGCTGCTGTTGCTTTGTGTGGAGGTGGTAATACTAAGGACGGTTGTGATTTAGCACAGGTGCCCCTTTGGATTCAACATGGAACGAAAGATTATGCTGTGCCGATTTCAGAATCAGAAAAAATAGTTCGAGCCATTAAAAATTGTAATGGTGGAGAGAACCTAAAATATACTGTTCTCAATGGAGCAAGTCACGGCGCGTTGGAAAAAGCTTTTAGAACTGATGAGCTTTACAATTGGTTATTCCAATTCACCAAAGAACGTTAGGAAAACCAAACATCTGATATTACTTTTTGTCCTGCGAATTCATTAATTCGGTCAATAATTATTTGTTTTCCATGTAGTAGCTCCTCACGCATAACGGAAGAGTCAATTTTAAGAATTAGCTTATTGTTACGAATACTTATTTCCTTCGTTCGCTGTGCAACTGCAGGCCCCATCAAATCAGGCCAAGATTTCACAATATCCAATTCTTTCATTCGCGACTCCATTCCATAGGCTTTCATCAATCGGTCAATAACCTCTTTCAACGGTTGTCCCTCTCCATATCTTTTGTGATCCTCTGCCATTCGATAAAATTAAAGTAAATTGACAACTTCTGACTTGTCGACCATGAAAAGTTTCTTTACAGAAGGAATCTTAGATAACAAAGAACGCATGCGATCTTCATCCGTATCGGTTAAAAAAACTTGACCAAAATATTTGGTAGTTACCAGTGCGATCAATTTTTCCACACGCACTTGATCGAGTTTGTCAAAAATATCATCCAATAACAAGATTGGTGCAAACCCTTTTTGTTTTTTGATCCAATCAAATTGAGCGAGTCTCAGGGCAATAAGAAATGACTTTTGTTGACCTTGAGATCCGAATTTTTTGACGGGATAATTGGAAATGGTAAAGATTAGATCATCTTTATGAATACCGACATTTGTATACTGAGTGTATGCGTCTTTTTTTTCGGAAGCAAGCAAGGCTACTGAAAAATCTTGATCTGTTAATTGTGATTTGTAATGAATTTCCGTCTGTTCATTTTCATCAACGAGCTGACTGTAAAAGGCATTAAAAACAGGAATAAATTCTTTGAGGAAATCTTTACGCTTAGTATGCAACCTGTTTCCAGACTCTATTAAAGAAATATTCCATATTTCAATAGAGTCGCGATCGAAAAGTCGATGTTCATACATGTTTTTTAACAAAGCATTCCGTTGTTCAAGAACCTTATGATACTTAATTAAATCGTCGAGGTATTGCTTATCTAATTGCACTAAAATCCCATCTATCCATTTTCGTCTAGTTTCGCTCCCTTCCGAAATTAAGTCTATGTCGTAAGGTGAAATAAATACCACCGGAAACTTCCCAACATGATCAGAAAGTTTTTCGTATTCTTTTTTATTCAGTTTTACTGTTTTTTTTCCTCCAATTTTAAATGAGCATTGTTGACTGAATTTTTCCTTATCATGCAGCCAATCACCGAAAATACTGAAGAATATTTCTTCAAATTTTACATTTTGTCTGTCAATGGTATTAAGGTAAGATTTGCACATGCTGAGATAATGGATGGCATCTAAGATATTTGTCTTACCGCTGCCATTCTTACCTATAAAGGCGTTAATACCTTCACAAAGGTTAATTTCGGCAAAACTGTAATTTTTAAAAGAATGCAGTTGAATTCGTTCTAAGAACATGTCGACAAAGTTAGCAATTGATTTGATGCAACTTAATACTTACCTTTAACGTTTCTTATTTCAACCAACTTGTTAAAAATGAAGTACTTTTCAATTCTGTTAGTAATTATAGTTTCTTCCACTTATGTGACATTCGGGCAATTAATAATTGCAAACCAAGGCGGTACAGCTAGTGCGGTGGTAAATGCAATGGTTGGTGGAGGATTAACAGTAAGTAATGCGACTATAACTTGCCCATCGAATGCCTACGGTACATTTACTAATGGAGCAACAACTAATATAGGCATACCATCAGGTATCGTTTTAACAACTGGAAATGTAAATACATTAAATGGCTCAGGGGGTACTTTTTGGAGTGCAAATAATGGCACAACTTGTAATGATGCACAATTAGGTAGCTTGGAACCTCTAGCTGATTACGATTGCTGTATTTTGGAGTTTGATGTTGTACCTTCATGCACTACGTTGCGAATTCGTTTTGTATTTGGTTCAGAAGAATATCCTGAATGGGTCAGCGCTGGTTACAATGATGCTTTCGGTTTTTTTGTAACGGGACAAAACCCATCAGGAGGGAATTATAACAATACCAATGTGGCGACATTACCAAACAATACCACAATTGTGAGTATTGATAATGTAAACGCTAATACAAATTCAGCTTACTATGTTAACAATTCTACTGGAACGTCAAGTGTACTAGATGCATTTACAACTGTACTAACAAGAGATGTTGCTGTAACACCCTGTCAAACCTATCATTTTAAATTAGCAATTGCCGACGCGGGAGATCCAATTTTCGACTCAGGCGTATTTATAGATTTTTTAGATTGTATAAATTCGGTAACAGCAACTACCACAGTCACAGCAGCTTCATGCGCTGGAAATGACGGGACGGCAACTGCAAATGTGAGCGCAGGCTATCCACCTTATACTTATTCCTGGAATACAACACCTCCTCAGTCAACCGCTACCGCTACAGGGTTAGTACCTGGCACATATACTGTTACGGTTGACGACGCTGGAGCATGTACACCTCCGATTACGCAAACTGTTATAGTGGGATCGAGTGGTGCAACAACAACGCCTACCTTTACCCAAGTAGCACCGATTTGTTCAGGAGCTAGCTTTACACTACCAACATCTTCAAACAACAGTATCACTGGAACTTGGTCGCCGGCCACAAATAATACAGCGTCTACGACTTATACTTTTACACCTGCAGCAGGTCAATGCGCCACAACTACAACCATGACTGTAACTGTCAACCCACCGATAACCCCAACCTTTACTCAAGTAGCACCGATTTGTTCTGGAGCTAGCTTTACACTACCAACATCTTCAAACAACAGTATCACCGGAACTTGGTCGCCGGCCATAAATAATACAGCGTCTACGACGTATACCTTTACACCTACAGCAGGTCAATGCGCCACAACTACAACCATGACTGTAACTGTCAACCCACCGATAACCCCAACCTTTACTCAAGTAGCACCGATTTGTTCAGGAGCTGGCTTTACACTACCAACATCTTCAAACAACAGTATCACCGGAACTTGGTCGCCGGCCATAAATAATACATCGACTACGACTTATACCTTTACACCTGCAGCAGGTCAATGCGCCACAACTACAACCATGACTGTAACTGTCAACCCACCGATAACCCCAAGCTTTACTCAAGTAGCACCGATTTGTTCAGGAGCTGGCTTTACACTACCAACATCTTCAAACAACAGTATCACCGGAACTTGGTCGCCAGCCATAAATAATACAGTGACTACGACGTATACCTTTACACCTACAGCAGGTCAATGTGCCACAACTACAACCATGACTGTAACTGTCAACCCACCGATAACCCCAAGCTTTACTCAAGTAGCACCGATTTGTTCTGGAGCTAGCTTTACACTACCAACATCTTCAAACAACAGTATCACCGGAACTTGGTCGCCAGCCATAAATAATACAGTGACTACGACGTATACCTTTACACCTACAGCAGGTCAATGTGCCACAACTACAACCATGACTGTAACTGTCAACTCATTGATAACACCCACATTTACTCAACTCGGTCCTTATTGTCAAGGAAGTACTGTTTCGGCATTATCCAATACCTCTCTAGAGGGAATAACTGGCGTTTGGGGTCCTCCTGGAATTAACACCGCTGCAATTGGGACAACTACCTATGTATTCGTACCAAATGCAGGACAATGTGCGATTAATCAATCGATGATAATTACGGTTAATCCTTTGCTTACTCCTACGTTTACTCAGCAGTCTCCTATTTGCATTGGTGACAATTTTGTGTTGGCTACTCAGTCCAACAATGGAGTAAATGGTACATGGTCACCTGCGTTAGACAATACGACCACTACAACGTATACATTTACGCCCACATCAGGTCAATGCGCTTCTTCCCAAACAATGACTGTAGTTGTTGGTCCTCCAGCAACTCCAACCTTTAATTCTGTTGGACCCTTTTGTGTTGGGAACACGTTTGGGCTACCAACTACTTCTCTAGAAGGATTTACCGGAACTTGGTCCCCATCACTTAATAATCAGGCAACAACCAATTACACATTTACACCTACTGGTGGGCAATGTGCAGTGACAGGTTCTCTTCAAGTTGTAATAAATCCAAATCCCACAGTTCAAATAAATGAATCGCCAGAAATTTGTGAAGGGCAATCGACTATTCTTACAAGTATTGTTTCACAAAATGGAGGAACTTATAATTGGCAGCCAGGCAATTACAATGGTAATCAAATCACAGTTACACCAACACAAACAACCACCTACACGTTGACTTATACCCTGAATGGTTGTTCCAGTCAACCATTCAATGCAATTGTCACTGTTAATCCCAACATTCCTGTTGAGGCTGGCGTTAACATCTCAGTCTGTCAGGGTGCTCAAGTAACGTTAACAGCCACAGGAACACCGAATAATGTTTGGTCGGGAGGGGTTACAAATGGAGTTGAATTTGCACCTACTCAAACGGCAACCTATTATGTGACAGGAACAAGTGCATCCGGATGTGTTACAACTGATTCAGTAACCGTCACGGTAAATAATAACCCCATAATTAACGCTGGAAATCCACAGACTACTTGTATTGGCGATCTAGTTATACTTGAGGGTAGCGGAGCAGGTATTGGAGGTTCCTATTCATGGAATAATGGTGTGAATGATGGACAAGCCTTTACAGTTAATGGAACGGCTACATATACAGTTACGGGGACAGATATTAACGGTTGTTCGGGAACTGCTTCAGTTTTAGTCACGGGTCTCCCAATACCAGTGGCACAATTTACGGCCAATCCTACAATAGGCGATATTCCATTGACTGTAGACTTTACGAACAATAGTTTGAATGCCTCAAATTATGTTTGGGATTTTGGAAATGGTCAAGGCACAATTGTACAAAATTTGAATAATCAACAATCAGTTTATTCAACTTTGGGGGAATACACAGTCTGGTTGGTCGCATCAAATGGTATTTGTGCTGATTCAATGGCTGTATTAATTACAGCAACTGCAAATCCCTGGATTTTTGTTCCGAACGTGTTTACACCGAACGGTGATAATACCAATGAAACTTGGATGATTGACACAAAAAATATGCAAACCATAGATTTAATAATTGTAAATCGCTGGGGTAACCTTATGGCAAAAATTGAGGACTTGAATGGTGGATGGGATGGTAAAACACCCGATGGTTCTGATGCTTCGGATGGTACATATTTTTATAAGTTTAAAGCCAAAGCTATAAACGGTGAAGAATTTTCAGGACACGGATTTCTTACGCTTATTCGCTAAATGGTTAAAAATACGAAAAGTAATCAGGAATATATTCGCTCCGCTGAGTAAGTAAATAACTATTCTTAAATCAGTATTTGCTTTTTGATTATCGACTAATTTATCTACCTGCAAGTTAGCTGTTAATTTAGTTCTTTCTGCGTCAATTATGCGTTTTAATTCGTTAATTTTATAAGTAGCACTCGAATCTTCAAGTTCGGTTTGCATGAATAACAAGACGTCTTCTTGCATGGAAAATAGTCTATTTGTTTTTGCAATCTGATATGCCGAGTCAAGGAATTTTGTAGATATTTTCCTATCAGTTTCAACATAAAATCCGGCTAAATTGAAATATGCCTCAGATAACTTCAGTGGATGCCCATTGTTTTTCTGCAAGCTAAGGATTTTTAAAAATAGTTGTTCAGACTTTTCATTATCTTCCTCATAAAATGCAATAATTGCTTGATTTGTCAATGCTTGTATATAGCTAGTTGGGTTTTTTGATTTTCCAGCATAATATTGTTGCTCTCTAGCATATTTAATTGCTAGTGGGATATCCTCCTTTGTTAAGTATAAATCAACAAGAGCGGCGTATGCATTTCCGAGTGCTTCAAATTTTTGATACTTTTTCAAAACACCAATATAGTGATGCAAGTGTTGAAGCCCTAGGTCATAGTTTTCCTGCTCTGTATATAATTTTGCTAAATTAATTTCAGGAAGTACACCGAATAATTCATTACCAGTTTTAGCTCCTGTCTCCATAGCGTTGAGATAATATGATTTGGCTTCATACCTATTCCCAGATAGTTGAAAAGCAATACCTATTTCGTTTAAAATTTTTGATAATAACTCAAAATCTTGCCATTGAAAAAAATAACTTTTAGCTATTCTTAGGTGTTCTATACCTGCTTCAAAAGATCCAATACGCGTTAGATAAGATCCTGAAATTAGGTGATAAACTGAGGCATCGTATACACTGTGTTGATAATTAGTGCGCATACTAAGAGCAAGTAATTTGCATGAATCAAGGTCATTTTGTATGTAGCGTTCCCATTTTGCCAATGGGTGTTCGGAAGTGTTTGAGAAATATTGACGTGTTGCTTGCAACGACCATCCGTAGAACAAAAAACTACTGGCTAGAAAAAGTTGAAATATAAGTTTGTTCAATGTACTCTGTGTGTTCTTTGCAAGGATAGCGAACAATCCTTACTTTTGCAAGAAATAATTCGCATATGTCCAACGCATTTTTTAACGTTCCGGTAGCTAAAAATGAACCGGTAAAATCTTACGCTCCAGGTTCCGCTGAGCGTAACTCACTTTTAGCCAAATACCAAGATATGTATGGTCAAGAACCGATTGATGTTCCCATGTATATTGGTTCAGAGGAAGTAAGGACATCATCTAAAAAGAAATTAACTAGCCCCCACGATCATCAAAAAGTATTAGGCTATTATAATGTAGGCGACCAAATGCATGTGGAAAAAGCCATAGAACGAGCCCTTGAAGCAAGAAAATTATGGGCAGCAACTCCATGGGAGGATCGAGCGGCAATATTCTTGAAAGCTGCAGATTTATTGGCAGGCCCATTTCGTGACAAAATGAATGCTGCTACAATGTTGGCTCAATCAAAAAATGTTTTTCAAACAGAGATTGATGCCGCTTGTGAGTTGATCGATTTCTTTCGATTCAATGTGCAGTACATGACGCAAATATATAAGGAACAACCAGAATCGCTTCAAGGAATGTGGAATAGATTGGAATACCGTCCATTGGAAGGATTTGTTTTTGCCTTAACCCCTTTTAATTTTACCTCAATTGCTGCCAATCTTTGTGCGGCTCCAGCAATGATGGGTAATGTGATCGTATGGAAACCAGCAGAATCTCAAATATACTCTGCACAAGTCATTATGGAGTTATTTCAGGCGGCAGGAGTTCCTCACGGTGTTGTGAATATGGTCACGGTAAGTGGACAGATAGCTGGGGAAGTCATTTTCAAACACAAGGATTTTGCGGGATTACATTTTACAGGATCAACTGGGGTATTTAGAAATCTTTGGAGACAAATAGGAGATAATTTGGAGAATTACCGAGGATATCCGCGTATCGTTGGCGAAACCGGGGGTAAGGACTTTGTCATTGCACACAAGTCTGCTGTCCCTGCCGAGGTTGCTACGGCATTATCTAGAGGGGCTTTTGAATTTCAGGGACAAAAATGTTCTGCGGCTTCAAGGGCTTATGTTCCAGACAATATTTGGCCAGAGGTTAAACGCATTTTTGTGGAGCAAGTATCATCTTTCAAAATGGGAACTCCGGATGACACTTCAAATTTCATCAATGCTGTCATTGATGAAAAAGCATTTGATAAAATATCAGGTTATATTGATTATGTGAAATCTCAACCTGATGCAGAAATAATCACAGGGGGAAATTATGACAAATCCAAAGGATATTTCATCGAGCCAACAACTGTGGTAACAACGAACCCAAAATTCCGCACGATGTGTGAAGAAATCTTTGGGCCAGTTCTTACAATATATGTTTATCTAGCTGATGAGTTTGAACAAACTTTAGAGTTGGTTGACCAAACTTCAGAATATGCACTCACCGGATCTATCCTTTCTCAAGACCGTTATGCCATCAATTTGGCTACAAAGAAATTGGAAAACGCGGCCGGAAATTTTTATATCAACGACAAGCCTACTGGTGCCGTGGTAGGGCAACAGCCGTTTGGCGGAGCAAGGGGTTCAGGAACCAACGATAAAGCAGGAGCTTCCTTGAATTTATTGCGTTGGGTCTCTGCAAGGACAATCAAAGAGACTTTCGTACCACCCACAGATTACAGGTATCCTTTCCTTGGTGGATAAGTTCCTTTGTTTATTTTTTTGCTCCATACGGAGTTGATTGAATGGAAAATTCCTAAATTTAGGTTGTTAAACGATGAATAAAACAACTCTTTTTGATGGGACAAAGGTATTTTGTATCAAAAAACCTGAAGCAAAGATGCTGGATCATCACGTAGATGGTTATTTACAAAATGGGATTTCCATTAATGATGGCGACGTTGTATTTGATGTCGGAGCAAATATTGGAATTTTTGGTGTTCGTGCCATCCAAAAAGCCGCAAATGTTGAGGTGCATTGTTTTGAACCTATTCCTGCTATTGCCTCTGTTTTAAGGAAAAATGCTGAGGCACATGGCAGCGGAAGATTTCATGTTCATCAATGCGGGGTTTCATCGGATAATGCGACTGCAACCTTTACTTACTTTCCCAATACACCGGCCTTATCGACGCTACATCCTGAGCAATGGGATGACAATCCTGGAGCATTCAAAGATGCAGTAAAAGGAACAATGAAGAATCCTCCTGATGGAATGAAATGGATGAAATGGATTCCCACAGCTTTTTCCGGTTTTATTGCCTCCTATTTAGTGAGTGGAAGCCAGAAAGTGACATGTGAACTAAAGCCATTATCAGAGATTATTACTAAACAAAACATCTCGAAAATAGACCTCTTAAAGATTGATTGTGAAGGTGCAGAGTGGGATGTTTTACTTGGAATTAACGACCAGCATTGGCCAATAATTAAGTCGATAGTTGTTGAGGTTCATGACCTCAATGGACGCCTGGAAAAAATGAAAGAACTTTTGATATCAAAAGGTTTTACAAACCTTCATGCCGAAAGAGAAGCCGGATTAGAACAAACACCAATGTATAACTTATTTGCTCAGCGTTGATGGATGCCTCTACTGCAGCATGGGGAACAGCTCTGTTACTTATAGGTTCGAATGCCTTTGGTTTTTTGTATTCTTATGTTGTTTTGAATACAAACCTTTTTGCCAAATATCGCATTCAGTCTAAACCCTATAAAAGGGGTTTGTTTTGGAGTAGGATGCCCTTATTTCTTTTTAATTTAAGCACATTAATTCTTTTATCGTCTTTTGGAGCATATGTGATGTTCGATTTTTTTGAATCCTCTTGGCCTGCTTGGTGGGTAATACCTCTTCAAGTGCTGGTTGCATTTATACTCGACGACATTTGGTTTTATGCCTATCATCGTTCATTGCATGAGAATAAGTACCTTTTGAAGAATGTTCATTCCATTCATCATAGAGCCACAACCCCATTTCCTTTAGAATACCTTTATGCACATCCCCTTGAATGGATGACGGGTGCACTTGGCCCAGTTATTGGTTTTGGGGTAATTATGCTCGTTATGCCTGTAAACATTTATGCATTTTGGATTTTTGGCCTGCTGCGAAATCTGCATGAAATACACATTCATAGCGATCTAGAATTACCCATTTTAAGTAAAATCCCTTGGATAAGTAAAACGAAACATCACGATGATCATCACGCCAAACTGACAGGTAATTATTCCTCAACCTTTCCTTGGATGGATAAACTATTTAAAACAGATTTTTAAGATGAAATCAATAATTTTGCTCAATATTTTTCTATCCGCTATTTTTCAACTAACTGCCCAAAAAACAGTCGACCTCACCGTCAAAATTACTGGACTACAAAATCAAAAGGGGTTGATAGAAATTGCACTTTACAATGATCCAAAAAAATTCCCGAAAGTTGGTCAAACCATGAAAATGGTTAGGTTAAAACCAACTGGTAAAGAAATTACCTATGTCTTCAATGACTTAAAACCAGGGAAGTATGCAGTATGCACGTTTCATGACGAAAATTCTAATAAAGTATGCGATAAAAACATGATAGGAATTCCAACAGAGGCTTTTGCTTTTTCCAATAATTTTCGTCCGGTTATCTCTGTTCCAACTTTTGAGCAATGTGCAACCACCGTCGACAAGGATAAATCATTGAATATTAAAATGGTTTATTAGTTCTAATGGATGAATTTATGTTTATTTTAGGTGTAATGGCCCAACAATATTGTTAATTTTGTAACGTCTCTAAGGGGTGTCTATGTATTTAGACTGAGATCATACCCATTGAACCGGATCAGGTTAGTACCTGCGGCGGGAAGATGACAAGAGCTAAAGATGTTTAACCATCAAGAATTGGCCCCTTGTTCTTGTTTTATATTTGCACATGAAAACAAGAATTATTGGATTACTCGTATGCAACCTACTTGCTATAAAAATAGTTGCTCAAATCAATCTTTATGGAACAGTAAGAGACGCAAGTGGTAAAGGTTTACCAGCTGTTCAAATATCCTTTATGGATTATCAATACCAAACCTATACAGATTTATCGGGTGGTTTCGTGTTAAAAAACTTAAGAATTCCAGGAGATAATTGGACGTTGTATTTCAATCTAAATGGCTACAATGAACAGATATACAATGTGTCCAAGTCCGATTTGAATAAAAGTATAGAGGTTACGTTATTTTCGAAAACTCGAAACTTGGAGGAGATATCCGTCAATGCATTACGTCAAAATTCCATAAAGTCCTCATCGACAATTTCTTCTTTTAAAAAGAAAAATTTTGGACAAGATATTCCGTTTCTTCTTGAGGAAAATCCCTCAGTGGTTACTACTTCAGATGCCGGTGCCGGTGTAGGGTATACTGGAATTAAGGTGAGAGGTGTAGATGCATCAAGAATTAATGTCACTATAAATGGAATTCCAGTTAACGATCCTGAATCGCACGATGTTTATTGGGTCAACATGCCTGACTTAGCATCGTCAATTGAAAATTTACAACTTCAACGTGGAGTCGGATCTTCTACCAATGGAGCAGGTGCCTTTGGAGCTAGTGTGAATATCAAAACGAATAATATTAGTAATGATCCCTTTGCAGAGGTGGACAATTCCTTTGGATCCTTTCGGACAATGAAAAATTCCATCAAAGCAGGCACGGGAATGTTGAATAATAAATTTTCCATGGAAATGAGGTTGTCTCGAATCAAGTCAAACGGTTATATTGACAGGGCAAGTTCTGATTTAAGTTCTTATTACCTTGCCGGTGCTTATGTAGGCGAAAAAACTGTTGTGAAAGCAATTGCCTTCAGCGGAAAAGAAATTACTTACCAAGCATGGTATGGAACTCCAGAGAGTAGAATTAACGGTGATGTAAATGCCATGAATTCATATGCAGATAGAAATTATTTGGACTCAGCAGATAGAGCAAACTTATTGAATTCAGGTAGAACATATAATTTCTACACCTACGAGAATGAGGTTGATAATTACCAACAAGACAATTACCAATTTCACGTTAACCATCGGTTTAATCGTGGGTGGTATTTAAACGTGGCAGGCCATTACACCTATGGTAGAGGTTTTTATGAGCAGTACCGGAAGGAGGATGAACTTTCAGACTATGGTTTAGATAATATTACTTTTGGACAAGATACAGTTAACACTACTGATTTAATAAGAAGACGTTGGTTAGCCAATCATTTTGTTGGTGCCGTTTATTCGCTCAATGGTCAAATTAATAATTTAAAAACATTTCTCGTCTTTGGAGGTGCGACTAATACATATTTAGGCGAACATTTTGGTGAGATTGTATGGGCTAGATTTGCTTCTTCAAGTGAAATACGTGATAGGTATTACGACAATAACGCACAAAAAACTGAGACCAGTCACTATTTAAAAACAAGTACAAATCTGACTCAGAATTTAACATTTGGTTTAGATTTAAACTATAGGTTTGTTCATTATCAATTTCTTGGTATTGATGAGGTTAATGGAAGTCTTATGGATTTACAACAAACGATACCTTTTCATTTCTTCAACCCAAAAATGTCGCTGAATTATACCTTGGATAGCAAACAACAACTTGTCGCAAATATTGCCCGATCAAATCGAGAGCCTGTTCGTAGAGATTTCAGAGAGTCTACCCCTGTAAATAGACCCCAACATGAAACATTAACGGACATTGAATTAGGCTATCAATATCGAACAAAGAATAGTAATTTAACTCTAAATGGCTATTTCATGGATTATACAAATCAATTGATTTTGACAGGACAAATAAACGATGTGGGTGGCTACACTCGAACCAATGTTAAGGATAGCTATCGTGCGGGTATTGAAGTGAGTGGTAGTGCAAGATTAAGATCTTACATTTCCGTTCAAGGCGCCCTAACGCTGAGTGCAAATAAAATAGCTTCTTTCACTGAATTTATTGATGATTATGACAATGGCGGTCAAGCACAAATTCTACATGAAGGTGCGGACTTGGCTTTTTCACCATCAATTATAGGTAATGCAGGATTTAAACTTGTGCCAGTTGAAAATCTTACCATTCAATGGATGTCAAAATATGTGGGACGACAGTTCTTAGATAATACCTCAAATAAGGCAAGAAGTTTGAATCCTTTTACATTTTCAAATGTTTCTTTTAATTATCAATTGAAAACCACTTGGACAAAACAATTGCTTTTTGGCTTGCAGCTTAATAATATCTTTAACGCGATGTATGAAAATAATGGATATACCTTTTCATATATCTATGGTGGAGAGACTGTTACCGAGAATTTCTATTACCCACAAGCAGGATTTAACTTGATGGGAAGAATTTTAATCGGATTTTAAAAGGTAATTTTTCTAACTTTATAAAAAATTGAAACCATGAAATATTACCTTTTACCCTGTTTATTTATTTTATTTAATTTCACTGTCATTTCTCAGAAAATGTATAACGGACAGTGGGGAGGAATGGATTTTGGAATGATGACAACGGGACGTGCCGATGAATGGAAAAATAACATTCCGCAATCCTCATCTTTCAGTTTGAATTTGTTTGAATATAAATTGCCAATTTTTAAACAATATTTGGGTTTCACGACAGGTTTAGGGCTGAATTTTAAGACATTTACTTTTGATGATAAATATACAATGGTATCAAATGACACAAGCGTTTCGCTCGTTACGGGTAATCCTACCCTTTTTGATCCTACAGGGGTGGTGAAAAATTCACGTATAAATCTTGGTTATTTTCAAGTGCCTTTATTACTTGATTTTGCAATGAAACAACGGGAGAAGAAATCATTTTATGTAGCGGCAGGTGTTGTTGGTGGTGTGCGCATGTATGCCAATTATAACCTTCGCGGCAAGTATGCCGATGGTGACCGTTTTAATAACACGATGACCGATAACAAAAAGTTCCACAGTAATCTATGGAATTTGGAAGCTATGCTAAGAATTGGTTATGGCGCCTTTGGATTGTATGGTTCGTATAACTTAACAAGTTTATTTCATACAGACGCAGCCCCGAGTATAGCTCCAATTGTTTTTGGATTCACTTTTAATGTTGATTACGCGGAAGAGGATGGAGAAAAAGAAAAGGATGATATAGATTTCTAATCGTAGTGAATGTATTCCCAATCTTTGGGATTGTTTCCAGCTAGCCACTCTCTCACTGACATTTTTCTTTTTCCTTCTGGTTGAATTGTTCGAACCAATACCGACCCTTGTTCACATGGAAAAATTAATCCATCTTCAAAGGACTCAATACCCGAATATAATGCTGGAATAGCAGTTGCATCGAAGATTTTAAAAGTTGAATTAACCCCTTTTGTCCTGTTATGAAGGCGACACCATGCTGCTGGATAGGGCGAAAGTCCTCTTATTAGTTGTTCAACGTTCCGAAAATTAGCCTTCCAATTTATTTCACAAGTTTCTTTAAATATTTTTGGCGCGTGCGGGGCATTTTTTGCCAATGTCTCATCTTGTTCCATAGAATTTATGGTTCCATCATCCAATTTATCCAACGTTTCAATGGTTAGCTGAGCTCCCGTAACCATTAATTCGTCATGTAGTTCTCCAGCAGTTGAGGTTTTGTGAATAGGGACCCTACGTTGCATTAAAATATTTCCTGTATCAATGACCTCATTGATAAAAAAAGTAGTGACTCCTGTTTCATTCTCTCCGTTGATTATTGCCCAATTAATTGGTGCTGCTCCTCTGTAGCTAGGCAATAAGGAAGCATGCAAATTAATGGTGCCTTTTTTTGGCATTGCCCATACTTCCTTAGGTAACATTCGAAAAGCGACAACAACAAAAATATCAGCCTCTAAGTTTTGAAGTTTAACTAAAAAATCAGCATCTTTTAGTTTTTCTGGTTGAAGAATTGGAATATTCAATGAGGCAACACGTTCTTTTACTGCACTTTGTTTAAGTTGAAGTCCCCTTCCGGCAGGCTTATCAGGGGCCGTAACTACACCTACAATCTCGTGTTTACTTTTTAGCAGCGCATCTACTATTCCAACTGCAAAATCTGGTGTACCCATGAAAACTACGCGCATATCAA
>JBIJBD010000166.1:0-4878 GCA_044345395.1 Crocinitomicaceae bacterium | reverse complement strand
ACGTTTTATTCGCTGGAGGAACACAATCAAATAATTTAACAGGAATTTCAGGTACTTGGCAAACAACTTTTGGAGGAGGAACTACGGATGGTTTTGTTGTAAAACTACCGCCCGCAGGAAGCTCAATTACTGCTGCAACTTACGTGGGAAAAGGTGGTTATGATCAGATCTTCTTTGTAGAATTTGATCGAAATGACAATATTTTCGTTTTGGGTCAAAGTGTGGGGTCGGCCGGAAATGGATATATTCCGGTTACTAATGCAACTTATTTCAATGGCAATAGTAACAACTTCATAATCAAATTTAATCCGACGCTTACGACAGTTATGAATTCTACACGATTTGGGAATGGGTCTACTGCAATACATTTATCACCAGCAGCCTTTTTAGTAGATAACTGTGGAAATATTTATGTTTCAGGTTGGGGAGCTAATATTTTACAAGCCACGCCTTTGAGCGGGATGCCTGTAACCGCTGATGCGTTTCAAGCAACTCCGCCAGACGGGTTCGACTTCTATCTATTTGTGCTTAAAGGAAATTTTAATTCCCTATTATATGGTTCTTATTTGGGGGGTAATCAAGCCGATGAACATGTTGATGGCGGAACGTCACGCTTTGACAAAAACGGGGTAGTTTATCAGTCAGTTTGTGGGGGTTGTGGTGGGACTTCAGATTTCCCAACTACTCCTGGGGCCTGGTCAGCGACAAATGAGAGTACAAATTGTAATAATATAATTTATAAATTCAGTACTGGACTTATTCCAGTAGCGGATTTCGTTCCGGATCAAACTGCTGGATGTGCAGATTTTAGCGTAACCTTTGATAATTTCTCTACTGACGACGATACCTATTTGTGGGATTTTGGAAATGGAAATCTCGATTCAACAACATTTGAACCTACTATTTTATATGACACTCCGGGTGCATATACCGTAAATCTTTACGTTACTGACAGTATTTGTCTTTTAACTGATACGGCACAAATTACTATTAATGTTTATCCTGATATCGTTATCAATGCCCCATCTCCTGTGAATTTATGTGGTTCAACACCTTACACGTTGACAGCCGATAGCGATGGCACCGGTGATTATTTTATTTGGTCTACTTCACCGACTATGTCGCCAGCATTAAATGCTCCTAGTGATTCTTCAATAGTAGTGACCACATCTGGAACTTATTTCATTGAAGTTGGAAACGCGTTTTGTTCTAAGATTGATACCGTAGTGGTCAATTATTCTCCGCCTCCAAGTGTTGGAGTAACTATTCCTAATAATACAGGTTGTGCTCCATTTACGGCTACAATAAATTCGATACCTTCAAATGCAGATTCTTTAATTTGGACTTTTGGTACAGCAGGTAATGCTGCAACCCTTTCGTCGACGACTTCTCAAACGTTTACATTCAATACTCCAGGTAACTATGTCATTACGGTTTCTGCTTCAAATGATATTTGTCCCAATAGCGCATCAGCAACGGCATCTGTTGTCGTACTCCAGCCAATAGCTGTATCTACATTAACACCAATTTATATTTGCAACAATGATCCATATACTTTGATTGCTAATATTTCGGGAAATCCAACAAATGTAATTTGGTCGGATCAACCAGATTTCAGTAATCAATTGAACAGTGGCCCTGGTGATTATGACATTGTGGTTAGTACCTCTGGCACCTATTATATACAGGCATTGAATGGTTACTGTGGCGATACAGCAAGTACTGTTATTACTTTTGATAGTCCAACTCAAGCTAGTTTTACGCCCAATAATCCAATAGGATGTGGTCCTCTTACTGTCGCCTTTGATAATACATCAGTTCAAACGCAGTCCTTTTTATGGGATTTTGGAAATGGACAAGTAGATTCTGTAAATTTTGAACCTGCAGTTACGTACACAAACCCAGGGCAATATCAAGTCTCGTTAGCCATATTTGATCCTGATTGTCCTGCAGCTGATACGGCCAATTTTATAATCACAGTACTTCCTCAAGAAGTGATTGATTTAAATGATACGGTTTCTTTATGTAGTATTATTCCGATAACCTTCGACCCTACGACTGCCTCGTCAGCTACCTCATTTGTGTGGTCATCAACTTCAACTTTTTCAGACACCTTGAATTCTAATACTTCCCTCGATACATTGATGCTTCAAATCCCTCAAGCTGGATATTACTATTTAAACGTTTCAAATGGTTTTTGTGCTACGCAAGACAGCATTTTGGTCAACTTTATAAACCTTGATATTGACATGTTTGCAGAGGATTCTATTTGTTCTGGTGAAAATGGCACAGCTTCAGTAACTAATTTACAGCCTGGTGTTAACTTATCCTACATCTGGTCTCCTTCTTCGATTATTGTCTCAAATCAGGGAAGTACAGTTGAAATTAATCCTACATTTTCTCAATACTTATATGTCTCAGCAAGTGGTAATGGTTGTCAAGTTGAAGATTCAATTTTTATTAACGTTTCGACAATAGATCCTACAAGTGTAATTGCTTCAGCATCTGATTATGTTGTGGCACCTGGTACCAATGTTACACTTTACGGTGATCCGTCAGGTATGTTTTCTTACATTTGGACGCCAAGTGATTTGATTTTAGCGCCAACTTCACAACAAACGGAAGCAACGATTAATGAAGATATTGTTTTCACATTAACGGTATCTGATGGTATATGTTCAAGACAGGATACGGTTGAAATCAAAGTATACGAAGTAATTTGTGAAGACCCATACGTATTCATTCCAAATGCATTTTCTCCGAATGGGGATAATGAGAACGATGTACTTTATGTTCGTGGAATTTGGATTGAAAAAATGATTTTTCGAATTTTTGATAGATGGGGTGAGTTGGTCTTCGAATCAACAAATCCTGCCTTCGGATGGGATGGAATGTTCAGGGGACGTGAACTAGACCCTGATGTTTATGACTTTTATTTGGATGT
Organism: Crocinitomicaceae bacterium; assembly: GCA_044345395.1. Classification (GTDB taxonomy): domain Bacteria; phylum Bacteroidota; class Bacteroidia; order Flavobacteriales_D; family Crocinitomicaceae; genus UBA952. Next base: position 1,934 of record JBIJBD010000166.1, on the reverse strand, counting down.
CACCTGTATTGGAGGCTTAAAGTCTATTACCAAAGGAAATGTAACACTAATGAAATAGTAATGAAAAAAGTAATAACCCCAAAATCCGAGAAATTTTTAGAGAATTATCTTAATAACCCAAGTCCAACGGGATTTGAATCAGGAGGACAAAAGTTATGGCTTGAATATATTAAACCCTACATAGACGATTATTTTGTGGATAATTACGGTTCTGTTGCAGGAATTATTAATCCGGGTAAGGATTACAGAGTTGTCATTGAAGCGCATGCAGATGAGATTTCATGGTTTGTACATTACATTACAAAAGATGGGTTTATTTACTTAAAACGAAATGGTGGTTCTGATCACATGATTGCTCCTTCAAAAAGAGTTATAATTCACACGGATAAAGGCCCTGTTAAAGCTGTTTTCGGTTGGCCTGCAATTCATATGCGACACACAAAGGAAGAAACGCCAAGCATGAAAAATATTTTCTTGGATTGCGGATGTTCTTCAAAAGAGGAAGTAGAAAAGTTAGGAGTTCATGTTGGTTGTGTAGCTACGTTTGAGGATGAATTCTTGATTTTAAATAAAAATAAGTATGTAGGTCGGGCTCTTGATAACAGAGTTGGGGGTTTTATGATTGCTGAAGTAGCACGTCTATTGAAGGAAAGTAAAATTGAATTGCCGTTTTCATTATATGTAGTAAATGCCGTTCAAGAGGAAATCGGTTTGCGTGGTGCAGAAATGATTGCTCATCGTATTAAACCTGATGTGGCTTTGATTACGGATGTATGTCACGATACAGCAACGCCAATGGTAGATAAAATCGAAAATGGTGATCAACAATCCGGAAAAGGACCTGTATTAACTTACGGTCCAGCAGTTCAAAACAATTTTTTGAAACAAATCATTAAAGCAGCAGATAAAAACAAAATTCCTTTTCAACGCGCAGCCGTATCTCGATCTACAGGGACAGACACAGATGCTTTTGCCTATTCAAATGAAGGTGTTACAAGCGCATTAATTTCATTACCTCTGCGTTATATGCATACCACTGTTGAAATGGTTCAGAAAGAAGATGTTGAAAATTGTATTCGTTTGATATTCGAAACGTTGAAAACGATAAAAGCAGGACAGGATTTCAGGTATTTGAAGTAGATCTTACTTATTTCAAATTGATCTTAATTTTTTCAATTTGAATAACATCACCTGGAATTAATTTCGCCCTTCGCCTTGTTTCTATCTGTCCATTTCGCAATACTTCCCCAGAGTCTACGATGTATTTGGCGTGTCCACCAGTTTCGGCGATACCAAGCGCTTTAAGCAAGGCCATTAATTCAATGTAATCTCCCTCAATTTTAAATTCCCCCACTTATTTTCCTTTTAAATCCATAGCCTTTAGTGTATTAACCATCAAAGAAGCAATAGTCATAGGTCCAACACCTCCAGGTACCGGAGAAATAAAACTAGTTTTAGGAGCCACACTTTCAAAATCAACATCACCAACCAAACGCCAACCTTTTATTTTTGAAGCATCTTCAATTCTAGTTGTACCAACATCGATCACTACCGCTCCTTCCTTTACCATTTCTGCGGTTACAAATCCTGGTTGACCTATGGCAGCAATTAAAATATCTGCATTTTTACAGATTTCTGTTAGATTCTGTGTTCTTGAATGAGTCAATGTGACGGTACAATTCCCCGGCGATTTATTTCTGCCTAATAAAAGAGAGAGAGGGGTGCCCACAATATTACTTCTTCCAATAATCACACAATTTTTCCCTTCTGTTTTAATATTATTTCGTTCCATTAATTCCATTATTCCTGCTGGAGTAGCACAAATAAAACCTGGAATATCGAGTAACATTTTTCCAAGATTCATCGGGTGAAAACCATCTACATCTTTTTTGGGATCTATGGCCAGTGTAATCTTTTGTTCGTCAATATGTGGG
>JBIJBD010000156.1:0-5210 GCA_044345395.1 Crocinitomicaceae bacterium | reverse complement strand
AAACACTTCCATTGCCACGGTGAATGCTTCTGGTGTTGTAACAGGTGTAGCGGCAGGCTCTGTAACGATAACCTATACCGTAAACGGATCAGGATCAGGTTCTTGTACAGGTTCAGATATTGCCACACTTTCAATAACAGTAACTCCTGGTCCTGAAGCTGGAACCTTGAGTGGAACAGCAACGGTGTGTGTTGGAAGCACCACAGCAATTACTTCAAACGGCGATACAGGTGGAACATGGACTTCTTCAAACACTTCCATTGCCACGGTGAACGCTTCTGGTGTTGTAACAGGTGTAGCGGCAGGCTCAGTAACGATAACCTATACGGTGAATGGCTCAAGTTCTTGTACAGGTTCAGATATTGCCACACTTTCAATAACAGTAACACCCGGTCCTGAGGCTGGAACCTTGAGTGGAACAGCAACCGTTTGTGTGGGAAGCACCACAACAATTACTTCAAACGGCGATACAGGTGGAACATGGACTTCTTCAAACACTTCCATTGCCACAGTGAATACTACGGGTGTTGTAACGGGTGTAGCGGCAGGTTCAGCAACGATAACTTATACCGTAAACGGATCGGGTTCTTGCACGGGCTCTGACATTGCAACAATTTTGATTACGGTTTTATCAGGTCCAAATGCAGGTGTGATAAGTGGTGTTTCGTCCATATGTCAAGGAGCGATAACTACCTTATCATCGAGTGGAGATGCAGGCGGAACTTGGTCGTCATCAAATACGGCAGTCGCAACTGTAAGCCCTAGCGGAGTTATTACATCAATTGGAGCAGGAACAACAACAATTACATATACCGTTTCGGGTTCCGCGAATGGATGCACTGGAGCAAATGCAACAGCAAGTGCCTCGACAACGCTCACTATTAATCCAATACCGACAATTACTGTGAATAATCCCATCATTTGCGTTGGACAATCTGCTACACTAATAGCCACTCCCTCAGTTGTTGGTGGAGCTTACAACTGGTCTTTCAATAGCCAGACTTCAAATTCTATAACGGTTTCTCCAACCGCCACAACGACCTATCAAGTTACTTATACATTAAATGGTTGCTCAAGCGCACCATCACAATCAACAGTTACCGTCAATCAAGCAGCCCTAATTTCATTTACTGCAGACCAATCGAGTGGTTGCGCCCCTTTGACTGTTACGTTAACAAGCTCTTCAAATTCAGGCTCTTGTGTTTGGGATTTAGGAAATGGTCAAACGTTAAATGGGTGTACAGCAACCTACACGTTTACGCAGTCAGGATGTTATGATATCAGTTTAAGTTCAACAGTGAATGGTTGCGTTAGTTCCTTGACTCAAAATGATTTTATTTGTGTGGATAATTCTCCCATTGCAGCATTTACTAGTTCATCAACTATCTTTAATGAGCCAAATGAAAACATCAATTTTATAAATAATTCTGTGGGAGCTTCAACCTATTTATGGAATTTCGGTGACGAGCAATCTTCAACAGCATCTAATCCTTCCCATACTTTTCAAAATGCCTCATTGGGAACTTTTGTTGAGTTAATCGCTTTTTCGGCAGGTGGTTGTAGTGATACAACAACCGTTTATATAGGTTTTGAGCCAGGAGAGGTGTTTTACGTTCCCAATACTTTTACTCCTGATGGAGATGAATACAATAATGTCTTTTTGCCAATTTTCACATCAGGTTACGACCCCTATAACTTCGAACTACTTATATATGATCGTTGGGGGGAGCTCATTTTTGAATCACACAATGTTTTAGAAGGTTGGGATGGATCTTACGGAAAATTAGGACGTATAGTTCAAGATGGGACTTTTGTTTGGAAAATAACATTTAAAAACACCTTGAATGATAAACGAAGACAAGTAATTGGTCACGTAAATGTTCTGAGGTAATGTATTTAAGTAAATATAGACGTTAATAATTAGCTTACTTACTTTGTACAAAATTTTTCCATTGCTCAGTTTGAGACGAATTCAATACCCTCGGCATTTTGTTTTGAGCACCTAATTTATTTTGGGATTTCATAAAGTTATAAAATGTATCCTTTCTTATATAATTTAAAACAGGTTCTCTCAGTGCATGCTTGCGAACATATGCGTAATCATCATTTAATAAACAAATTTTTCGATCGATAAGCTCCATGAGTTTTGTGTTAGCAATTCCATCTTGTTGTTCCATATACCATTCATGATATTGCTCTTCCTGACGAGGTATAATGGTGTAATCCGTATGCGGTAAATTTAAATCCTCACAAACGTGCTTAACGGCTTCGTTTAGATTATCTAAGGTTAAATGTTCACCGCAAAGATTTAATGTTTGTTTGATTCTACCTGAAATAATAATTCGTTTGTCTTTTGCATCAACGAATTGAACGAGATCACCTAAAATATAGCGCCATAATCCGGAGTTTGTAGATATTACGATTGCATAATCAATACCTTCCACTACTTGATCGATAGTCAACGCAAAATGTTGATCGATTAGGTTACCTTTAGAATCAAAATATTCTTTTGTGAAAGGAATAAATTCAAAGAAAATTCCACGATTTACTAGCAATTTCATCCCACGACTTCTGGGGATGTCTTGATAGGCAAAATACCCTTCGCTGGCTAAATAGGTATCGAGTAATAAAAGGGGTCGTTTACATAATTTCTCCAAGCGCGTCACATATGGGTCTAGATAAACTCCTCCGTGTACATACACTCGCAAGTTTGGCCAAATGTCATGAATACTCGTAAGTTTATGATGGCGAACAATTTCCTCCATCACCTTAACACACCAAGTTGGTATGCCTGCTATTATGCCGACATTCCATTTTGGCGCTTCCTCCACCATTTTAGCTACTTTCACTTGGAAATCCTTCAACTGGGTTATATCGGGTCCGGGCAATGCAACATTTCTGGCAATTAATGCAGTGTGTTTTCTCAAGATACCACTTAAATCCCCTTCGAAATAATCTCCTATTTTGTTAAGTTTTGTTGAGCCACCTACAGTTAGCACTTGACATTTATAAAAACTTACAGGAAAATCTTCTTTGTAAAGCACATTAAATTGACCTAAGCTCGCTAATTGAAAGCTTCTGATCATTTGTTTTGAAACGGGAATTCGTTTGCTTGGTGAACCTGTTGTGCCCGATGATAAGGCAAAGTGTTTGATTCTACCTGGCCATGTGATGTCACGTTTTCCTTCTAAAATCTTTTGAAGCCAGGTTTCGTTGAATTCTTCGTACGTAGAAATTGGCACATTCTGTTGAAAATCTATAATAGAGACCCCTGTGAGCGGTTTAATTATTTTTTCAAACGAATATTCAAAGCCTAATTCAGTAAAACTAGCCTTTCTTATCAATCTTGTCAGTACACGCTTTTGGGATATTAAAGGATTGGTTCGTCGTTTTCTCCTTACAGGAATAATTGCTTTTGTTGTTTGTTGAATTATTTTACCAATGTAGATCATGACAGATATGCAAAGTAAAGATAATCAATACTTTTTACCTAATAAGAGATTCGTAATAGCTGTATAGCTCTTGTTGTGCATGAAAAGGTGGTAAATTTCGTTTTCGGTACCTAGTTTTTGAATCGGAGGATATTAAACGTGCTTTGACGCTTCCTTTCCATTGGAAATCGAAAATAAGATTAAGTTCATCTTGAATTTCTTTTGACTTTACAAAAACACCAACTTCAACGCGATTATCAAGATTACGTTCCATCAAGTCAGCCGAAGAAATGATGTATTCAGGATTCCCGGCATTTTCAAAAATAAAAAACCGAGCATGTTCTAGGTAGCGATCCACGATGCTAATAACTTCAATATTTTCACTCAATCCTTTAATGCCAGGTTTAAGGCAGCAGATTCCTCGAATGATTAATTGAATTTTCACACCTTGTTTGGAAGCGTCGTATAATTTTTCGATTATTTTCTTGTCGGTTAGGTTATTGAGTTTCATCCGAAATGCTCCGGTTTTCCCTTTTTTTACATGGGTAATTTCCCTTTCAATTAGGCTAAACAATTTTCTTCTGGAATTAAAAGGTGAGACGAGTAAATGCTTGTAAGTTCCTCGTTCTAAATTGTTTTCAATAAGTCTAAATACACGGTTCACCTCTAACGCAATTTCTCTGTTTGCCGTTAACAGTGCGACATCTGTATAAATTGTAGAGGTTCTTTCGTTAAAATTCCCAGTTCCAATGTAGCTAATAAATTGTTCTTTTTTGCCAGAAATTCTTGTTATTTGCAAGAGTTTCGAATGAACTTTCAATCCGGGAACGCCATAAATTACTCTGGCACCAAATTCTTTTAATCGATCACTCCAATAAAGATTATTCTCTTCATCAAACCGCGCTTGCAATTCCATAACAACCGTTACTTCCTTTCCATTGAATACAGCAGCGAGCAAAGCTTTCATAACGTCTGAATTTCTGGCGACTCTGTATATGTTGATTTTTATGCTCCGAACTTTTGGATCGATTGCCGCTTCCCTTAATAAGTCTACCACATGTTCAAATCGTTGGTAGGGAAAATGCAATAAGATATCCTCATTTTCAATTACGTTGATTATACTCTGAGCATTTTTAAGTTTTGGATGATCGTTCGGTGGTTGGTACTTAAATAAGAAATCGGGATTATTAAAATCCGGAAAGCGCATGAAATCCTTGAAGTTATGGTACCGACCTCCGGGAATGGTATTCAATCCAAATTTCAATTCAAGAGATTTTAGCAGAAAATCCAATAAATCTTTCGGCATTTTTGAGTCATACACAAATCGAACAGGGATTCCTTTTTTTCGCTGTTTGAGGCTTTTTTCTATTTTCTCAATAAAAGTAGTTGTTAAGTCATCGTCCAAGTCTAATTCCGCATCTCGGGTGAATTTAAACGTAAAAGCTTCTGCTTTAATAGGCTGGAAAATGGAAAAAATATCTTTGAGATGGATACGTATAATGTCGTCAATGAGGATTACGTCTTTTGTTGTTTTGTTTGGCAGAATTACAAATCTTCCAGGTTCACTCGGTATTTGAATGAGTGCATAACGTATTTTTCCCTTGCTATCTTCTATTTTGATCGCAAGATAGATGGCATAATCACGTAATTTTGGAAATTCGTTTTTCTTATCTAGGATTAGCGGAAAAATTTCATGTTTAATTTCCGATAAGAAATAAGTTTTTAAATAGGACAATTGTATGTCTGAGAGCTGTTTCTCGTTAATTACGCGCACACCAT
>JBIJBD010000155.1:0-5226 GCA_044345395.1 Crocinitomicaceae bacterium | reverse complement strand
GAAAAAGATTTTGATAACATGGCTAAAGATATTTGCCATTGTATGACAGATTCAACACTAACAGATAGGAATGCCTGTATGGATGAATTCTCCAAAAAGTATGAAAAGCTCAATAGTTATGATTCTGATGTAGAATTTCAAAACAAATTAGTTGAATCTATGAAGAAGGTAAAAGGATGTGAGCAATATGCAGCATTTTATGAAAATTCATTAGGGGAATGAAATTTATTTAAAGTTCCAGCAAACATTACCATTTCCAAGCTTAATGGTCAAGCAAGCTCCAGCATAAACGTACCAATCTTTTGTCGCTTCGTTCCCCCTTCTTTCGGTGCGAGAACCATCTATGGTTCTATTGGATAATGAATAGCTCAGCTCAGGCTCGTCGTGGTTGATAAAATCTGCTTCACTTGCGTAGGAATTAGATCCTACATCGTCGATGTAATCTGTAAACGTCTTACGGATAGATACATCGAGATTAACTGCCATGATTTTTCCAATAGAAAATTTATATCCCATTCCTAGGGGCACACATAGTTGGTAGTTATTGTAACGTTTTTTACCAAGTTGACCTTCTGTTCCTAGGGGCTGAAGTTCTACCCAATTACCGTTTAATTCCGCTTTTGGGTTCATATAAAACATACCGATTTGTGCGAGGAAATAAAAGGTCTCCGGATAGCGCTCATTACCGAGCTGATAGGATTTAAAATAAAATTCAAGACCACCCACTACTTCGTGAATAGTAGTTTTGAAGTGAAGGTTTCGATTAACATTTTGCGGAATTTTCGAATCGGCGTCGTACGCTGCTAAATTTCCAAAGGTGTAATTGAATCTGTATGCCATTCGTGCATTCCTATTCAAACGATACATTAAGCCATAGGCATTTTGACTTTTGTAAAATGGCACGTAGGGGTTCAGCTCTCCAATGTAATACATTTGACCAAGATTTAAACCTAACTCAGATCTAGACCAAAAGTTGGCCTGTTGAGTAAATCCAACGGAATAAATGAATGAAAAAAGAAGTAGAATCCGATTCTTCACACCAAAAAAACGAATAAAAAAAAGAATTATTACAAAATTATGATTTGCCCGCTCTTTTTCTATCAGTTTCTTTCAATAAAATTTTTCGAATCCTTAAATTCTTAGGTGTCACTTCAACGTATTCGTCATCTTGAATGTATTCTAAACACTCTTCTAAACTAAATACTTTTGGAGGTGCCAACCTTACTTTATCGTCAGACCCTGAAGCGCGCATATTCGTTAATTTTTTTGTCTTTGTAACGTTTACACATAAATCTCCAGCTCTTGAATTTTCTCCAATTACTTGACCTTCGTAAATATCTTCATTTGGCGCGATAAAAAACTTCCCTCTTTCTTGTAAGTTATTCAATGAGAATGGAATAGACGTTCCTTGTTCCAAGGAAATTAAGGATCCATTTTGACGTCCAGGAATTTCACCTTTATACGGTTGATAATCTAGAAACCTGTGGTTCATTATAGCTTCACCAGCTGTTTGCGTTAATAAATAATTACGTAGACCAATGATTCCGCGTGAAGGAATATCAAACGTAATAATCATACGGTCTCCTTTCGGAACCATATTTTTCATTTCACCTTTTCTTTTCGTTACGGCTTCAACGGCAGTTCCACTAAATTCTTCCGGTAAATCAATAGTTAATTCTTCAATTGGTTCGCATTTTACGCTATTTACTTCTTTTATAATGACTTGAGGTTGACCCACTTGCATTTCATACCCTTCTCTACGCATAGTTTCAATGAGTACCGATAAGTGTAAAACTCCTCGGCCAAAAACCATCCATTTATCTGCCTTGTCTGTTTCGTGAACACGCATGGCAAGATTTTTTTCTAATTCTTTTTGAAGTCGATCAAAAATATGACGGGACGTTACAAACTTTCCTTCTTTTCCGAAGAAAGGCGAATCGTTTATTGAAAATAACATACTCATGGTTGGTTCATCCAATTTGATTGTTGGAAGTGGTTCTGGGTTTTCAGCATCGCATATGGAATCGCCAATTTCGAAGCCTTCAATTCCAGTAATCGCACAAATGTCTCCTGCTTGAACGGAACTTACTTTTTTGCGTTCAATCCCATCAAAAACAAACACTTCTTTTATTCGGTGTTTTTCTTGTTTACCGTCTGATTTTGAAATTATAATGGGTTGATTTTCGTTAATTTCACCTCTTGTCAACCTTCCTATCGCAATTCTTCCCACGTAAGAAGAATAATCCAAAGAAGTAATCAACATTTGTGTATTACCTTCTTCAATTTTTCTTGGTGGAAAATATTCAAGGATTTTATCTAGAAGTGGAGAAATTGAATCCGTAGGTTTTTTCCAATCCTCCGACATCCATCCATTCTTTGCAGATCCATAAATGGTAGGGAAATCAAGTTGTTCCTCGTTTGCATCTAATTCGAACATAAGATCAAACACTTTTTCATAAACTTCGTCGGGCGTGCAATTTTCTTTATCGACCTTGTTTATAACTAAAAGAGGTTTAATACCCATCGATAGCGCTTTACCTAATACAAACCTTGTCTGAGGCATTGGGCCTTCAAAAGCATCCACTAATAAGCAAACTCCATCAGCCATGTTCAATACGCGTTCAACTTCACCACCAAAATCGGCGTGACCTGGAGTGTCAATGATGTTTATTTTTGTTCCTTTGTAGGTTACGGATACATTTTTTGAGACAATCGTAATTCCACGTTCTCTTTCAAGGTCATTGTTATCCATAATGAGTTCTCCTGTTGGGCGATCTCGTTCGTTTAAAAAGTTGCCTGCTTCTATCATTTTATCTACCAAGGTGGTTTTTCCGTGGTCGACGTGTGCAATGATTGCGATGTTTCTAATTTCCATGAGTTAAATGTTCTATCGTCGGTTTCGTTTGTTGCTAAAATCGTCTTTTCTTCGGTTATTTCCGCTTGAGTTGCTTTTTCTTGAATCACCACCAAAACGGCCTTTTCCACGAGGAGATTCAAATTTTCTTCCTCCTCTTGAAGAACCTCCTGACTTTCCTGAAGCGGATGAGGAAACTTCGATAGAAACGTCATGCCCTTCAAAATTTTGACCATTAACATTCCGTAGAATGCGCTCTGTATATTCTTCGTCAGCTTCAAAAAATGAGAAGGATGCATTAAGGTCTATTCTTCCAATCTTATCGGATTTAAGACCAGTAGCATCACAAACGACGCGCAGCAGTGCTCCTGGATTTAGCCCATCGCGTTTTCCAATGTTAACAAAAAATCTTGTTTTTCCTTCTTCTCTTTCCCGTCTGCCTTTGTCTCTGTCTCTATCACCGCGATTTTCTCGAACATCATCTTTTCCAGCTTTTGCATTCAAATCACCAGCACGATGGTAATAATCGATAAACCGATTAAATTCTGCAGAAACAAACTTCTTGATGACTTCCTCTTTGCTTAAAGATTCAAATTCAGACAGGATTTTAGGCATGAATTTCTGAATGTCACGCTCTTTTACCTCCGTACTTATTGTCTTTTCAATTAAACGAAGCAATTGGATTTCACATATTTCCTCTGCATTAGGTATTGTACCGACAGTAAAGCTCGTTCGCATTTGTTTTTCAATGGCTTTGATTTTAAATAATTCTTTACCATTCACCAATACTAACGATTCACCTTTCTTACCAGCACGAGCAGTTCTTCCACTTCTGTGTGTATAGTTTTCAATATCGTCAGGCAAGTTGTAATTTATGACGTGTGTAATATTGTCTATATCTAAACCTCGAGCAGCAACATCTGTGGCTACTAAAAGTTGCAATTCTTTGCTGCGAAAACGTTCCATTACTTTGTCCCGCATGGATTGTGTTAAATCACCATGCAAAGGCTCAGCATTGTATCCTTCTTTCGCTAATTTGGCGGCAACTGTTCCTGTTTCATTTTTGGTGCGACAGAAAATTAAGCCGTAAATGTTTGGGTTAAAGTCAATCAGACGTTTTACCGCTTCGTAACGATCTCGCTCTTTTACCAAATAGTAAATGTGATCAATGTTTTCATTACTCTGGTTCTTATGTCCGATGGAAACCTCTAAAGGGTCCGTCATGTAGGTTCTCGCAATTCTTGCCACTTCATTCGGCATAGTTGCAGAAAATAGCCAAACGTTCTTATCAACAGGAGTAGTGTCCAAAATGGCATCAATATCTTCCTTGAATCCCATGTTGAGCATTTCATCTGCTTCATCTAATATTACGTAGCGAACTTGGCTTAATTGAACGACTTTTCGATTAATTAAATCTACAAGACGTCCTGGAGTAGCAACGATAATAGAGGTTCCTTTTTTGATATCTGTAATTTGCCTTCTGATGTCTGTTCCACCGTAAACGGCTGTAATAGAACAATCCACAAATTTTGCAAACGTTTCAAGATCTTTAGAGATTTGTAAACATAATTCTCTTGTAGGACAGATGATTAGTCCTTGAGGTAATCTAGATTTAGTGTCTATATTATTAATTAAAGGCAAGCCAAAGGCGGCTGTCTTTCCTGTTCCGGTCTGCGCCAGACCGACAAAATCGCAATCTTCCTGCAATAGGTAAGGAATTGCTTGTTCCTGGATGGGGGTCGGTGCTTCAAAACCCAATTCTTTTAACGACTTCAGCACCTCTCGCCTCAATCCCAGCTCTTCAAATGTCATGTACTATTTTTAAAATTAGCTGCAAAGGTACGGATAATAAAAGGATTTCTAAGAATTCCTTGAATTAGCGTTTTGTTAAGATAAAAAACATATACTATCTTCGGATGAAAATAAAAGTCACTTTTTCATAACAAAGGAGTTGAAACTATTACTATTCTTTCACTAATTCTTTATATCGGACAATGAATAAATTGAGAAAAATTTTAAGTCGCGAAAATTACAAACGTGTGAAAAGTATCTACCTAAGAATTCTAAGCTTACCGTTTGGTTATAATTTGAATAAATTGGCTCAAATTTATAAATCAGATAAATGGGGTAAACACTTTTATGCCATTCATTACCAGCATCATTTTAGAAAGTTTAAATTTAAACGCGTGAATTTTCTTGAAATCGGAGTTGGTGGATACCATTTTCCTGATATCGGTGGAAATTCACTTCGGATGTGGAAAAGGTATTTTCCATTCGGTAGGATTTCATCAATTGATATTTATGATAAGACATTTTTTCAAGAACGTCGGATTAAAATTTTTCAGGGAAGTCAAACAGATCCTGTGTTTTTG
>JBIJBD010000154.1:0-5241 GCA_044345395.1 Crocinitomicaceae bacterium | reverse complement strand
AATCAACGTAGTAAACGCAGCAGGACAAGTGGTAAACAGCATCGCAGTAGAAAACACAACAAGCGTAACATTCGATGGATTAACAGCAGGTGTTTACGTAGCACAAGTGGTAACAGCAGACCACACACAAACAATCAAATTCATCGTACAATAAGAAACTATAGAGTTGGTTTAATTTAGTTTTAAGAAAAAAGCGCTTCACACGGTGAGGCGCTTTTTTTCGTTTTCAATAAATTAAATTTCGAGGTACTTCAAAAATTCATGTCTCTTATCCTCATGTGTAAATTGACCGGTAAATTGGGATGTAACGGTACTACTATTAATGTCTTTCACGCCTCTTGATGAAACACACAGATGAGTAGCATCAATAACAACAGCGACATCATCTGTTTCTAATACATTCTTTAAAGCTTCGCTAATTTGCATGGTGAGTCGTTCTTGAACTTGTGGTCGCTTTGCGAAATGTTGGACAATTCGATTAATTTTAGATAGACCAATTACTTTACCTGATGAAATATATGCCACGTGTGCTTTTCCAATAATGGGCACGAAATGATGCTCACAATTGGAATAGAAAACGATGTTCTTCTCCACAAGCATTTGATTGTACTTATATTTATTTTCAAATAGTTTAATGTCTGGAAAATTGGCAGGATTCAAGCCGCTGAATATTTCTTTAACATACATTTTTGCTACTCTTTTAGGAGTTCCACTCAGGCTATCATCGTTGCGATCTAATCCTAAAATATCCATGATTTGAGCAAAATGGACAGCAATTTTATTAATCTTTTCCTCATCACTCAATTGAAAGGCGTCTTTTCTCATGGGTGTCTCTACCGATGTGCTCACGTGCTCATCTCCCATCTCATCCATAAGAATCTCTAAAAAACTAGATTCCGTTGTTATATTATTTTGTTTCATTTTCGTGTTTGAATATTAAACAAAACAATATAGAATTAGTTTTCATTACCTGTTGTTTTTAATGACGAACTGTAAGAATCTTAATGTTAGCAGTCGCTTTTGCGCTTTATCAACGAATTATTATTGAAATAAAATTTTCTCGGTTATATTTGAACGGAATCAGCGTTTGATTGGCAAATCATTAAATCTTTTACCCAATGAAATACTTTCAACTTATTTTTCTTTTGTTTTCTTTATCGGCATGTCAAGACGGAGACGATGCATCGTTTTTGAACAATACAAATGAGACTGTCTTTGTTGTCAATATTCCAATGTCTTATGTATTTGATCGACAAAATACACCTGTTGTAGTGGAGTTTTTTGATAATAACAAATTCAAGGGCCAAGCAATGAAAATAGAAAATCTCTTCATGCTTGAACGTGATGAGAATGATAAGGTAAAACCGGTTGAAGAGTACCATATGACATACCTTAATTTACTAAAACAAGGAAATTATTACGCTCGTTGTTTCATTGACTTAAACAAAAATGGTCGTCAAGATAGGAACGAACCCATCTCTTATTTTTATTCAAAGGATAATCCTAAAAAGATTCGAGTACTTAAAGAATCTCGAAGAACCATATCTTTTGATTTCGAAGTGTAGAATTAAGAATAATTGAGCTGAATTGCCGTTAAGATTTTTAACTTTCCGTAGTTTTTTTATTGAAGGTAAAAATCAATTTTAAAGTATCACATCAACAAATAAAATAATCCATTCACATCTCCAATAGTTGAAGCGTAATAAATAATTCCAAAGATAAAACCTTGTTTACTAAGCTTTTGCTTTGTTGATGCGTATTTCACTAGTCTATTTGGGTATTTTTTCGTTATCTTTGAATAATCATCATCACCGTTTTTTAGAAATTTACAAACCATTGTCAAGCTATGTTTCGACACGATCAAATAAATTATCAAATTCTACAACAACGCGCATACAATTTACGTTGGGCGGCTCTTCCTTCCGATGTAATCCCATTAACTGCAGCTGACCCCGACTTTAGATGTGCTCCAGTTATTCAAGAAGCCATTGAAAGTTATGTTAATGAAGGGTATTTCTCTTATGCTCCTGCTGAGGGCTTGCCCTTCTTCAAAGAGTCCGTGAGTAATTTTTTAGCAAACAAAAGAAATTATCGTTTAGATCCAGGCCTTATTTTGCCGGTTGATAGCGCTGCATTTGGCATTTATTTGGTTTGCAATTCCTTATTACATCCGTTGGATGAAGCAATTATTTTTGATCCAGTTGATTTTCTTTTTCAATACTCAATTGAAAAAATTGGGGCTATTTCCAAAAGGTTTCCAATTTTACCCGGAACGGAAACAGTAAATTTTTCCTTAATTGAAGAATTGATAACACCAAAAACAAAGTTGATTTGTTTGTGCAATCCATTGAATCCTACAGGTAAAGTTTTTAAACGTGAAGAATTACTGCAATTAGGTGAAATCGCTTTAAAACATAATATCGTGATACTCTCAGATGAAATATGGAGCGATATTGTCTTTACACCAAATGAATTTACGAGTATTGCCAGTATTTCAACGCAAATATCTCAGAAAGTAATTACGGTTAGTGGTTTCAGTAAGTCGTATGGCTTGGCTGGATTGCGTATTGGATTTATAGCTACTTCCAATAAGCAACTTTTTGAAATGATTTTCACTAAGTCTTTGCACCAGTCGACAATTCACGGAGCAAATTCGTTAGGTCAAGTGGCCGCAACTGCCGCATTAAATGGTGCGCAAGATTGGCTAAAAAGTTTTGTTGAGCATCTACAATCAATGCGTGACTTAATTACACATCGAATCAATGCAAACGAAAAGTTAAGTACAATTGCTCCAGATGGATGTTATGTAAGTTTTGTAAACATTACAAAAACCAATATGCATTCTGAAGAATTTCAAAAACATATGTTGGAAAAAGCTAAGGTAGCGGTTGTACCGGGGTTAAGTCAATGGTTTGGGCCTGGGGCAAATGGATATGTTCGACTGAGTTTTGCCACTTCTAAAGAAGTATTGACTGAGGCCTTCGATCGAATTGAGAACGCACTATGAAAGTAGTTGTTATTGGTGGAGGTATTGCCGGGCTAACCCAAGGTATTTTTCTTAAAAATAAAGGTTTAGATGTTGTTGTTTACGAACGCGTTGAGTCCATACAGACAAAAGGCCATGCATTTTTAATGAATGGAGAGGGAATGCAGTTATTGGAAGCCCTGTCGAGAGACAAAACGAAGGTTATTCCGAATAAAAAAGTAGATATTTTCAGCTTTAAACGTCCTAATAATGACGAATTGATTAAAATTAGCTTGGACGATTGGTTTTGCATTAAGCGCGTGGATTTAATTTCATACCTTATGTCTTTTTACACCGATGATACCTTAAAATTTGGATGCGATTTTTCTCATTTTGAATATGCTGACAAGAAAATAAGTGCTGCAGTTTTTAAAAATAGGCAACAAGCAAAGGGAGATCTATTTATCGGAGCTGATGGTAGCCATTCGGTTATCCGTCAAGCATTGTTTGGTCCCACTCAGTATACACCTATAGAAGTGAAAGAGTTGGTTGGAATTTCTTCCTATTATGAAGAATCAGACATAAATGTATTTCAAAAATTTCAAAGCGATCAATTGGGATTGTCTTTTGGTTTCATTCCTGCATCAGCTAATCAATGTGTTTGGTTTATGCAATATGATGCACGTCTTGAATTGGAAAATATACACAATTCCTCAGGGGGAATGGCTAGTTTTTGTAATGAATTACTTAAAGATTTTCCAGAAGTTGTTCGATGCGTTTTGAATGAAAATAATTTTGATACCACTTACTGTTGGAATACACATGATTTCGATTTGTTACCATCTTTTCATAAAGAAAATGTTGTACTTGTAGGTGATGCTGCACATTTGTCGTTGCCTTTTACCAGTGCAGGCACGACAAACGCTATTAAAGATGCTGAGGTATTGGCAGAAGCACTATTTAGCACCAGCAATCTTGAGACTGCTTTATCTGATTTTTACGAGAAAAGACACTTAGACATATCTCGTCATATTCAACAAGGCAGAGATTTAAAAAATAGCTTTTTATCACCTGCATCATTTAGTGAGCGTAGATTCATTTTGCCTTTAATTGCCGACAAATACGAAAATAAAAATACGCCTAAAAATACCTTATTGACGATTACGTATTTTACAGATCCAATTTGCTCAAGTTGTTGGGTGTTGCAACCCTTGCTTCGTAAAATTGTTCTTGATTACGGAGATTATATTGAGATTGATTACCATATGGGTGGACTTTTACCTTCTTGGGAAGGATATGCTGATAAGCGAATAACTAATCCGAGAGATGCGTCTCAGCTTTGGGAAGAAATCCGTGAAAAAGAAAAAATTCCGATCTCAGGTGATGTATGGATTGAGGATCCATTGATGTCTTCTTACCCATCCAGTATTGCATTTAAAGCAGCACAACGACAGGATAAAGATAGGGCAATATTCTTTTTACGTAGACTCAAGGAAATGTTGTTTATGGAGAAGATAAATATTAATAGATGGGAAAACCTTGAAAAAGCAGCTTTATTCTGTGGTTTAGATACTGCGTTGCTTCATAAACAAATGAAAAATGAAGCAATTGAAGATTTCAAAGATGATTTAGCACTTGCAAGTCAATTAGGTATTCATGTCTTCCCCACGTTAATTTTTCATCGAAAGGATCTTGAATCCGAAACGCTTAAAGGCCTGAAAACATACCAAATCATTGAAGAAACCATCTTGAAATTTATTCCAGATGCTGTAAAGGCGACTAATATGCCATTGCCTCTCGAATTATTTGAGTTATTCAAAAACATGACGACTCAGGAATTTGCTTTTTTGTTAAATCTTGATTTGGAAATAGCCCTAAGTAAATTAGACGAACTCCATGAAAAAGGACTGATTTCAAAAGTCCATGTAAAAGATGCTGCGTATTGGCAATTACATACCAAAGTAAAAAAATCTAAAGGTTGAAAAGACAGGTTTGTGGAGTGTAAATACTTCGATTTGAGATCAATAATGTGTCAATTATATGCGGCTGTTTTATTTCCAACAAAAAAACCCTTGTTATTACAAGGGCTTAACACTTTTAACTTTGCGGTCTGGACGGGTGAACGCACCAATATGTAAACGCCTGTAAATCAAACTCTTAAAGTCAGTGAAAATGCCCTTGTTCGCCTATGTGTTAACCGAATATTTTGGTCGGTTATGAACGGTTTGACATTAACCTTCTCGACAAAGGTAGTATTATTTTCATTATCAGATACT
>JBIJBD010000152.1:0-5263 GCA_044345395.1 Crocinitomicaceae bacterium | reverse complement strand
AAAGGTCACTTATGGTGGCCTTTTTTCATTACCAATCTTTTTTCAAAATCAATAAATAAGCACCATAAGTAAACAAGAAACAATATCCAATGGCAATAAATACGTGATTCCATGGTATCTCAAAAACATAATTTGCTTGTGTTAATTCGCTTATGGTTTTAATTCGTTCAAAAGGATAATCAACTAATTTGTGCATGTTAGCTAACGGGAGGTAGTCATTAGTTAAGGTAAATTCTTTTTGTGATTTATCAATAAACAACTTAAATTCTAAAATTCTAAGAATTAATTCAACTATCCAAAGAACGAAAAAAGTCAATAGAACAAGAATTATTCGTTTTAATAAAATGCTTAAAAAAAGAAAAAGCAGTAAAAAATTAACCAATTTTAAAAAGTAACCACCCGCAAAATATGCTTCTTTCATGATGGCCTCTGCTGAAGTATCTGTGGAATAATTGTATCCAAGCCATAATCCGGTAAGAAATACGATTAGCGTTGACAAGATACTTAGCAAAATGATCGTCATGAGTTTTGAAAATAAGAATTCTTTTTTACTAAGTCCATCAATTAAATTTTGTTTAAATAATTTATCCGAGAATTCGTTGGTTACGGTAAACATTACAATCATGGCGAGAAATATTTTGATCAACCCAGCCATATAAAAAAGAAAATTCCAGAGTTGTGGAAATTCTAAAAATCCTTGGTCAACAAGGTCGACCTCTAACCCAAAAAATGGGATGCTTTGGGAACAAATTAAACCAAAACCAACCAATAGGAATAAATAAATTACACTGAAAATGATAACAGGTTTGTAGGCCGCATTTTTAAGCCATTCGATACTTATTAATCTAATTAAATTACGCATCCTTGACAAGATCTATGAATTGTTGTTCGAGTTTTTGATTTCTTTTGACCAAATGAGTAAGAGCAATACCTTGTTGCATAAAATAGGTATTCACTAGCGATGTATCAACCTGCTCTATCAGTTCTACTTCAATGATATCTCCAAGTGTTTTAATTGCACCAAAAGCAGAAAAATGTTCAAAATGGGCAATTAATTTCTTCAAATCTTTGGCACCAATTTCTAAGATGCCATGTGGAGAGAGTAATTTGTTTACTGGGCCACAATACAATGATTTTCCTTCTTTTAAAATAATTACGTGTGAGCAGACCTTTTCTACTTCATCTAACAAATGACTGGCCAATAGGATTGTAGTACCACCTCTGGCAATCTTTACAATTAACTCTCGTATTTGAATTATTCCCTCGGGATCTAAACCATTTGTCGGTTCATCTAAGATGAGAACTTCAGGATCAGATAACATGGCAGAGGCAATAGCTAGACGCTGTTTCATGCCTAATGAAAAGGAAGCATATTTATCATTTTTTCTTTCCAATAACCCCACTAGCGCAAGTTTGTCATCGATTCTTTGAAAGTCAACATGTTTAATTTTGGCTACAATTTTAAGGTTTTGTTCTGCAGATAAATAACTGTAGAAATTTGGTTGTTCAATGATTGCGCCAATTCGTTGAAGCGTTTTAGACGTAGTTCCCGGGTTGCCAAACCATTGCCAATTTCCTCCACTGGCATTAATGGTGCCTAAAAGCATGCAAAGCGTTGTGGATTTTCCACTTCCATTGGGCCCTAGAATTCCATATACGTTGCCTTTATCAACAGTAAAAGAAATATCTTTTACGGCATAAATTCGACGGAACTTTTTGTCTAGATGATTAACAACGAGAATTTCTGACATAGTTATGAATAACGAAGTTACTCATAATTTTTTTTGGAGGATAATTTAACCAAGTTGAGTGCTTCGTCTATGTGACCAAGAGGATTAAGCTGAGAATTAAAAGTACCAAGTAAACGGCTTTGTTCATCGAAAATATAGGTAACTCTTCCAGGAAGTAAGCCAAAAAGGGAGGATGGAACACCAAATTGTTTTCTAACTTTTCCTTGTGAATCTGCTAGAAGAATAAAGGGAAGATTGTGTTTGATTGTAAATTTTTTATGTTGCGCTTCATCGTCAGAGGAGATTCCAATAACCCTGCAGCCTAAACTTAAAAACTCTTCGTAACGGTCTCTAAATGCACAAGCTTCTTTTGTGCATCCAGGCGTATCGTCTTTAGGGTAAAAATAGATTACACTAAAAGAGCCTTTAAAAGAAGATGAATGTATCAAATGACCGTTTTGATCATTTAAAGAGAATTGCGGACAGTGTTCGCCAATTTTCATTGCTTATCGTTTTTGAGTGCATTTTTATACCTTTCTAGTACTCGATTTCTTGCATATACATGATCAATTATAGGATTTGGATAGTTATTTGTTCCATATTCTGGAATCCATTGTCGAATGTAAATAAATTGTTTGTCAAATTTCTCTTGCTGTGCAGTAGGATTAAACACTCGAAAATAAGGAGCTGCATCACAACCTGAGCTAGCAGCCCATTGCCAACCTCCCACATTGCTGGCTAACTCAAAATCCATTAATTTTTGCGCAAAATACGCTTCTCCCCATCGCCAATCGATGAGTAAGTGCTTTGTTAAAAAACTTGCAACAACCATTCGCACACGGTTATGCATAAACCCCGTTTCATTGAGTTCACGCATTCCTGCATCCACTAGGGGATATCCTGTTTTACCTTCACACCATGCCTTAAAATGTTCTTCATTGTTTTCCCATTCTACCAAATCGTAAATTGGTTTAAAAGCTTGAGTCACAGATAATGGAAAGTGGTATATAATCATTTGATAAAAGTCTCTCCAAATTAATTCGTTAAGAAAGGTTTCACTTACTTCTGTTGCCCTAAGGGCTAATTCCCTAATACTTATTGTGCCAAAACGTAGGTGTATGCTCAGTCTTGAAGTACCATTTAAAGCAGGAAAGTCTCGAAGTTTACCGTAAGTAGAAATTTTTACTTCAGGAATTTCTCTAGGTGGAATAGCAGAGTGCATTGTCGATATAAAACCCATTTCTTCGAGAGATAACATTGGTTTTGGATTACCTTTTGCTAACGCCTGAAGTAAATGGTCATTTGATAAAATTTGCCAATTTGTTTCGTTAAATTTCACCTTCCATTTTTTTGCATAGGGTGTAAAAACGGTGTAGGGTTTACCATCGTCTTTAATCACTTCATTTTTTTCAAATATGACGTGATCCTTTGTGCCAATAAAAAGTATATCCTCTTTTTCTAATAGAGAAAAAATCTTTTTGTCCCTCTTTCGCGCATACGGCTCATAATCTCTATTGGTATATAGTCGCTCATATTGTCCTTGTTTCACTAGCGTCGGCAGTAGCTCTACCGGGTCACCGAAATAGACATGTAAATCACTCCCATGATGTTGGTACAGGCTTTTTAACCGACTAACTTCCGAGTGAATAAAAACAACACGTTGGTCGTTTGCTGGCAGACTTTCTAAAATGGTTGTATCAAAAATAAATATTGGCTGTACTTCTCTACAACTGCTAAGTGCTTTGTTGAGTCCAATGTTGTCATGAATTCTTAGATCTCTTCTATGCCAAAAAATAGCTTTAGCCATCTCTCTATAACAAGTAGTGTTCTGATTTGTTTTACAAATGCTTTTCAATTCTATTATCTTTGTCTAATGCAATATATTCGCCACATTGGTGCTTATTTCAAACGCTTCATTTTAAATATTCAAGAGAAATTGTCGAAGCAACAATTCATGATGCTTTCGAGTGTATTGGTGGGTATTAGTGCTGGTTTAGTTGCAATATTGTTGAAATTATTTGCGCATAATATTTTTGAGTTCGCAACACATAATACCCTAAGTAATTATCGATTTTTTTATTTGTTTTTGCCGGCAATTGGAATCTTTCTGTCTTTATATATTGTTAAACGATTCTACAACAATAAAATACAAAAAGGACTAGGTCAAATTCATTATGCTCTCGCTAAGCGATCTAGTTTTCTTCCTAGACGCAATATGTTTGATCAATTTTTTACCAGTTCAGTAACAGTTGGACTCGGTGGGTCAACAGGTCTAGAGGCACCAATTGTGGTAACTGGTGCAGCCTTTGGGTCAAATTTTGCCAAGTCATATGGATTAAATTTTAAAGAGCGTACCCTGTTGCTGGCATGTGGTATTGCTGCTGGAATAGCAGCCGCATTTAATGCGCCAATAGCGGGGGTATTGTTTGCCTTAGAGGTTCTTCTTGTGGATATTGGGATCGGTGCGTTTACTTTATTAATTATTGCAGCAGCCTCAGGCGCACTGATTTCTAAGGTAATGCTGGACGAGAATATTCTTTTGAATTTCGTATTAACAGAAGCTTTTAATTATTGGAATGTCCCTTTTTATATACTCCTAGGGGTTTTGGCGGGTGTATTGGCAGTGGTGCATGGTCGAGTTTTTGGTAAAGTTGAAATGCTACTTTCAAATAAAATTCGCTCTGGATTTAAACGTTGGTGGATCTCCTCTTTTTTATTAATTCTGTTGATTGCACTTTTTCCACCTCTTTTTGGAGAAGGGTATGAAAGTATTAAAACGTTGGCAGCAAATCAACCGGAAAATTTATTGGATAATTCCTTAATGTACGCAAAAAATTATAATGAACTATTTTTATTGCTATTCATCGGAGCTTTGGTTTTTTTGAAGTCCATTGCTACCGGATTAACGATAGGAGGGGGTGGAAATGGTGGGAATTTTGCGCCTTCACTTTTTATTGGCGCTTATTTAGGTTATTTTCTTTCTAAAGTGGTCAATCTTTTCAAAATAGATGACTTACCAGAAACAAATTTCATGATGGTCGGAATGGCAGGTATTTTGAGTGGGCTTTACCATGCTCCGTTGACAGCAATTTTTTTAATTGCAGAAATTACAGGCGGTTATGGATTGATGATTCCTTTGATGCTCGTTTCTTCAATTAGCTTTGTGATTTCCAAATATTTTGAACCTTTCCCAATGGATTCTAAGAATCTTGCACGGAAAGGTGAAGCCTATACCTCAGATAAAGACCAGAATGTTTTGACCGGAATTAAATTAGTTGAGTTCATAGAACGTGATTTTGAAGAAATATCACCAGATATGGGACTTAGAGAACTCGTTCAGGTAGTCGCTCATTCAAAGCGTAATGTGTTTCCGGTGGTAACTGAACAAAATAAGTTTTTGGGAATTATATTGTTGGATGATATTCGTGAAATTATGTTCAACGTAGGAATGTATGATAAGGTCAAGGTTGTAGATTTGATGAGGAACCCATTAGAAATAATACAGATCAATAACTTGATGTTGGAAGTAATGA
>JBIJBD010000036.1:0-17198 GCA_044345395.1 Crocinitomicaceae bacterium | reverse complement strand
TAACAAATTTGATATTGTATAATACTAACCTATTTTAATGATGTTATGTGATCCCGCCGCAGCAATTTCAAATGCACGCTTAATCATATGTTGACCTTTAACTTCCTCAAAATCTACCATTGAAAGATTATCTTCTTCAGTAGTGAAAACATCCTTCTCGTGCTCAATTCGTTCCATTGCACCTTTCTTCCCATTAAGAAAGTCCATTACTTGCGTAATTGAGGTTGCCCCATAAACTTCTATTCCATCAACTACTGCGGCCTCTAATGCATTTTCTTTTGGGACGATTATACCTTTAAAACCTTCTTTCTTTGCTTGAATGGCTATTGGCAAAACTCCTTTTGTCGATTGTAAAGAACCGTCTAAAGACAATTCTCCTATCATAATGTAATCTGTCAATTTCTGACATTCAACTTGTCCACTTACAGCCAAAATTCCAATGGCAATGGGTAAATCGTAGACAGAACCTTCTTTTCTAATGTCTGCAGGAGCCATATTTACTGTGATTTCTCTTCCGGGAAATTTTAAATCATTATTTGCGAAGGCTGCTTTTATGCGCTGTTGACTTTCTTTAACAGCATTGTCTGGTAGCCCAACTAGGTAAAAATTTATCCCAATTCCCAAATTAACCTCTATTGTTATGGTGGTAGCTTGAATTCCGAATACCGTTGACGAAAAAGTTTTTACTAACATTTTGATTTATTTTTAATCTAATTTATGGTTATTTTTTAATCTTTTTACTATTGTTTACTAATAAAGTTTTTAGTATATTAATGAACCAATCAAGAATTAACTTGTAGATTTGAAAGTGAAATTTCTACTACTTATTTTAGCTTCATTAATCACTTTTGGGCTCTTTGGTCAACGCTGTAATTTTAATTATTACAACAAAAAAGGAAGTCATTATTTATTCTCTACCTTTTACCAAGATGACATGCGAACACCGAGAGATGGTATTTGTGAGATTAGTGAAAATGGTAAAATATATGAAAAGCGGGTTTTTAAAAATGGACTTTTAGTTGAAGAGGAACTTAATTTTTTCAATCAATATCAATCCGAACAAAAGCGCGTTCGAACCAAAATGAATCATAATCCGATTATTGGAAACGAACTCGGAACAATGGAGGAGTTTAATGAAAAAGGAATTTTAGTGAATCATTGGCGATTCTATTTAGACAAGGATAAACGTAGAAGAAGTATAATAACTGAATATCATCACAACGGACCTTTGCGCTTTCGAAAAGAATATGCCTTTATTAAATTTTCAGAAATTGATTCGTTTCACTTGAAAGAACACCCACCTCACACTATTGATACATTCGGCTATACCAGTTTAATTGTTCCCTACGGTAAACACGAAGAATTTGATGAAAAAGGAAATCTTGTTCGAGAACAATATTACAACACACTTTCCACTTATCGTCAAGATGCTATTCATTTGTTAGATGGTCTATCGAGAGAATTTCATGCAAATGGGAAATTAAAATCTATGGGAACTTACAAAGAGGGAAACCTCGATAGTTCATGGATCAGTTATCATTACAATGGACAAGTGCATGAAAAAGGAACGTATCGTCATAATCTAAAGGTGGGAAATTGGGTTGTTTACAATGAAAAGGGGCGTTTGATTCAATTATCTGTTCACGATGAAAATGCTATTAATCCATTTGCTCCAACTACGGAAACAACTTGGAATGATGTTGGAATTAAAATTGAAGAAAAATATATAGACGCGGAAAATAGACGAATTCTCACGAAATGGAATGAGAATGGAAAGACATTAAGGTATGCTATTTATTCGAATGGAACACAAAGTAATTGGCAAAATCATAACTATTTGCAGTACGAGAAACTCTACTATGACAATCTTCAACTAAAGTCTATTCTAAATAATGCGCCAAATGCAGACACCAATTTTGTGAGTTATTTTCCGAATGGTCAAATGGAACGCTATCGACATGGATATTGGAAAGAAAACACACGATTTGATCAATATAAATCCTGGAATTCGTTAGGAATATTAATATCGGAAAACACTTCCACCAATCGTCTAAAGGAAATTCATCAAAAATCAATACACTATTACAATTCCGGAGGAATAAAACTCAAAGTGGATATTGATAACAATTTAAAAATTGATGAGCACTACAGTTCAACCGGCATTTTATTTTCGAAAAAAGAATATTTAGATAATAAACTAAATGGCAACTTAATTGAACTAGATACACTATCTTTAAATCTTACTTCAGGAACTTATCATAAAGGGATTCGGAATGGCGAATGGAAAATCCAAAATTCCAATGGAGCAATTATCTATTCCAAAAAATACAATTTTGGTTGCTCTGAAAATAAAAAGGACATAATCTCATGGGATAAATTCAGCTCTAAGGAGCAAAACGAATTTAGGTTAAATGCCAATGCGCAGATTCCGCAATCTGCCCCTTTTAAATCGTGGGAGGAAATGCTACTAAAGCGAGATTCCATTGCTTATTGGGTTGTAATGGCTCATAAAGCTCTTGAAAAAGAAGGTCAATCTTTCGAATTGGAAAAGGTTGAAACTCCCGCATTGATTTTTCAATTGCCACAAGTGTATTACATTGGGCTTGAAAGACGAGACACATCAAATGTTCGCGTTAAATCCTTATTGCACATTATGGATAGTTTAAATTGGAAGTTGGATGTTAACGTTGAAAATGGCTTATATCAGGGTGAAATTAAATTGAAAGATTATTTGACGTATTATTTAATACAGAAATTTTTAGGTGAACATGCATCCTTTTTTTATCAGAAATTAGAAGGAAAACAGAATTATCGAGGAATAGAAATTGACTATCCTTATCCTCGAGCAAACGAATCCTCACTTTCAATTACAGAAATGAAGGATTGTTATGCTCGCGTATCCTATTCGGAAAATGGCCAAAATGCGCAACTCATTATTTATTCCGATGGGGAACTAGAATTTGAAAATCGTTATTACACCTGGAAAGAATGGAATAAATTGGTAGAAAATGCTCCTCGCTATCCCAAAATGTTCAATGATTAACTCTCGATGAAAAAAACATTTTTAATTTTCTTATTTGTTGCTTTCATCAAAGAAAATTCATTCGCAAACCTTCGTCCGATTTATCTTTCCATAGAGCTAAAACCAGTTACTACATCGGTAAACACAAAAAATATCATTCAATGGAATGTAGTTTTTACCAATCTTGACTCGATTCGGCATGCCATCGTTATTCCGTCTTCACAAAACCGAGGAAAGCGCATCATTCAATTAGAATGGTATAAAGTTATAAGTTCTGGTTCTGGTATCTTTCCTTCCTCAGGCGACTTTTATGAGCAGGTTTATACCGATCCCATCGAATTGGAAATGGATACGTCACTTTATCGAGGATACCCAAGTATTATAAATTTAGATCCTTATGAATCATATACGTTCCCCATATTTCTGAATGATCGCAAAAATCAATTAAAACATATTGAATCATCGTATCAAGTTCCAAATCTTGCCATTCAAGATTACGAAGTACTCGTTCATTATGATCCATACTCAGAGCCACTTTCGCAACATTTTTTCTATCACCGAGAGAAAGGCCAATTTGCTCCCGATTCATTGAATCGACTTGAATTACCACTTGGAGGAATATATTCAAATTACACTACCATTCACATGCAAAAAGATGATTTCAATACTAATTTATTCTTAAGTAAAACATGTTCAAATAATTGTAACTTTTGCTCGTGCATAAAACACAAAAGATGGAAGAAACTCCGAAAGCACTTTGAAAAAAAATCCAGTAATTTATCCCACGTCAGAGTCTTGCATGAATTCCCTGGTCCAGATGGAGTACTCGATGTTTTGCCAACTTACTATTCAAAAAATTATGTTGTTCTCACAAAGGATGGCGTTCAGCACATTTCAGTTACTTGGCAAATAGGTAAGATTTACAAAACAGCTCGATTTTTCACGCGAATACTCTACCCCATTTTTCGCAAAGTTGTTTTTCCTTATACCAATGCGAGAGTTTCTAAATTGAAATGGATAAGAGAGTGGTAAGTAAAAGGTTATTTCCATATTTTTGTTGAAATTACCAAATGAAATCAGTATTTCTTTTTATTGTTTCGATAGTAATAGGCGCAGCTTTCAATTCGTTAATATTAACTATTGGGATGGAACTAATACCACCTCCTGAAGGCTATGACATGAATAATGCTGAAGACGTAGCGAAAGCAATGTCAGAAATGGAAACGAAACACTACCTATTTCCTTTCTTATCACACTCACTAGGCACCTTAATTGGTGTCATTTTTTACACCTATTTTGCTAAGGCAAAAAAGTTATTTTTTCCTTTGTTGATTGCTGGACTATTTTTTGCCGGTGGGTTTTATATGGTAATGATTTTACCTTCGCCACTTTGGTTTGATTCCATAGATTTAATCCTAGCTTATTTTCCTATGGCAATTTTAGGATTCAATATTTCAAAGAGAAAAACTTAAATTATCCTAACACCAATTTGACCGCATTTTTAACGGCAAGTATTACAGTATTTACTTGGTCATCGGATAAGTTGAAATAAACAGGAAGAGAAATTTCAGCGGCATATTTTAAATAGGCCTCAGGATAATCGTCGATTGAATAACCTCTTTCCTTGTATGCAGTCAAGAGAGGTAAGGGCTGAAAATGAACATTCACCGCAACATCTTGCTCAAAAATCTCTTGAATGATTGCGTCGCGTTGCGCTTCGGATACATTTGCGATTCTCAACAAATACAGATGGTAGCAAGTTTCTCGATTGAAGCTTATATAAACGGGAGTAATTGCCCAATTTTCTGGTTTAAAGGCCGCATCATAAGCCTCAAAAATTTGTTTTCTTCTTTCTAAATTCTCTTCGTATCGTTCGAGTTCTACCAGACCGATTGCGGCCTGCAAATCAGTCATATTACATTTAAATCCCGGCTCGAGCACATCATAGCGCCAAGCCCCTTTAACTGTTTTTGCTAACGCATCTTTCGATTGACCATGTAAAATTTTAATACAAAACTCCTTGTAAATTTCATCGTGATCAAAGGTATTAGGTAGATTGAAGCAAACAGCACCTCCCTCGGCCGTTGTCAAGTTTTTCACTGCGTGAAAAGAGAAACAAGTAACATCAGCTAAAGCACCACTTCTTTTCCCGTCATACGTAGCACCAAAACTATGCGCAGCATCGGCAGCAATTAAAATTCTACCCAATTTACGCTCATTATCATTTTTGGCTGTAAAAATACTTTTAGCAGCCTCAACAATAGTATAAATAGCGTTATAATCACAAGGGTATCCTGAAATGTCAACGGGCATAATCACCTTGGTTCGTGGGGTAATGGCTGCTTTAATTTTTTCCAATGATATATTAAAGTCATCTGAACTAATATCCACCATCACAGGTTTTGCGCCGGTATGAATAACAACATTTGCACTAGCACAGTACGTGTAAACGGGGATAATTACTTCATCTCCTTCTCCTACACCCCACCACCTAAGAAATACTTCCATTCCTGCCGTCCAAGAATTTACTGCTACCGTGGTTTTACAACCACAATATTCCGTGATTTTCTTTTCAAACAATTTGGTTTTTGGTCCAGTTGTAATCCAACCACTTAATAAGGCTTGATTAACTTCATCTAGGACGCGTTGGTCAATTCTAGGAGGAGAAAATGGAATCATGAGAACAAAAGTAGTAAAAATGATTAATGCCTATACTTTCCTGCGTCAAGCAATCCTTTGGTCCAATTTGCCATTTTTATAATTGTCGGCAGTACCTCTTCAGGTTCATATACGAGTTCAAAACTCTCCATGTATTCAACTCCCATAAATCCTTCATCGCAGGCATGTTGCATGAGCTTTCTAAATGGCTCAAAATAGTTTTTGGTATTTAATACAACAATAGGCTTCGTGAATTGTCCAAGCTTTTTCAACGTAATTGCTTCGAATAACTCTTCAAATGTACCCACTCCACCAGGTAATGCGACCAAGGCATCGGTTCCCTCCAAAAACTTTGCTTTGCGTTCGTGCATACTCTGTGTAAATACAAAATCAGAAACGCCTTTATGCCCCCATTCTACTTCATTCATGAATTGAGGCATTATTCCTTTAATTTTGCCTCCGTTAGCCAAAACTGAATCTGCTAGCTGCCCCATCAAGCCCGATGAACCTCCACCAAAAACAACGGCTACATCATGTTTTACAAACTCTTTTGCCAATTTAGATGTTGCATCAAAATAAATGGAATCAATTTTAGCGCTACTTGCGCAATACACACAAACTTGCATAGGCTTGAACTTATGGTTTTTGAATTTCTTTTAATTTCTCTAGAAAGCTTGCTGCTAGTTTATTTCTGTTAAAATGTACTTCTACATACTTTCGTGCATTTTCCCCCATGATTTGTCTTTTGGACGCATCCAAGGCCAGAATTTTCGCTTGTTTCGCCAGTTCTTTCGAATTCTCAGGCTCAAAGAATAATCCAGCCTCAGCTTTTTCGATAAAATGATTACGTGCTTCACCATCCACACCCAAGAGTAATGGCTTTTTCATCGATAGCGCCTCAAAAACTTTGGATGGCATTGCTCCTTGAAATAAGGGTAGATTTTTCAAGGGCACTAGCGCCACATCAACTGCTTTAACAATTCCTGGCATCTCTGACTTTGAAACCGGATCGAGGAAATGAACATTGTTCAACTTCAAGTCCTCTTTCAGTTTAATTAACTTTTCTTTTTCTGGACCAGAACCTTGAATGATAAATTGAATGTTCACCTGATCTCTTAATTCATCGGCGGCATGCACTATTACTTCAAGTCCTTGCGCGTAACCAAGAATCCCACCGTAAAAAAACAAAACATCATGTTGAGTAAATCCATGATCACCTCTGAAATTAGTTGATTTCACCTTATCCGGGTCGTAAAAATCGACATCGACACCATTGGGCAACCAATACAAGGAAGCTTTCGGAAACCTATGTTTAATATCGTTAACAATACCCTCTGTTTGACCCGTTATCAAGTTTGCACTTCGGTAACATTTTGCCTCAAGGTTATAGGCAAGTTTTAATAAGCGTTTATTTGTTACAATCCCTAATTTTTCAGCACTTTCAGGCCAAAGATCACTCACATTGAAAATCAGTTTTGCCTTCATTTTTTTAGCTAAACGAATAGCAGTATAACCTAAAAATAGCGGCGGACTCTCCACTAGTAAAAAATCATAATTCCCTAATTTTCTGCCACGCCAGTATGATGACCATACAAAACTGAAGTAGTTTAATAAACGAGAAATGATTCCTTTTGATTTTGAAACATAAATCCACGATCGGTAAACTGGAATTGAATCAATAATTTCTTCTCTGTTATTTCCATTTTTGTACGCCTCTTGAACTTCCATTTTTGGATAGTTTGGGAGCGCAGTTAGGACTTCCACCTCAACCCCATGAGCTCTTAATCGCACAGCCAATTCATGCAACCTATTTTGAGGCGCTCCAATTTCAGGGGGATAATATTGGGTTAAAAAAAGCACCTTCATTTAGCATCCATTTTTGAAATTTCGACTTCTTTGTTTTGTGTGAAAAACAAAAGTAGTATCGTACAAAAAAGAACTATCCCCGCTTGAGTTTCGATGAAGGATTCCACTAAAAAATTGATAAATAAAACGAACAAGACTAAATTTTGCCAAAGCTGTTTTTCCGAATTAAGAAAGGACGAAAAAAATAACATCAAAAGAACAATCAAACCAATCATTCCCAATTGAACCGCCGTGTTTAAAAATTGATTGTGAGAATTTAATTCTTCTTTCACTACACCCAGGTTATTCATTGATTTGTTGTAAGCAACAAGCTCGTCATTGTAATCACCGGTTCCTGTTCCAATAAAAAAATTTTCTTTCCAAACATTCATAGATGCATTCCACATTAAAATTCTAGCCGCATTACTTTCAATAGATTTATTATTTTCCAAGGGGACATTCGAATCGGCAGAAAGTGCAATTTCAATTCTCTTTTTCATTGGGTTTTCAAAAGTGTTGATCAAAAACAACCCAACAGCACAGCTCAATAACAATAACCAACCTACCTTTAGCTTTTGAATAAAAATGAAATGCATGATGTAAACAAATAATACCAACACCATACACATGACCCCAACCTTAGAAGCTGTTTGTATCAATCCTAAATATATGATTAACAATAATATAAAATACTTAGCTTCAACTTTTTGTTTAATTATATCCAAAAGAAAAACACTTGCAATTATAAGATAACAAGCATAATAACCGCGATGAATCAATGTAAATTGTTGCCCGAAAAAAATATTGTCCAGTGCTAAATGATCATTTGTAGAGAATTTAAAAAGTGCAATTGAGTCACAAATTAAAAGAGAAATTACAGCACTACCAATGAAAAATAATTTCCATTGTTCTTTAGATCTATTAATGATAAGATTTTTCCACAATAATGGCAAAATTAAAAAGGTTAGTTTATTTTCCAACTTATCAAATCCAAATTGCTTATTTTCAGAATATATAAGCCCAATTACTAAAAGTAAATAATAAATTAAAAACCAGGTAATCGGATGTGTAAGAATTTCATTTTTTGATGGAAAAATAGAGGTCATTTTCCCCTTCCGAAACAAAGAAATAAGTAAGAGCATGAATCCCACTGGAACAACTTTTGGAAAATTGAGTGAAAAGAAAATAATCCAAGCTAAACCAAGATCAGCTAGTGATAGATTCAGTTGTAAACTAAACAAGCGCTTTATTCTCATTTAGGGTGATTTATGAGCCGTAAATAGAATGCTTTTAATTTCTCATATTCACGACTCCATTGGTAAGTTTGCCTTGCAACAACCTCTCCATTAGCACCCTGAGCTCTGGTTTTATCGGGGTTATCCAACATATCTTTTAACTTTCCTGTGATTTCTTCAACCTCAAGGGGGTTGACAAGTTCACCACAATCGGCTCCTTCAACAATCGACCGCCAAATAGGGAAATCACTTGCCAAAACAGCATTTTTCATTGCCATGTATTCGAACATTTTTATGGGATAAGCCTCTAAATAACTTGAAGTAGGATATAAAGTAACTATTCCTATTTCACTTTTTTTCAATATTTTAACAATTTCATTTCTTCCAACATGACCATAGAATACTGCTTTACCCCAGCCAGGTAATGAGCGTACCTCTGCTTCAAGTTCATCAGACTCAAAAGTCCCCGCCAATAATAACCTAACATCAATGTTTTCAATCGCTTTAATTAATTCGATAATTCCTCTAGTTTTAAATATTCCACCAACGTAGCAAATGGTCCGACTAAATGAACTTTTTTCGTAACCTTCCAACTCGCTGAGATCCGGAAAATTGGCTACGAGCTCAACATTTTTTTGGTAGGTCTTGAATTTTTGGCAAATAATTGGCGTAACTGAAATAACACCATCAATTCTCGCGCACACAAATCGTTGATAACGTGAATATGCCCATGAAATTAATCGGCGTTGATAACTTGGAATCCAAAATTTGTCGAGAATTTGTTGGGGAACATCCTCATGAGAATCGAAAACAACTACTGAATTGGTCTTTTTTTTCAATTTTAAAGCGATTCTGAGCAGTTCTGGATCGTGAAGATGGTATATGTCTGCTTTTAATTTTAAAGCTGTTGAGAGCGCTTTTTTTCCCGCCTCGCTAATTCGCTTGCGTCTATTTTCTATTTCAGCATTAAAACTTACGATTCGTACGTTTTCAACCGTTCTGTTTTCCACATTTGGAAGAATACATGATACTTGGAAACTGGCATCTTTTGCCAAAGAACAACACATTTTGTGAAAGATTCGAACGTCGCCATCTTTGTGAACAGTCGTTATATGACAAATATGAATTTTTCTCATCGTGAAATTTGATCGTAAATATCAAAGAATTTTTGTCTGTTGGCCTCTTTAGTTCCTCTTTGTTGAATGATTTCCTTGTTTATAAGATTTGCTTTTTTTACGTCAACCGAGTTTATTTTCGGTAAATAATTTCCTACTAATTCGAGGTCGCTAATAATCAAACCGTTCACACCAGGTTCTACCCATTCTTTGTTAGAGGGCAAATCCGATAAAATGGGAACACAACCATACGCCATTGCTTCCAAAAGACTAATACTTGTTGCGTCCGACATTGGAAGTGATAACCAAAAAGTAGATCGTGCGTACCAAGCCCTATTCGTCTCAGCATTTAACCAACCTACGAATTCAACTCGATCTGACAATCCTAATCCAATAACTTGTTGCTTTAAATTTTCGGTTTGGTCTCCGGTAGCACCAATGACTAGCTTCCATTTTTGATCATCGTTATTGGCAATAAACTTATGAAAGCCTTCGATGATCTTGTCAATTCTGTATAGCGGTTTATGCAATCGGTTAGAGTAGAAAATAGGTTCTTTTTCGTTGCTAACTGGGTATAATTCAATTCCAAAATTTACAATACTAATTTTTGAATCATTTGAATTACGGAGCTTTTGCATTTCATCAGCTAAATGTTGGGAGTCTGCAGTAAGAAATGAAAAGCGATTAACCGAGAATTGAACTATTTTTTTCCAAAATAAACTACGCTTCGGTAAAATAAAAATATCACTGCCCCAAGCTGTCAACACCATGTTTTTCCTCTTCCCTAAGGCTAATACGGTGTAAAATGCATAGCTATTGGCTTGATGCACATGGATATGAGTAGGCTTGAAGTTATTTACGATTTCGCGAATTTTCCTTGGAGTTTTGAGCAATGTGAGCGGAGAAAAATGAAAATCAGCTGTTTCTTGAGGCACCTTGTAATCCGTGTTTCTTTTATTCGTTAGCAGCAAGATTTGGTCAAAACGTGAAGCTACCAATTCAATAAAATTGAAGGTATGAATTGAATTCGAGCTAATTACAAGCAATTTGATCATTGTTCACTCATATAGAATTGCTTAAGATCTGGATGACTTTCTAAATAATCTGCATCCTTCTCTCTTGTATCCCCGACTATTTTCGCAGGATTTCCGGAAATGATGGAATAATCAGGGAACTCCCCTTTAACATAAGAATGGGCAGCTATTACACAACCTTTTCCGATTTTGGTGTTCGGCATTATTACGCTGAACGGACCTACAAAAGAAAACGCTCCAATTTCGACAGGTCCTTTTTCATATCCAACATGCTCAGTTATTTTGGCGTAATGGGCTCCGTAAAGTCTTATGGATTGGTGACTTGAATGTGTCGTCATGGATACAAAAGAAGTTATTTGACATCCCTTTCCAATTTTAATTATGTTACTAGCTTCAATAAAATTGTGATGTCCTATATAAACTAAATCTTCAAGAAAAAGATTTTTAGGGCTATCTATAAAGGTTGTATTCCCAATTCTTAACCCAATTGCTTTCACCTTTTGAAAATTCCGCTTGTAAGAAAGCATCCTAGGTTTGGAGATAAATTGATTTATTTTTGCTAACCTGTAACTAATTTTATCCCAAATGTTGCTCATCAACTTATTCGTTTTTTGATTTAAAATTAAAAAAAACTGCAACGGAAAAACCGAGAATCATCGCAAAAAGAACACTTATTTTTGGATTGGCTAGCGGATTATTCATTAGAGCGACGATTGCAACTATAATTAAAACAAAATATACGAAAGAAAATTCCTTTATTTTTTTGAATAAAAATAAAAAAGGAAAAGTTAATAGAGCCAAAAATCCGAGTAACCCTTGAATCCCATAACGCCACAAATAAAATACAAATTCATTTTCAGGGTGAAGTTGGGCACGGTAGACAAAAGCCTTGTTCGGACCATATCCGAAGAATGGTTGTTTCAGCCATAAACCTATTAATTCACCCCATATTTTAATTCGAACTGCCAATGAATTGTTTTCTTGCAATTGAGGTTTTGTATTGGATAAATAGTTTAAAGAAACAGTGTCGAGGTAAGAAGATATTCCAAAAAATCCTAGAACACATGATATTTCCATAAGAACTTCCTTCCAATTTGGACTTCGCAACCAAATACCCAAGAAATAAATAACAGCAAGAGCCGCTAAACCAGTTCTCGATTGACAAAGAATGATAAAAAGCATACTCAAAAGAAATAAAAGTTGAATACTTCGTTTTGAAAGCACTTTCCAATCGCTATGTTCCTTCTGGTCTTCAACTTGCAGAAACGAAAAAAAAGCAAAATAGAATAGAAATAGTATTGCATTAATATTAGGATTTCCCATAGTCCCTACTATTCGCTTTGGTCCTGGTCCTCCAATCGAATTTTTACCAAAGTTCATTACATCCCTACCATCAGTATCGTATAAAATTGTGATAAACTCATTAAAATAAAAGACATTGAATAAATGCAACACATTAAATGCCACTATTCCGAGAAAAGTAAATAAAACCATTTTAACAATTGTTCGTTTGGCTATACCTTGACAAGTGACCCAGCATGTAAATATGTACAGAATTGCAATTTTTACAAGCTTATGAATTTCCAAATACTCTCTATAATCCTTATAATTTGGATTCACTAAAATTGAAACCAAAATAATACTTGATAAGAAAATTATTACCCATATAAACCTATCTATCCAAACAACACCGCGCTGTAAAAGCCTTATTCCCATTAGCGTAACAAGCAACTCGTCAACCCCTAGAAAAAGGCCATCATTAATCTTAATACTTGGAATAAATAGTACAGATAAAAACGCCAAACTCAATAATAAGACATCAACAAGAGAGTATTCTCTTTTAATAACTAATGAATTAGTAGAAAACCAATTTGAAGATATTACGTTCATGAAGCGATCATAAGTTTAGTATCATAAATTGTCACAAATCTATAGTATACACAAAAAGAGAAAACCAACCAAACGGCTTGAGAATAGGAGATTACTTCAAGTGTTTTTACAAATACTTCTTCTGAATTTCCGTATAATTCTGGAATTAACCAAAGAGGAATAACTTGAATGAGTGCACTAACAATCCCAAGAGAAAAAGCAATTTTCTGTTTGCCTAAAATCAGCGGTAATGAAGAAACGGGAGAAATGACAAAATTCACCATCAACCAAAATGACATGGTTTCTGAATATCGTCCGGCATCTCCCCAATTGCTTCCAAAAACCCATGAAAAAATAGGCTCACCATAAAAATAGAGTACAGTGAAAGGAATTAAACTAATAGCAGTAAGAATTAAGGTAGTTTTCTGAAATAAAGGCTTTAGTTCTCCCTTGCTATTGAATTTTGCAACTGCTTGATTATAAAATACCTGACTCAAAGAAACGCCCACTAACATAATAGGAATTCTTAGCATATTATACGAATGACTGAAAGACCCAAAAATACTATCTGAAAAATATGCAAAAATAAGAGTCGCTACCAACATATCACGGCCATTATCAACAACAACATGAGGAAGGTTCAACAAAGGGAATTCTTTGTGTTCTTTCATCAATGCATAGGGTTTACGTTTAGATGCATACCCTTTATATTTCGCTCGTATTTTTGTAAAGTTCTTTAAAAAGGAGAAAGATGAAATAACATAACCCAAAACTGTTGCTAAAATGAGTCCAAAATAACTCCAATTGAACAAGGCGAAAATCCATTTCAATCCATTAGAAATAAATGAATTGTAAATTTTCTGTTTTGAAATAAGGGAAAATGTTCCTGTTCGAATTGACCAATTTGTTCCTAAATTAATAAGTATCAAACAAGCTGAACCAATAAGAGTCATTAATATATACCACCATTCAAATTTTTGGGCCACTCTGGTAAGAACAAAAAAGCCTAGTACTAATCCGCTTATAAACAACACTATTAGACCTATCAATAAAGATAATCGATAAAGTAAATAAGAATGACCTTCATTTTTGGGGAGTGGTACTGCTTGTTCATAACGTAACGTAGCCATGGCTGCCACAAACCCTGTGATTCGCATGTACAGTGCCAACTCCCCCATTTCAGCAGTATCGTATAATCTAGTCAGTATGGGTGCTATAGCGTACCCGATGGCCTGCGCAATTAGCGTTCCTGTTAATAGAACGGTTAGAGACTTAAAGAAATCTGTCTTGAGGTGATTACGAATTCGTTTTATCGGCATCTTTGACAAAGATACAATGTTTATATTTGCTATCTAAATCTCGAAAAAATGAAAAATGTCGCTGTTATTGGTGCCGGAACAATGGGAAATGGTATCGCTCACGTATTCGCACAATTTGGTTATCAGGTAAATTTGATCGATGTGTCTGCTCCAGCTTTGGAAAAGGCAATTGCAACAATTGGGAAGAATTTGGATAGACAAGTTGCGAAAGGCTCTTTAACTGAGGAAGAAAAATCGGCGACATTGAATAATTTAAACACTTTTACTTCGATTAAAGAAGGAGTTGTAGGTGTTCAATTGGTGGTTGAAGCAGCAACAGAAAATATTGATTTAAAACTAAAAATATTCAAAGAATTGGATGAAGTTACGGATCCAGCTGTGATTTTGGCAACGAATACGTCTTCCATCTCGATTACAAAAATTGCTTCTGTTACGAATCGCGCTGATAAAGTCATCGGAATGCATTTTATGAATCCGGTTCCAGTTATGAAATTGGTTGAAATCATCCGTGGTTATTCCACTTCTAATGAGGTTACTGAATTAATCATGGAAACCTCTAGAAAATTAGCGAAAGTACCAGTTGAAGTAAACGATTACCCAGGATTTGTAGCCAACAGAATTCTAATGCCGATGATTAATGAAGCGATTTACACGCTTTATGAAGGCGTTGCAGGTGTTGAGGAAATCGATACGGTTATGAAATTGGGAATGGCTCATCCGATGGGACCACTTCAATTAGCTGATTTTATTGGTTTGGACGTTTGTCTGGCAATTTTGCAAGTTCTACATAATGGCTTTGGAAATCCAAAATATGCGCCATGTCCACTTTTAGTAAATATGGTAACTGCTGGCAAAAAAGGTGTTAAATCAGGTGAAGGATTCTATTCGTGGACGCACGGAACAAAGGATTTAATTGTTGCTGATAATTTCAAGAAGTAGGTTATATTACCTCAGAAAATAACTGAGCAGATTTAAATTTTTCAAGAACAATTCGATCAACTGGGAACGTTAAATCTTGCGGTTTCAATGTTGAAATTTGGCACCATCGTTGCCGTTCAATTTCTTCCGAGAATGGAATCAGGTAATTGGACGTGCTAACTGCTGTTTTTTTGATTTTTATTAGATAGTAAAATGCAATCAATTGATCTTGAGCGCTGAATGCCGAGACTTGAATAAAATCATTAACAAAGAAAAAAGTTGCAGTCTCAATTGACAGAGAGATTTCTTCTTCTAACTCCCGTTTAAGCGCATCAAAAATCCCTTCACCATATTCGACACCGCCACCAGGAAACTTGGTAAAAAAACACCCATTTCTGTATTCGTCTGACAACAATATCTCATCAAACTGATTGACAATTAATGCGTAAACTCTTAAATTAAAGCGATTTATTGACAATCTTTAAATGGAAAAGGTCTAATTAAATCTTGTCGAACGACTCCGATAAAAGGGCAGAATAATTTATCCGCATAGCTTCCAAATAATGCCTTAAATTCATCCAAAGTAAAATAAGGTGTTTCGGTGGTATATATCAAAACATTTCCATTGAAATCATCAATTCTAATCATCCAAATCCCCGGTTGCTCACTGATTTCATTTTGTAATTGTTTGATAATACTTTTATCTTCTATTTTCAGATGAGCTTGAGCAAAAAATTGTTTGGCTTGCCCAAAACAAGTTGTACTTACCAACACAAAAAGCACGAGCAAAAAGCGCATATTATCTGATAAATCTAAAATCCTTCCCCAAATATACGGCAGAATCACCTAATTCTTCTTCAATTCTTAACAACTGATTGTATTTAGCCATTCGATCACTTCGAGAAGCAGAACCTGTTTTAATTTGACCTGTATTTAATGCCACTGCTAAATCGGCAATAGTACTGTCCTCTGTTTCACCACTTCTATGACTCATTACGGAAGAATAGGCATTGCGCGTAGCAAGGTTAACCGCTTCTATAGTTTCAGTTAAGGATCCGATTTGATTCACTTTAACCAAAATAGAATTCGCTACACCCTCTTTTATTCCACGTGCTAATCTCTCGGAGTTAGTCACAAACAAATCATCACCAACCAATTGAACCTTATCCCCAAGTAAATCAGTTGCTAATTTCCAACCTTTCCAGTCGTCTTCAGCTAAACCATCTTCAATTGAAATAATTGGATACTTTTTACACCAATCCGACCAATATGAAACCATTTGTTCAGAGGTCATTTTATCACCTGTTGATTCAAAATGATAAATTCCTTGATCGGCTTTATAAAATTCAGAAGAAGCTGCATCAAGTGCAATATACATATCATGACCTGGTTTAAAGCCTGCTTTTTCAACTGCTTCAATTACAACTTGAATCGCTTCCTCATTGGAACCAAGGCTTGGTGCAAAACCTCCCTCGTCACCAACATTTGTAGACATTCCTTTAGCCTTTAAAACAGATTTCAACTGATGAAAAACTTCAGTCCCCCACCTTAAACCTTCTGAAAAACTAGTGGCTCCAAAAGGCATGACCATAAATTCTTGTATATCAATTAAATTGTCTGCGTGAGACCCACCATTTAAAATATTCATCATTGGTACAGGCATTGTTACTGCACCAACACCACCAACATATTGGTATAAACTTAGACCAGCTTCTTGAGCAGCAGCTCGTGCAACAGCTAATGACGTTCCTAAAATGGCATTTGCACCGAGCTTGGATTTATTAGAAGTTCCATCTAATGAAAGCATGAGTCTGTCAATTTTCTTTTGTTCGAAAATATCCATTCCATGCAGAGCTTCATTAATAATTGTATTGA
Organism: Crocinitomicaceae bacterium; assembly: GCA_044345395.1. Classification (GTDB taxonomy): domain Bacteria; phylum Bacteroidota; class Bacteroidia; order Flavobacteriales_D; family Crocinitomicaceae; genus UBA952. Next base: position 308 of record JBIJBD010000036.1, on the reverse strand, counting down.
CATGATGAACCGCCTTTAATACGCCTTTACCCAAGTATACATCTTTATCACCATCACGCAATTCAACTGCTTCGTGAATTCCAGTAGAAGCACCAGAGGGGACAGCAGCTCTTCCGAGAATACCATTTGTCGTTATTACATCGACCTCTATTGTCGGATTTCCTCTAGAATCAAGGATTTGTCTGGCATGTATTTTTGCAATTAAGCTCATGATTTATAATGATTGATATTTTCTATGAATTGATCGAACAAGTAGCGTGAGTCATGAGGACCAGCTGATGCTTCTGGGTGATATTGAACGGAAAAAA
>JBIJBD010000177.1:0-4584 GCA_044345395.1 Crocinitomicaceae bacterium | reverse complement strand
CGGAAGCATTCATAGTTTTATTAATGCGATCATAACCCGAGGAAACTCCTGCGTCAAAATAAACGTTGTTATCGCTCCATGGCATGTGAATATTCAAAATGCGATTATTCAATGTATCAAAGGCCTCTAGTAAAGTGGTGTTAGTTCCCGCTGTTCCATTTCCTTTAGCCCAAAACTCTACGGTCAATTCCTGACCAACCGTAAAATCAGATAATTCAGTCATGGTGAAATTTGTACCTGATAAATTCAAATACCCATTCCTTTCTGGATAGGACAATGCCTGATTTCCAGCTATATTTTCCGTTGCAAATACAAGTCCGCTGGTAGATGGCTCATCAGATGCATAATTAAATTCAATAATTAAATTGCTTGTTCCATTCCAAGTAAAAGGTTGATAGAATAAAAACTCATTTGCACCAATAATTAATGGATTTCCTGTATCTCTTGTTCGGTTATAGACTTCCAAGAAACCAGTTGTTTGAAATGAGGTTAATGTTGCAGAAGTTGTTGCTTTAATTGAGATTCGCGGACTCAACAATTGTCCATTTGAACCAGTGTTCAAAATTTCCAAAATCATTCCCTGGATATCACCTGCTTGAATACCGGCAGCCGTCAATTCATTTGCCGTCAATAATTGCTGAAAGCGTGAACCTTTACTCGCCGTGTTGAAAATTGAGGAAGAACTACTTGTTCCAATATTCAATGGAGATGAACTTAAACTTGTGGAGGCCCGCTCTTGTTCTATTCGTGTGTAGTTGTCAAATATCACATTTGGAGCAGGTGTGTAATCAATGGTTCCAGGACTTGCCCAATTTGATAGAAAGCGATTTCCATCCTTACGAACTGAATCATAAATTCCTGTGTGATCGAACACTCTTGTGTAGGTCAAATAGTCCCATTCTCCACAATCGTATTGATCCCATGTAGTCAGCGGACTACATTTAAGTTTGTAGTACATTAGGACTTTCTCAAATCGCTTACTATTTAATTCCTCGGGAAAAATAAAGTTGGCTCTTCGCGTGGTTATAGAGTCAAAGGTGAATGTCTGAACCCACGTTGTATCTTGTGCTTGAACGCGAAATAAAAGAAAAAGATGAAAAAAGAATAGCAATTTTCTCATTTGTACGGTTTGTAACAAATGTACCTTAATTTATTCGAATTGAAAAGTAGTCTTATGACATGAAAAGCTCTATTGACAAACTTAATTTATTTCGAATTTCAGTTCTGTCAATGATATAGTCTAAGAATCCATGTTCTAGTAAAAATTCGGACGTTTGAAAACCATCAGGAAGATCCCTACCTATTGTTTCTTTTACAACTCGAGGGCCTGCAAAACCAATCAATGCTCCTGGCTCTGCAATATTTATGTCACCTAACATCGCAAAGGAAGCAGTCACGCCACCGGTAGTGGGGTCTGTGAGGTAAGAAATATAGGGTAATCCCGCGTCAGCCAGTTGACCCAATTTTCCAGAAACCTTGGCCATCTGCATCAACGAATATCCAGCTTCCATCATTCGAGCACCACCTGATTTTGAAATTATCATGAATGGCGCCTTAATTTTTATTGCTTCATCAATTCCTCGTGCAATTTTTTCCCCCATTACTGAACCCATTGAGCCTCCAATAAATCCAAAATCCATTGCTGAAATCACAAAATTCCGTCCATTCAAGGTACCTTTTGCAGAACGGACAGCATCTGTAAGACCGGATGATTTTTGCGTGGCTTTTATTCTGTCAGCATATTTTTTTGTATCCTCAAATTTCAAAGGATCTCCAGACGTTAAATTAGCATCTAATTCAGTATAATTCGCATCGTCAAAAATCATCCTAAAATATTCTTCAGAACCAATACGCTCGTGATGTGAGCATCGCTCACAAACATAGTTATGTTTCATTAAATCATCTGAAGTATACAGTGTTTTACAATTCGAACATCTTACCCAAAGTCCTTCGGGGGTTTCTTTCTTTTCACTGGTGGAGGTTGTAATTCCCTCTTTATTTCTTTTGAACCAACTCATATTGTTAGGGTTTGAATATTATTTAAATCTGAAAAACATTGTTCCAATCGCTTATTGAAAGTCATTTCTCCTTCACGCAACCATTTTCGCGGATCGTAATACTTTTTATTTGGAACATCATCTCCTTCAGGATTGCCAATCTGAGTTTTTAAATAATCTTTTTTATTTAATACATAATCACGAACACCTTCCGTAAACGCAAATTGCAAATCCGTGTCAATATTCATTTTAATAACTCCATAACCAATCGCTTCTCGAATTTCTTCTATGCTTGAGCCGGAACCTCCATGGAAAACGAAATCTATTGGGTTTTTAGATGTCCTATACTTTTCTCGAATAAAATCTTGAGAATTTTTCAAAATAATAGGAGTCAATTTTACATTACCCGGCTTATAAACACCATGAACATTGCCAAAAGCAGCAGCAATGGTGAATCTTGGAGAAATTTTACTTAACTCTTCATATGCGTAAGCTACCTCTTCAGGTTGAGTATATAGTTTCGAATTGTCAACATCTGTATTATCCACACCATCTTCTTCTCCTCCTGTGATTCCCAATTCTATTTCCAAGGTCATTCCTATTTTGCTCATACGAGTCAAATATTCTTTACATAATTCAATATTTTCCTCAATTGGCTCTTCCGATAAATCTATCATGTGAGAAGAATAAAGAGGTTTCCCTGTTTGTTTATAAAATTCTTCTCCAGCTTCCAACAAGCCATCAATCCATGGTAAAAGTTTTTTGGCGCAATGGTCTGTGTGTAAGATGACTGTAGCTCCGTAAGCCTCAGCCATGGCATGAACATGCTTTGCACCTGATATTCCTCCTAATATTGCAGCTTTTTCATTCTTGTTATCTAAACCCTTGCCGGCAAAATAATGAGCGCCTCCATTTGAAAACTGAATAATAACTGGAGCATTCAATCGTGCTGCCGTTTCCAAAACACCGTTAACGGTACTCGTACTCGTAACATTTATTGCAGGCATAGCAAAACGATGTTTTTTAGCGTAGGCAAATAAGCGCTGTACATCGTCTCCGGTTACTACACCAGGCTTTAAAAAGTTTTCCATTCTTTTTATCTTACTGTTGATTGGTGTGCAAAGTTAAGCATTGTAACGAAAACTCAAACTAAATGAACTATTTAGTATGAATTTGACACACCTTAAACAATAATTAAATTTTAGTTACGTTAGCCTCTAAAATCATTAATCGCCTATGGTCAACAAATACTTCAAATCTATTTCTGAAGAATTAAAAGTAGCAGAAAAACCTCAACATGCTTGTATCAAGTTTCTATTGAACTACAGTAAATCATTGGAATACAAAAAGGGGAAAAAACATGCTGTTCTTCTAATTAAAAACTAAGAAAGCCTCAATAAGAGGCTTTCTTTATCTCAAGCAAAAAGCCAATACATGCGTTAAAAAAGGCTCTTGTGCTTCAGCATGCACCCAGTGACCTGCACCCTGAATAGTTACTAAATTACAATCCGGAAAATACTGTTCCAATGTTGATAAATCTTCGTCTAACACATAATTGGATAATTCTCCTCTGATAAAAAGCGTAGGTATCCAAGATTCAGTAAAGGTGATTTCCTTTAAAATCTCAGACATTTTGCGCTCCAGCACATGAAAATTCATACGCCATGCTAATTTTCCTTTTTCTTTCCAAAATAGATTCTTGAGCAAAAATTGGATAACCCCTTCATTCTCTAAATATTTGCGGAAATGACTTTCGGCTTGACTTCTTGCAGAAATTGTATCAAGATTTAATGATTTGATTGCATCAATAATATGCTGATGATGGGGAGGATAAAGCTTTACACCCATATCAACAACGACTAATTTGTCTAATTTAGTTTCATGCAATTGGGCATAACGCATCGCAACTTTTCCTCCCATGGAATGCCCCATCAAGGTGAACTTTGGTAATTCTAAGCGCTCAACCAAAGCATGGAGATCCTCTACCATCAATTCATAAGAAAATTCTTCAGACCAAGGCGAATGTCCATGATTGCGCAAATCAACCAAAATGACTCTATAATAGTCTGCTAACTTCTTCGCATGAGTTGCCCAATTATCACTAAATCCAAATAAACCGTGAAGTATAACAAAAGGTTTACCTTCTCCAAATTCTCGGAAGAACAACTCCATTATTTTTTGGTTAAATCCTCAGTTTTTAGAATATTCAAGGTGTATTGTTCTGAATTAATCGTTTGAACCACCTCCGTAATTTTTGCATCACTCACTTTTGCATTGTTGAAAAAAATACGACAAACTTGTTTTTCTGCCCCAACAATAAAATCAAATTCTACTTTTGAAACGCCCCCGGTGGCTTTTAAATTCTTGCGAATTGATCCACCGCAACCAGGTTCGCATGTCATGCCAGAAACTTCAGCATACATCAATTTATTTGGCGTAACATTAACTTTATTTTCCTTTGAATCCTTGTTATTTTGGGTCGATACTTCTTTGGGTTGATTTGTGCATGCCAGCATAACAGTTAGCAGCATACACAAGATATATTTTGTTGGTTGCATATTAGGTAAAATTAGTTCTTTCTGAGAGC
>JBIJBD010000150.1:0-5308 GCA_044345395.1 Crocinitomicaceae bacterium | reverse complement strand
TAGTTGGTCGTAGTTTGCCAAGCGCATACGCTCCATTACTTTATCCATTGAAGGGTTTTGATAACGCATTGCAAGTTCAATCGTAACATTTGTTCCATTAAAATGAGCTTGAATTTTTTCTTTAATAGCTTCTGAATGGCTAAGTAGGGGAGAAACGCCATTACCGTGTTCCCACAATTCTTTGTATATTTTAGCAGATTTAGGTGCTCGAAAGGGAACGATAATTCCATTGACTAAAAGCTTCCTAGCTAACCAAGGTATATCTATGACTCGTGGATCATTCAAAAATTCAGTTAAGTATTTTCTAACATCGCTCGTTTTCGGGCTATCGGGTGTGCCAAGTTGTAAAAGTAAAACGCCTATTCTTTTCATGATATTATTTAGTGAGAAACAGCAGAAATATTAATTTAGTTCAAAGGTATGGAATAGTTTCAAGGTATTAGCCCCATAAAAATCTATTAACTTTGTCTTGTGCCAAACAAAAATGACATCTTAGCTATATCAAGTCATGCAGAGTTTTCTGAAATGGCCATGAAAATATTTGATTTTCAATCTGTTAATTGTGAAGTTTTTAAAAGATATCTCGAAATATTGGGTCGAAAAAAACCTTCGTGTGTGGAAGAAATACCCTTTCTGCCCATAGATTTTTTTAAAAAACACGATGTCGCTTCCCAGTCTATTACAGCGTCTAATAGTTTTTTTCTTAGTAGTGGTACGGGATCATCAGCAAGAAGTAAGCATTGGGTAGTCGACATGGATTTTTACCTTGAATCATGCCTTAAGTCCTACACGAAATATATTGGAGATCCTGAAAATCAGGTCATTTTAGCTTTGCTTCCTAACTATATGGATCAAGGGAATTCAGGACTTGTTTGTATGGTCCAATACCTTATAGAAAAAACCGGAGATGAATCTTCCGGTTTTTTATTGGGACATTTGGAAGAGGTCAAAGATCGGTATGAAGCTGCCTCGAAAAGAGGAAAAGAAGTTATCATATTTGGGGTAAGTTATTCGTTAATGGATTTAGCAGATTTGAATTTTTCTTTAGAGAGTGCCTTAATCATTGAGACTGGTGGAATGAAAGGTAGAAGAGAAGAGTTACCTAAAAAAATGCTTCATTCGTACATTAAAAAAGGCACTTCTTGCTATCAGATGTTTTCTGAATATGGCATGACTGAATTGTTTTCACAAGCTTATGCAAAAGAAAATTTAATTTTTTCTGCACCTCCATGGATGAAAATAATAACCACTGATCCTACCGACCCTTTTACCATTGTCGAAAATAGAAGGGGAGTTATTAATGTAATAGATCTAGCTAATGTAGATACTTGCTCATTTATCCAAACACAAGACATTGGCATAAATTCTTTGTTAGGATTTACCATAGAAGGTAGATTACAACATGCCGATATTCGTGGGTGTAATCAACTGGTAGAATAGTTTATGCTCTTTGTATTGAATTACGTATCTTTGATTTTATGAATCCACAAACGATAATGTATTTGTCATTAATAGGACTAATGGCTGGTGTTTTGAGTGGTTTTGTCGGGGTAGGTGGAGGAATTATTATAGTCCCGGCATTAGTGTTTTTGCTTGGAACTACACAACATGAAGCGCAAGGAACAAGTCTATTTGTCTTATCCATGCCAGTTGTGTTTTTCGGATTAATGCAATATTGGAAATCAGGAAATGTTAATTGGAAATTTGGATTAGTGATCGCACTTGCCTTTTTATTCGGTGCATGGATTGGTTCTAAATTGTCTCTAAAAATGTCACCGTCGTGGGTTAAATTGATTTTTGGGATTCTAACTGCATATGTATCCTTTCGATTAATCTCTTCGGGGTATCAAGAAATTTCAAATGATGAAGCCTGAACTTATCGATCTTTTGCGCTCGGAGGTCATCGAATTATCACCATTAATTCAACAATGGAGAGAGCATCTACATCAATTTCCAGAACCTTCTTTTCAAGAATTTCAAACCATGGAATTCGTTGCTAGGATTTTATCTGAATATGGAATTTCATTTGAAAAGGATATATGTGGTACAGGTCTTGTAGCACTCATTTCGTCAGATAGAGCAAGTGGTACGATTGGGTTGAGAGCTGATTTAGATGCACTGCCTATTCAAGAAAAAAATGATGTACCGTATAAATCTAAAAATCCAGGTTGGATGCACGCATGCGGTCACGATGTGCATACAGCAATATTACTTGGAGTAGCGGTAATTTTACAAAAGCATCAATTGAAGTTGACCAAATCAGTAAAATTAATTTTTCAACCAGGAGAAGAAATGAATCCTGGCGGTGCAAGTTTGATGATTAAAGCTGGTGTTTTAGAAAATCCGAATGTTGAGTCTTTGTATGCTTTACATGTGTATCCTGAAATGGAGTCGGGTAATATAGGGCTTAAGTCTGGCTTGTATATGGCTTCTAGTGATGAGATCCACATTGAAATTACAGGAAAGGGTGGACATGGAGCACTTCCACAAAATTGTGTAAATCCATTATTCATGGGTTCAGAATTATTGATGGAATTATCGAATTACATCAAAAACCATACTCCGATAGAAATTCCAACAGTTATTAACTTCGGTCGATTTGAGGCATTAGGAAGCACAAATATCGTTCCTGAAAAAGCGCTCATTAAAGGTACATTTCGAACAATGAATTCGCAATGGAGGGAAGAGGCATTTGTTAAGATGGGAGAAATAGTGCAAAAAGTAGCCAATAAATATGGCGGCTCAATTGAATTAAAAAGGTCCAAAGGATATCCTAATCTTGAAAACAATCCGAATTTAACCAAAAAAGTACAGGTGCTATTTAGTGAAGTATTCGGAGAAAATCATGTAAAAGAACTCGATGTAAGAATGACAGCAGAGGATTTTGCTTTTTACGCTGAAAAAGTTCCAATATGTTTTTTTCGTCTTGGTGTGGGGAATTCTGCCAAAGGAATTACCAATTCAGTGCATCACCCTAATTTTGACATAGATCCTGCCGCTCTGTATACAGGTGTATTGGCTATGTCAACAATTCCATTTTCATATGGTTTATAAATTAGTTCTTCTTTTCGTTTTATTATCGTCTTGCAAAAAGTTGAATGAGAAAAAACTCACGGGAGATTGGGAGGTTCAACGAATAGAGATTCAAGATGGCGGTGGGTTCACCTATTTTGATTCCACATTTGAAATTGGAAAAAATCAATTGAGTTTTAAACCAGACTCGGTGGTTGGCAAATGTAACTTTGAATTTACACCGTTGGGCTCGAATTTTATAGTTTCAGATTCTTTGATTTTACAGAATTATTGGTCGTTGAATGATGATTTAATATTATTAACTGGCCAAATTTTTTCACTAAAAGTAGAGTTGTTGACGAAAAATCAATTCATTTTTAACTATTATGACTATAATAATTACAGGTTAAAGACTTTTTTTCTGCGTAAAAAATAATTGTAAACTCTCTATATTTTAGTACATTTGCTATTCTACTGAATTATTTATGATGCGATTTGTTTTCGTTTTTTGCCTGTTAGTAGCAGTATCAAATACATTTGCGCAATATGCAGGCTACAACAAATGGTCGCTTGATTTTGCTGTAGGAGGAACTAACGCAGTAGAACCTTATTCTCCCGGTTATTGGTCAAATACCGTAGATTTTATTCACACAAGTGGCGGAGTTCGATACATGTTCAATAATAAATTCGGATTAAAACTAGATGGGGGTTACGATCTAATTACCAACGATAATATTGGATCGAATGGAAATAGTTTACCTTTTAAGACAAACTACTACAGAGCATCAATTCAAGGAATACTAGATATAGGTAGAATTTTCACCTTCGAGAATTTCACAGACCGTTGGAGTGTATTGTTTCACACCGGTGGAGGTATGTCGTTGACATCAAGTAAAATTAATACAGAAAACGACAGAATGGTTAACTTTCTGTTTGGTTTCACACCACAATTTAAACTAACAGAACGTGTTGCTTTGAATGTAGATGCTACATTTATTTGGCATATCTATCAGCAATTTACTTTTGATATGTACAACAACGTATACAATAGAGGTTTTGATGGATTTATTGCAAATGCCTCAATTGGAGCAAATATTTACCTTGGAAAAAACAAACAACATTGTGATTGGGCCTATACACCATGCTTTCCTGATATGTCATATTTAGAGGTTGAAATAAAAAAGAAGGATAGTACGATAAATCGTTTTAAGAATGACCTTTCAGATACGGATGGGGATGGTGTTGTAAATATTGCAGATGACGAGAAAGATACTCCTCTCGGTAATAAAGTTAATTGCAGAGGCGTGAGTTTGAAAAATCTTGACACCGATGGTGATGGGATAAATGACTTAATCGATAAATGTCCAGAAGATTTTGGAAAGCCAGAATTATCTGGATGTCCAGAAGAATTGTATGTGAATAACAACAACAATTCGAACAACAACTCGAATAATAACAATTCGAACAACAATAATTCGAACAACAATAATTCGAACAACAATAATTCGAACAACAATAATTCGAACAACAATAATTAGAATAACAATAATTCGAACAACAATTCGAATAATAACAATTCGAACAACAATAATTCGAACAACAACAATTCGAACAACAATAATTCGAACAACAATAATTCGAACAACAATAATTCGAACAACAATAATTCGAACAACAATAATTCGAACAACAATTCGAATAATAACAATTCGAACAACAATAATTCGAATAATAACAATTTAATTTCGAAGGAAGGTTTTACTAGCTATGCAGATATTAATTTTGACCTAAATCAGTCCACATTAAAAACAGCTTTTATTGGTACATTAAATGAAATTGTCTACTTATTAAAGCAAGATGCAAACGCTAACATTTTGCTAGATGGGCACACAGATGTTACAGGAGATGAATCGTTTAATGATAAGCTAGCTAAGGAACGAGCTGAAGCAATTAAACGTTACCTAGAACTTAAAGGAATTAATGCCAATCGTATTGTAATTGGTGCATTCGGAGAATCTAAACCTAAATACTCCAACGATACACCAGGAGGTCGCGCATTAAATCGTAGGGTTGAAATAATGATTAAGCGCAATTAATCTAAAGGAAACCAAGTTCCAATTTAGCTTCTTCACTCATCATGTCTTTGTCCCAGGGAGGATCGAAAACGATATGAACTCTAGCATCCGATACTTCTTCAATGGCCTTAACTTTATCTTCGACCTCTTTAGGTAGGGTTTCCGCTACAGGGCAATTAGGAGAAGTTAATGTCATATCAATATCCACTCCATTGGCTTTA
>JBIJBD010000071.1:0-12844 GCA_044345395.1 Crocinitomicaceae bacterium | reverse complement strand
AAATACGAGGTGAACCTAGGAGATTGGGGATTAGAACCAAAAAAGTATATTTCAATAGCGTTAGGGGCTCAATTTAAAACCAAGCAGCTGCCCGTTCAAAAGGTCAGAGCTATAATTGAACAGATTGATTATCCAATCATTTTGCTTGGTGGCAAAACTGAGGAAATATTTGCCGATGAGCTTGTTGAAAAGTTCCCAACAAGAAAAATGATAAATTTTGTGGGAAAGCTATCCATTTTAGAGTCTGCTTATTTGGTGAAAAATGCGAAATCTTTGCTTACGAATGACACGGGATTAATGCATATTGGCTCATGTTTTGGCATCCCATTGCATGTTACTTGGGGAAATACTGTTCCGAAGTTTGGCATGTATCCTTATTTACCTGAGAAGCCTCAATTAAATAATTCATATGAAATTTCTTTGCGGTGTCGACCATGTTCAAAAATTGGCTTTGAGAAGTGCCCTAAAGGGCATCACCACTGTATGATGAACCTTGACGAATCAAAAATTGTGGAAGCAATAACGCGAGAATTATCCGATGAATAGCTTTTTAAGCTCATTTGCTTCTTTGGGATCCATTTTTCCGGCTAAAATTAAACTAAGTTGTTTTCTCCTCAATGCACCTTCAAAGCGCGTAATTTCTTCATCAGTCTCAGGAATTAACTCAGGAACTTGAATAGGACCACCGTTTTGGTCCACAGCAACAAACGTATAAATCGCTTCGTTACATTTTTCTCTTAATCCGGAAACTGGGTCTTCGACAAAAACATCTACAAAAATTTCCATGGACGATGAAAAAGCTCTAGAAACTTTCGCCTCAAGCGTAACAATAGAGGCATGTTGAATTGGTTTTTGAAAGGAAACGTTGTTAACAGAAGCTGTTACAACCACACGTTTACAATGACGATGTGCAGATACACTGGCAATTACATCCATCCAAGCGAGTAACTGACCGCCAAATAAATTACCCAATGTATTTGTGTCATTTGGCAATACAATATGTGTAGTTATTGCAAGTGTTTCAGAGGCTCTTTTACTTTTCATGTCTCAAAGGTAGTGATAATGCTAGTTGATGTATTTGATTAATTAATTTAAACATATTTAATTAGTATTTTTTAAATAATTCCTTAATTTAGGCGTGCTAATCAAAGAAAACTAAACGATTAAACCACGTTAATTATGATACTTAAAAAAATACTTTTTACTTGTCTTTCTTTATCCTTACTCGCTATTACGCAGTTGAATGCCCAAAAAACAAGACCTTTTGATCCGACGAATGCAAGGGAAGGTGAGAAGGTTGAGTTTTGTCATCAACATATCAAAATGGCTGAATTGATGAAAAATCCTGAGTTTGCAGCAATGTACGAACAAGATAAAATAGCTTTCCAAAAAGCGAAAAACAAGCCTATTCCTAAAGGTGTCGTTTATAAGATTCCTATCGTATTTCACGTATTGCATAACAATGGTATCGAAAACATATCCGATGAACAAATCTATGACGCATTAGCCATTTTAAACAGAGATTTCAGAAAATTGAATTCGGATACGGCTACAGTTCAATCTGATTTTGTGGGAATGCCTTCAGATGTTGAAGTAGAATTTGTTTTAGCCACAAAAGCTCCAAACGGAACATGCTTTAAAGGAATAACTCGCACCATGTCTCCATTGTCCTACCAAGGAGATGATGGCAATGCGCAAGTAACTGCTATTCGAAATGGAAATGATGTATTCCAGAACAGTTGGCCGGGAAATAAATACCTGAATGTATTCATTTGTGGAGAAATTGGAGGGGCAGCAGGTTACACAACCAATCCTTCAACTTGGTCAGCAAGTAGCATGACAAATGGAATCTGGATTTTGCACGATTACGTAGGTTCTATAGGTACTGGTTCAATCGGTGCTTCTAGAGCATTAACACATGAAGTTGGCCATTGGTTAAATCTAGACCATACATGGGGACCAAATAACAATCCAGGAAACACCTCTTCTTGTTCGACGGATGATGATGTAGATGATACACCAAATTGTATAGGTGTCACCGCTTGTCTATTGTCCGCAAACACCTGTAATTCTGTTAATACTTATTGGAATTATGACGTGCGCGACAATGTGGAGAATTACATGGATTATTCTTATTGTTCTAAAATGTATACACAAGGTCAAACAGATAGAATGAGAGCTGCTCTGCAAGTAACTAATACTGGCAGGTTTAATTTATGGCAAGCGGCAAATTTGACTGCAACAGGTGCGACGGGAGACATTTATTTATGTAAAGCTGCGTTTGAGGCAGATAGAACTACAATATGTCAAAATGATTCCATTCAATTAACTGATGACTCATACAATGAAGCAACCGGATGGACATGGGAAATTACCCCAAGCACAGGTTGGACATATGCTCCTGGATCTCAAGCGACCTCGCAAAATCCAAAAATATATTTTTCGAGTCCAGGATTATACAATGTTAAACTAACCGCAACCGACGGGACCACAACAGACGATGAATTAAAAAATAATTACATTCGTGTTTTGCCTGATGCAGCTACTTTACCATACTGGGAGGGATTTGAGGCATACTCGTCTCTAGCAAACCTAACAAATTGGGAGGTATATAATCCAAACAATAACAACGCTTGGACCATCGAAAATACAACCGCCCATTCAGGAAGTCAATGTGCAAAACTCGTGAATTTTGGACAAGCACCTAGTAATATTGACGAACTCACTTCTGCACCAATCGACTTATCTGTAATACCTTCTACAGGCAACGTAACCTTGAGCTTTAGATATGCATATCGTAAGAAAACATCCGCTGACTATGAGTTCTTGAAAGTTTTTGTCTCTGCCGATTGTGGTGCTAGTTGGGCACAACGTAAAACGCTAGCAGGAAACAATTTATCGAGTTTAACATCAACCACCTCATGGAAACCAACTCAAACTACTGATTGGACAACTGTACACATGATTAATGTGACGAGTAATTATTTCTCTGAAAACTTTAAAATGAAGTTTAGATTTGAAGGTGAAGGAGGCAATAATATTTACTTAGACGACATTAACTTGTATGCCGGTGCTCCTTCTGATAATCTTGTCCTTGGAATAAATGGTTTGAGCGAAATCAATGCTCTTGAGCTTTATCCAAATCCAACGGAAGGAGATATTCATGTAAAATATTATGCGTTAAAAAATGAGAAATTGACCATTTCTATTACCGATATAACAGGTAAATCAGTGTCACTTTCTCAAATTATTTCAAAAGAGGGAAGTAATTTAATAATACTTCCAACTGAAGGAATTTCGTCAGGAACATACTTCGTAAGAATAGGCGACAATGGAAAGGCCTTAAAGTTTGTCATTAAGTAGGGAAATTTACTAATTTTCTTATTTGTTGAAATAATTAAATAGGATGGTCGCTTTTGATCGTCCTATTTTTTTTGTCACTTCCTCAAGTCCATATTTTTTAATATTCGAGATTGACTTGTATTCACTGAGTAATATATGTTTTGTCTTTTCGCCAATTCCTGAAATTTGATCAAGCTCACTAGTAATAGCGGATTTACTTCTTTTGTCTCTATGATGCGTAATACCAAATCGATGTGCTTCGTTTCGAAGCTGTTGTATTAGTTTTAAACTTTTGGACCGACGATTTAATAAAATAGGGAATTGATCTCCGGGGAAAAAGATTTCTTCTAATTTCTTAGCTATACCTACGACAGCAATTTTTCCACGAAGACCCAATGTTTCAAGAGCTTCCAGTGCAGCACTTAGCTGACCTTTTCCTCCATCAATAACAATTAATTGGGGCAGAGATTGTTTCTCTTCGATGAGACGTCGATATCTTCTAAAGACAACTTCCTTCATGGTGGAAAAATCATCTGGTCCTTGTACTGTTTTTACATTAAAATGGCGGTAGTCCTTTTTACTAGCCAAACCATTTTTAAATACGACACATGCAGAAACAGCATGAGTTCCTTGTAAATTTGAGTTGTCAAAACACTCGATATGGCTCGGTAAAACCTTCAACTTAAAATCAGATTTAATTTCCATTAATAAATCATCAACTTTAAGATCTATTGTGGAGATTGATTTGTTTTGTAGGTTTTTTAAGGATAAATCTAGTAGTTGTTTTTTCTCTCCTTTCTGCGGTACTTCCATTGAGCACGATGATAAATCACCAATTTTTTTATTTGTTAGAATTATTGAGCTTTTACTTGTAAATCGTTGCCTTAGGTCGAAAAGTAAGGTGCTTAACTCTTCTTGCAAATTTTCTTCAAGTACTAAGTCTACGTGTGAATTGAAAGAATGTATTATTACCCCCTCTTTAATTACCATATAATTGATAAAAAGTCTTTGCTCAGTCTGTTGCCAAGAAAACACATCAAGATTCAATAAAAGTGAAGATACTACCGTTGACTTTGCCTGGTAAGATTTCAATTGTTGAATCAGTTCTTTTACTTCCTGGGCTTTCTCGAAGGCACAGGTCGCAGCAAAATTTTTCATCTGTTGTGTTAACGATTTGAGTAAAGGATTTATTTCACCTTTTATTAGTTGAGTTGCTTCCTCAATTTTAGCGTCATAGGCATCTTTTTTTTGCAATCCCTCACAGGGTGCGTGGCATCGCTTCAAATGAAATTCTAAACAAGCCTTATAATTTGCTTTTTTAAGCTTTGATTCTGATAAATCTAGACCACATGTTCGGAATTTGAATAATTCTTGAAGTAATTTAAGTAAAGACTGCATGGTTTTTACATTGGGATATGGACCAAAGTAAGATGAACCATCATTAATTTTTTTCCTTGTATAAAAAACCCTAGGATAAGGCTCATTTTTTATAACAATCCACGGGTAGGTTTTGTCGTCTTTAAGTAAGATATTATATTTCGGTTGATAAGTTTTAATTAAACTATTTTCTAATAAAAGTGCATCAAGTTCTGTTGCGACAATAGTACAGCTCACTTGATAAATTTGAGAAACAAGAAGTTTTGTTTTAAAAGATTCAAGATCTCTGTTGAAATAGGAGAGAACTCTTTTTTTAATGTTTTTTGCCTTCCCAACGTATAAAACAGTTCCATCCACATTAAAATATTGGTATACCCCCGGACTTTCAGGAAGTTGCTTCAATTGTTCTGATAAAGATTGATGCATATGTTGCACTAAAGATAACAAGAAGTAATGAATGGTTTCAGGAGAAGAGCGTATCTTTGTTGTTATGTTAGATCAAATTATTCGAAACGCATTAATTGAGGATATCGGTGAAGGTGATCATTCAACCTTGGCATGTGTCCCGGAAAATGCAAATGGAGCAGCCAGGTTATTGGTTAAAGAGGCTGGTATTCTGGCGGGTATTGAAGTCGCTAAAAGAATCTATGAACTTGTAGATTCCAATTTAGAGGTTATAACTTATAAAAAAGATGGGGACAAGGTCAAAGTGGGTGATATCGCCTTTGTAGTAAGTGGTTCATCACGTGCTATTCTGACCTCTGAGCGGCTAGTATTAAATTTTATGCAGCGAATGAGTGGAATTGCAACTCAGACAAATGAAATTTTGAAAGTCATCGAAGGATGCCAAACTAAATTATTGGATACGCGAAAAACTACTCCCGGAATTCGCTATTTAGAAAAATGGGCAGTTAAAATTGGAGGTGGAGAAAATCACAGATTTGGACTGTACGATTTGATTATGCTAAAAGACAACCACGTGGATTATGCTGGTGGTGTAGCAAACGCCATTCAAAAAACTAAAGCATATTTAGCAAAAACCAAGAAATCACTTGGAATTATCGTAGAGGTGAGAAATTTTACAGAATTAGATGAAGCGATTAACGAGGGAGGCATCATGCGAATAATGTTAGATAACTTTAATCCATCAGATTTAAGAATTGCACTAAATCGTATACCAGAAGAAATTGAAACAGAAGCCTCGGGCGGTATTACCTTAGCCAACATTAGGGAATATGCGGAAACAGGCGTTCAATACATTTCGGTAGGTGCCTTAACACATTCTGTGAAGAGTATGGATCTTAGCTTAAAAGCTATGTTGTGATTTCACTCGATTGCGGTATGCTGACAATTCTAGAAAAAAATCAAGATCTTCTTCAATTTTATTGCCAATGACAATGACATTTGCTCCGGCTCGATGACTTTTTTCAATATCTGTTATTGTTTTCATTCCTCCTCCGACAATTAAGGGTAGGCCAACGTTTTTTACCTCTTGAATCATTTCTTCAGGCACGATATTCAAGGCACCGCTTCCCGCATCTAAATAAATTAATTTTTTACCCTGATATTTTCCAGCCAATGCTATTTTCGCTGCTATCGTTTTTCCATAAGTTGGGATTGGTTGTGTTTGCGAGACATAGGCAACAGCGGTTTGTATTCCTCCATCTATTAATAAGTACGCAGTTGGGATTATTTCTACTTGCGTTTCCACTATGTACTCAACAGCTTTTACGTGCTGTGTTATAAGGTATTCAGGGTTTTGCCCCGATAATAATGACAAAAACAATAAGCCTTTAGCTAGTGGATGAACTTGGTCGTAATTACCTGGAAAAATAATGAGGGGAATATTAATCCTTTCATTGAGTAGTTCAACGCATTTATCGAAATCGCTTTTGGCCACAACACTGCCGCCGATGAAAAGAAAATCAGGAGATAAAAAATTTACGCGCCGAATCCATTCATCTTGGTTCTTCATCGATATAAATTTGTCAGGATCAACCAAAATAGCTAAACCATTTTCCAAATTTTCCATTTCCTTTAAAAGGTTATTCTTAGACATTAAATGCAATTACTAGATTATTTACTTTAATAATTTCAACAAGTACTTTAATAAGGCTTCCTGATTGTTTCATCGAACAACGGTATTTCTTTCGAGGTGAAATTTCTTCTAAAATTAACAAATCAGTTCTAAAGTCTAATCCCTCATCTTCTGTTAATTTGAATAAAGTTTCTTTTATAGTCCATGCAATTGTATTCTCTAATAAATCGTTGGCTTGAAAAATTTTCATTTCGTGTGTATTTAAAATCCGCTCTCTTACTTTTAATATGCGCGAATCTATTTCCTCAATATCAATTCCTATTCTTTTAGATGATTTTGCAAGGGCAATAAAATTTTTAGAATGACTTATTGAAATAAATGCAGAATGGTCATGTAAATAAGGCCTTCCATTCTTTTCATATAAAATTTGAGAAGATTCTGCCAGTATATTTTTCTTTAAAATCTGCACCCCATATCGTTCTTTATATCGTTTAGTTTGTTGTAAATGCTCTGATGAAAAAACAAATAAATCGTCAATGACCGAATACGCTAAACAGAAGTCAGCGCGAGTAATTATTTTTATGGAATTTGCCCTTCGTTGCATCTATTCATTGAGATTGAAATGTTACAGACAAATATGTTAATTTATTTTCAATTTAATTTTTTTTAACATGAGGATAGTCAATATGATTTTTCATATATTTACAAGCTTAAAATTCGAATAACGAAACATTATACTACAAAACTATGATGGTTAAACTGAAGATGATTGCTTTAAGTCTCTTAATGTCAGGGACTTTTGCCTATGCTCAATCGGGTTTAGGATCTGTAAAAGGCGCCGTTAAAGATGAAAAAACAAAACAGGCTATTCCGCTTTGTAAGGTTAAAATCGTTCAAAACGGTACGACAAAAGGAGGTGCTCAAACTGATTTTGATGGGAAATTTCAAATAAATGGTGTACAACCGGGTACCTATGATGTTGAAATCAGTATGGTAGAATACCAAACGTCTGTAACTACGGGAGTTATAGTTTCTCCAGACAAAATCACATTTTTAGATAATCTTACCATTGGTAAACCAGAAAAAAATAAAGATCTTGGAGAGGTTAAGTTGATTGCCTACAAGGTTCCGCTTATCGACAAAGATGGTGGCGCTTCGGGTGCAACGGTAACAAGAGAGGACATCTCAAGATTACCAGTTCGTTCGGCAGCAGGTGTTGCTGCAACTGTGGGAGGGGTTAACTCTAACGAGGGTACAGGTGAAATTTCCGTTAGAGGTTCGCGTTCAGATGGTACATATTTCTATATTGATGGTATCAAAGTTCGTGGTTCTTCAAACTTACCTAAATCAGCACTTGAAGAAGTATCCGTAATCACAGGTGGTGTTCCAGCCAACTATGGGGATGTAACGGGTGGTATCATATCAATTACAACAAGAGGTCCATCAGCAAAATATTTTGGAAGCTTTGAAGCAGTATCCTCTGGGATATATATAAACGGTAAAGATCCTGATGGATATGATGGTAAAATGTTTGGATTAGATAAATATGGATACAACCTACTAGAAGGAATGTTGTCAGGCCCACTCTGGATGCAAAAAGATTCAACAGGTAAAAAGACACGTCCAAGACTTGGATTTTTAATTTCAGCTAACTTAACTGACCAAGTAGACGGTCGACCATTGGCAGAAGGAGGTTACCGGATAAAAAAAGAAAAGAGAGATGAACTTTTGATAAATCCATTAAGACCAACATCTACTGGTTTTGGTACGTTTCATAATGCGTTATTTCTAAGAAAAGAGGATTTCGAAAAAGTTCCTTGGAGAATGAATGCAGGGAACACCGTTTTTTCAGCTCAGACAAAAATTGACGTCAATACAGGCCCTTCAGTGAACTTACAATTCGGAGGATCATTAAACTATTCTCAAGGGAGCAGCTACACGTATACAGGTTCGTTACTAAATTTCTCTAATTTCGGTGAGTCAAAGTCCTTGGATTGGAGGGTTTTTGGTCGTTTTACGCAGCGTTTCAATAATACCAGAGAAGGTTCGAGTTCAAAAATTAAATCTGCATTATACAACCTAATGGTGGATTTCTCGAGGTCTCAAAGCGAGTTTTACGATCCAAAACATAAATTTAATTTATTTAATTACGGCCACGTCGGTACGTTCACCACTACAAGAAGGCCGTCTTATGAATTTGACCCTGTTACTCAAACATACATTCACAACGGGTTTAAAGATGTTGAAGTTGCATTTGACGCATCTGAAACCAACGCAGCATTAGCTGCAATCACAACACAATATTTCAATATTTACGAAGGAAATCCGATTGGAAGATATGAGAATTTATTTCAAATTCAACAGGGTAATGCGTTAAGAAATGGTGATGCGCCATCAAGTGTTTATGGAATTTGGAGTAACATAGGAACCCCATATAATGGATTTGGTAAATCTCAAGCAGATCAATTCCGTGTCACTGGTGCTGGATCTGTAGTTATTGGAGATCATAGTATTTCCCTAGGTTTTGAATACGAGCAACGCATTGACAGAAGCTGGTCACTTGGAGATCAGGGTCCACTCGGAATATGGTCAATAGCACGTCAGTTAACCAATTTTCACATTCGTGAATTGGATTTAACATCAGGAGTTATTTCTGATTCAGGTTCTTTCAAAGCAATTACTTACCAACGTTTGAATGCTGGTTATGCAAGTACTAACAATGGTGAATATGGAGGACAAGTCCAAAATGATAACCAATCTTTCTTTGATTATAACCTGAGAAAGAAATTAGGATATGCAGCCGGAGGGAATGATTTTGTTGATATTGACCAATATGACCCATCATTATTTCAATTCGATATGTTCTCTCCCGATGAATTATTGAATAGTGGCCAGTCTTTTGTTTCTTATTACGGATATGACCACACGGGAAAAATTGTTCGTGGTGCTACAGACATTAACAAGTATTTCAATGATTACGATGATAATGGCAACTTTAGAAGATTTGTCGGTGCATTTCAACCAATATATATGGCGGGATACATTATGGACAAGTTCGCCTTCAATGATATTGTATTCAATGTAGGTCTTCGAGTCGATTTATTTGATGCCAATCAACCTGTATTAAAAGATCAATATTTATTCTATAATGCTAGAACTGTAAAAGAAGCTCGTGCGTTGAAAGAAAATGATCCTAATACATACGGATGGGTAGAGTTGCCCGAGGGTATGGGTGATGATTATATCGTTTATGTGAATGATGTAAATAATCCTTCTTCAATTAACGGCTTTAGAACTGGAATGAATTGGTATAATGCAGCGGGTACTCCGGTTGAAGATCCTAAGGTAATTAGAGGTGCTGCAGGTATTGCGCCTTGGTTATTGGATCCATCACAAGAAACGCCGAATGCTAGTGCATTTGAAGATTATAAAGCGCAAATTAATTTCATGCCACGTATAGCTTTTTCTTTTCCAATCTCGGAAAAAGCATCGTTCTTTGCGCATTATGATATCTTAACAAAGCGACCAACTTCTGGTTTCCGTTTCGATCCGTATGAATATCAATTCATTAACAATAGAAATGCAGTAATTAATAATGCAAATCTTAAACCTGAAACAACCGTAGATTATGAATTAGGGTTTCAACAGGTATTATCCCGCACCTCTTCCGTTAAGATTTCAGCGTTCTATAGAGAACAACGAAACAACGTACAACTCGTGAATATTTTTGAAGCATATCCTGCCACCTACAAAACTTTTGGTAACAGAGATTTTGGAACTGTTAAAGGGATGACGATTAACTACGATTTAAGACAAACAGGTAACATTCGCTTTACTGCTGCTTACACATTACAGTTTGCTGATGGTACAGGTTCGAATGCAGCTTCGGCCTCAGGTTTAGTGAATGCTGGATTGCCTAACTTGAGAAATATTTTCCCTTATGATTTCGATCAGCGTCATGCTTTTGCTATTACTTTTGACTACAGATATGGTGAAGGAGAAGATTACAATGGTCCTAAAATTGGGAAATTGAATATCCTTGAAAACACGGGGTTGAATATTTTTACAAACATTAATTCAGGAAATCCATATTCGAATCAAACATTCATCACAGACGAAGGTATTGGAAACTTAAATGCCGGATTAAATGGTACATTGAACGGATCAAGGTTGCCTTGGCAGTATAGATTAGATATGCAGTTAGATAAAACGTTTAATATGGAGTTTGGAGGAAATAAGGATAAGAAGAAAATGGCATTCCTAAATGTATATGTGAGGGTAACGAACTTGTTTAATCAGTTTAATATCTTGAACGTTTACAGGGCGACGGGAAACTGGGATGACGATGGTTTTTTGGCGGCAGCTTCGAGTCAAACATCGATTCAAAACCAGATAGACGAACAATCATTTAGAGATTTCTATTCTTTGAAGGTTCAAAACCCATTTAATATCAGTTCACCGAGAACTATACGTCTAGGTGTAAAAATAGATTTCTAATAGACTAAACAATAGAAGAAATGAAAAAGCAATTCATTGCAACAATTTTAGGATTAACATTTGTAAGTTCAAATGCTATGGCCTATTTAGGACCAAATGACAAATCCTCAAAACCAAAGCCCTACTTAAAAGCAAATTGTAGCCCTGCAACTGCTAAATTGTTCATGGAATTTAACGATGTGAAGGCGTTAATTGAACAAGGTGGTAGTATGTTCCAAAATAGGGCGGCAGGTGTAGCAAGTTATGAAATCCCAAAAAATAGTGGGCTTCATGTAATCTATGCAGGTGCACTTTGGATGGGTGGTACTGATGTAAATGGTCAGTTAAAGCTTGCAGCTTTGAGATATCGCCAAGGAAATGATTTTTGGCCAGGTCCGCTTACCGTAACCCCGGGCACTGGGAATTTTAATCCTGGATCTCCGGTAGGTGATGACGCGACGCGAGACTTCGGTGAGGCTAATATAGATCCAGATCAATGTATCGCATTCGATAAATTTTATACAATTAGAAAAGCAGAAGTTATCCGATTCAATATTTGGTGGGAATGCAACAATGGAGTGACTACCGAAGGATGTGCAGACGTAACTGCTCCGAGTAATGATGAATTGAATAGAATATATGGATGGCCAGCTCATGGAGATGTTTCGAGAGGTCAAGATTACTTTCTTGCTCCTTTTTATGATCGAGATGGTGATGGAAACTATAATCCCGACAATGGTGATCACCCGTGGTACGATGATATTCTTGGACGTGATGATGTAGAATGTGGAATTGACAGACGTGTAACGCTTTATGGTGATGAGACGCACTGGTGGGTTTTCAATGATAAAGGTAATATTCATACGGAAACGAATGGAGATCCAATTGGTATGGAGATTCGTGCTCAGGCTTTTGCTTTTGCTACGAATGATGAAATTAACAGAATGACATTCTACAATTATGAATTAATTAATCGAGGTACTCAGACGCTGTACAATACCTACTTCTCTCAATATTTGGATGCTGACGTAGGTAATTATGCTGATGATTACACGGGGTGTGATGTTTCTCGCGGTTTAGGTTACATGTATAATGGAGACCTAAATGATGAAAGTGATGGTGGTAGGCCTGGATATGAAGAGAATCCACCTGCTGTGGGTTGTGATTTCTTCGAAGGTCCTTATCAAGATGCGGATGGAATAGATAACCCGGGGCCATATTTTGACGAGACAACACAAACAGACGTTGTTCCATCTGTAACGGATGCATTAGCAAATGGCGGTATCGTTTATAAAGGTATCGGTATTGGTTATTCAGATGGAATTATTGATAATGAGCGTTTTGGTATGAGAAGGTTTACTTATTATACATCAACATCAGCTTATCCTTATAACGATCCGGGTCCGGCTGCTGAGTATTATAACTTCATGGAAGGTCAGTGGGCAAATGGTTCAGAAATGTATTATGGAGGTTTAGGTTATACTGGGTCAAATGGGGTAACTACTGTACTTTCTGATTACATGTTCCCTGGTGATTCTGACCCTATTCATTGGGGTACTGGTGGAACAGATATGTCAGGACAGTTTCCAAATGGTTGGGATGAGTCAACTA
>JBIJBD010000005.1:0-33409 GCA_044345395.1 Crocinitomicaceae bacterium | reverse complement strand
TTCGTTCAATCCGCTGGTCCATTTACTTTAAGACCTGGTGCAATAAATAATATCACGGTGGGTATAGTGTTTGGTAGAAGTACGGATGGAGGATTAATGGCTTCTGTGGATGCTATGAAACGAGCGGATACAAAAGCTCAGGCATTATTTGATGCGTGTTTTAAAATATTATCTCCACCAGATGCTCCTAAATTAACTATTCAAGAACTAGAGAACGAATTGATTTTATTACTAGAGAATCCAGCGTCTTCAAATAATTACAGAGAGAGTTATGAGGAAATAGATGAAATTAATATTCCTGACCCTACTGTTGATAGAAAATATAGATTTGAAGGTTATCAAATCTTTCAATTGAAAGACGATGAGGTTTCTGTTGCAGATATTGCAGATCCAACCAAAGCTAGATTAGTTGCTCAATGTGATATAAAAAATGACGTTTCTAGAATTATCAATTTTGAATTTGATGAAGCCTTAGGTTTTTCGGTACCGGTTGAAAAAGTGGACGGTGAAAACAAAGGAATCCGTCATAGTTTTCGAGTGACTGAGGATGCATTTGCACAAGGCGCAAGAGCTTTAGTAAATCATAAAACATACTACTATGTGGCTGTGGCTTATGCTTACAACAACTACAAAACGTATAATCCAAATGATCCTCAGCAGTTAGATGGACAAAAAATACCATATATTTCTTCACGTTTGAATTATGATGGTACGGCAATAACCTCAACATCTGCAATCCCCCATAGTCCTGTTCCGGAAGCTGGAGGAACACTCCAGTTGATTGAATACGGTTCATCTCCTCAGATTACACGTTTGGATGGTTATGGAAATGGGAACCGTGAGCTTGAATTTACACCTTCTACCTTGAATACCATTCTGGCAGATGGCTATATGGAAAATCCAACATACGATTATGGCCAAGGTCCGATAAACGTGAAAGTTGTGGATCCATTGAACTTACAGCCGGGTTATTTTGAGTGCAAATTCAGGGATTATACTGCTCCATCAAATGGTAACAGTGCAGATACGGCGAGCTGGGTAATTTACCGCTACGATACCAAGGGTGGTACGATTCAAGACTCTGTAACAAGTGAACAAACGATTGCTGTAGATAACGAACAAATCATTCCTGAATGGGGTGTTTCAGTGCAGATTTACCAAGAGAAATATTATTTCCCTGATGGATCAGGAAATATCGCTGCAAAGACAACGGATATGATTTCTTCGTCCATCACATTTGCGGATTCTTCGAAGCGATGGTTGACAGGTGTTCAAGATAACGATGCGTATTACCCGACGAACTGGATACGTTCGGGGGATTATGCACCAGAAACGGATGAAAACGATGCTGCCTATGAATGTCAGCCAGATGGACCTACGTATTTAGACCCATGTAATTACCGCGACGAAGTTGGAGCAGATCCAGATCAAGACTACGAAGGCATCTTGGAAGGCACCATCGCGCCACACCGTTTGGTGGGTTATCAAGGGGATTACATGCCACTTGCGTATTTTGGTTCGTTTACAGGTTCAAGTAAGACAAATGCCTCGATAAGTTTCGCTCCGAGCGTGAACATTGTTATCACGGAAGATAGAAGTAAATGGACACGATGTCCGGTGATTGAAATGGGAAGGACTTCGGCACTAAATGTAGGTCAAGCAGCGGCAGGAGCCATGCGTAAGAGTCCAAGTGTCGATAAGGACGGAAATCCGGATGATACAGGTACAACAGGTATGGGATGGTTCCCAGGATATGCGGTTGATTTAGAGTCTGGAGCGCGGTTGTATATGGCCTTTGGAGAGAATTCCTTCCTTGGAGGTGAGAATGGTGCAGATATGCTATGGAATCCAACCGATCGTTTGGTGAGCAATGTAGGAACACCATTGATGGGAGGTGTTCATCCGGTTTACGTGTTTAGTTATAAGCAAAAGAGTATCAATGGATATAGTTCAGGATTTGACTTCCCGGCATACATTCCAAGTGAAGCGGAGGCAACAGGAACAAACTTTTTGCAAAACAAGTGGTTAGAAGTAGAAACAAACAACTCTACCGCTAAAAGAGAATTGTATGGAAGTTTGAGTTGGATCATGTACCCAATGTTAAGACAAGATCAAGAATTGTTATCGACAGATGTTAGTATCAAGTTGCGTATTAACAAAGAATACAAAAACTACGTTGGTTCAGGAGAGAATGCTGGCAGACCAATGTATTCCTGGTCAATGGATGAAATTGCTACTGTAACTGCATCGGAAAATCAGTTGAAGGAAGCCTTGAAGATGATTAATGTAGTGCCAAATCCATATTACGCATTCTCTGACTATGAGCGCAAAAGATTGGATACACGAGTGAAGATTACGAACTTACCGACAAAATGTACCATCAAGATTTACACTGTAAGTGGTAAATTGGTAAAAACATTCAATAAAGATTCCGAGGTCACTTCACAAGATTGGGATCTAACAAATTGGAAAAACATACCAGTTGCTGGTGGTTTATACTTAATTCATGTGGAGATTCCGGATGTCGGAGAGCGAGTATTGAAATTCTTTGGCGGAATGCGCCAAGTTGACTTACAAGGTATTTAAGATTAGTAAAGTAGAAATTATGAAAAAGAAATTAGTATCGTTCACATTATTTGCCTTAATAGGATCTTTTGCAATGGCGGGTAATGAAGACAGAGTAGGTTCTGCAGGTGCTTCTCATTTATTAATGAATCCATGGGCTAGAAGTTCAGCAATAGCTGATGCTGCTTATGCTAACATAAACGGATTAGAAGCTACATATTCTAATATTGCTGGTCTTGCGTTTACCGAAAAGACACAATTGAAATTCAATTTTTCTAATTGGATGGGTAATGCAGGAATCGGATTAAACTCTGCAGGTTTTGCACAAAGAGTTTCAAGTTCCGATGTAATTGCAGTAAGCGTTCAGTCTCTAAATTTTGGTGATATTCCAATTACCACTGTCAATAACCCTGAAGGCAATATTGGTTTTTTCTCTCCTCGAGCGAATGTTTTTAATGTTGGATATGCGAAAGAATTTTCATCGAGTATTTACGGAGGTATTAATTTCAAGGTGATTTCGGAAAGCATTTCAAATTTACGGGCATCAGGTGTAGCAATAGATGCCGGTATTCGTTATGTAACTGGTGAGCAAGATCAATTAAAGTTTGGGATAACACTTAAAAATGTTGGACCGGTAATGAAGTTTAAAGGAGATGGTTTGGCTAATCAAGTAACTTATGTTTCAAATGGAAATATTGCAACATTGGAGCAACGTTCAGCCACTTTTGAATTACCTTCTTTATTAGGAATTGGAGCTTCTTACGATGTGATTTTTAATGAAAAAAACAAATTAAATGTCGCATTCGGATTTACTGCTAATTCTTTTATGAAAGATCAATTCAGATTAGGTTTGGATTATTCTATAGTGAATGATAAAATGGCTTTTAACTTACGAGGTGGCTATTGTTATGAAAGTGGAATTTTATCAGTTGAAAATCGATCAAATGCTTTTGTAGGACCAACGGCTGGCTTTTCTATAGATGCCTTGGTTGGTAAGAATAAAAGTGCTTTGGGCATCGAGTATTGTGCACGAATGGCAGGAGTTTTTGGAATTATTCATACTGTAGGAGCGACTATAAGTCTAAAATAAAAAAGAGTATTTTTGTTATAGAAAGGAGTCCAAATGGGCTCTTTTCTATTTAATAAAGTTCAACATATGTCACAAGTAAATTATTATACACCTGAAGGATTACAAAAATTAAAAGATGAGCTCTATGAATTGAAAACGGTGCAGCGTCCATCAATTTCTGAACAAATTGCAGAGGCAAGGGATAAAGGTGATCTATCAGAGAATGCAGAATATGACGCAGCCAAGGAGGCTCAAGGAATTTTAGAAATGAAGATTTCTAAATTAGAGACAATAATAGCAAATGCTCGTTTAATCGATGAGAAGCAAATTGATAATTCTAAGGTTTTTATACTGTCAAAGGTTAAAATTAAAAATCAATCGAACGGTATGGAACTGGAATATACGTTAGTTGCAGAAAATGAAGCTGATATAAAGCTTAAGAAAATCTCTGTAGATTCTCCAATCGGAAAGGGGTTACTTGGTAAAAAAAAGGGAGATATTACTGAAATTCAAACCCCAGGTGGTACGATAAAGTTTGAAATTATAGATATTACAAGGTAATGCCATCACTTTTTTCAAAAATAGTTAATCGTGAAATTCCTGCTTATATTATTCAAGAGGATGATCACCATCTTGCTTTTTTAGATATAAATCCATTAGCTTATGGACATACATTGGTAGTACCTAAAGAGGAAATAGATTATATTTTTGATCTCCCAACGGATAAATTACAAGCGTTGATGGCATTTAGCAAAGATGTAGCGAAAAGGTTAAAAGCTGAAATTGCATGTAAGAAAATCGGTATGACTGTAATAGGGCTCGAGGTTGCGCATGCGCATATTCATCTTGTACCAATTAACACAATTGAAGACATGAATTTTTCAAGAAGCAAATTAATTCTGTCTGATGATTCAGCAAATGAATTAGTTAAAAAATTAAAAAAAAATAACTGAATCATTGTTAGTTAGAAAAAACATAGTATTTTTGCGCTGATTTAATTATAAAATTTTATAAAATGAAAAAAGTATTTATGTTATTAATCGCCTCTGCAGCTCTTACAATGACTGCATGTGGTGGTAAAAAAGATGAGAAAAAAACAGAGGGAACTCAAGAAGCAGGAACTTCTGACGCAGGAACTTCTGACGCAGCTCCAGTTGAAACAAGTACTGAAGAAGCAACAGGTGAGTAATCGAATAGTGAAACTATTAAAAGGGGAAGGCCATGGTCTTCCCCTTTTTTTTTATTAGAATATGAAAACTCATTTAGCTCGCTGGATTGATTTTTTACTTTGGTGTTTATTAATAATAATTCCATCAGCTATTTCTTTTTATGATGTACAAAATCTTTTTAGTCCTTTTAAATTTCCCATATTATTAATTTTTTCACTAATTATTCTTTTATTTATTATAATACAAAGGCAGATAAAATGGGATAAAATCACTTTTGTTGCACTCTTTTGGTTATTATTAGTTTTTTTTGCTTCGCTTAATGCGTATAATCAGGAACTGGCATTCATAGGATTTTATAAAGGTAATGGCCGGTATGAAGGATTTTTATCACTATTATGTTATATTTTTCTTTGGTTTGCAGCTAAGAACTACTTAATAATCAACTCAAAAAGAATATTAATATTTTTCGCAGGTCTTATACCATTTTCAGTTTATGCATTAATTCAATACTATGGCCAAGATCCTTTAGTGTTAAATTATGGATTTGTTCCAAGAATATTTAGCACAATAGGAAACCCTAATTTTGTTGGATCGTTAGCGGTAATGCTCGTTGTTCTTTCCTCTTCATTGTTTGTTCTCAAAAGGAAGTGGGTCTATTTCTATTTCGCTATGTTATTTTTTAGCACCTTGGTGGTTTGTCAAACCCGAAGTGCATGGGTTGCTGGGGCACTAGTTATCATTGGCTTTTTGTTTTATCAATTTATTTTTAAAAAGAACTTTTTGTTCCCTTCATATTTGGTTTTAGGATACCTTGTAGTCTGTTTGGTTTTATTCAATACTCAAAAACAAAATACGGTAATTCAAAAGTCCAAGACAATTGCAAAGGAAATGGATTTGTCGAATGAGTATGGTGGGTCTGGCCGTCTAAAGATTTGGGCAATTACACAAGAGGTAGTGAAAGAGAATCCTTGGTCGGGTGTAGGTCCTGAGAATTTGAAATTGGCAATTAAAACAGAGCAACCAGCGCTTCACAATGAATATTATAAGCGAACTAGGACGACTATTGATAAAGCACACAATGAATATTTGCATATGGCCGTAACGTGTGGAATTCCTGCGTTAATTACATATTTATTATTGATAGTAATGTCTTTGAAGTCATCATTTAGTGGTGTTCTTAATTCTCAATGGATTATGGCATTCTGTTTAGCCGCAATAGCATACTTAATTCAAGCCTTCTTCAATATAAGTGTGATTGCAGTCGCTCCTATTTTTTGGATATTTCTAGGCGGCTTGGCTGGTAATAGGTTTGTAGCGCAAGAATTGATGGATGAGGATAACCAAAAAAATCAAATCGAAATTATAGAATAGGTCTTCATAAGGTATAGTGATAATTCGCCATCCTATTATTTCATTTTCATTGTACCATACAACAGGAGAATCCGTAGCCGCTCCCGTTAATATCCCATTAACAATTATAAAGGGTATTAAAGCAACAAGGTATGTCAATGAAAAATATTGAAGCCAATATGACTTGGATATCAACGCACCCAAACTTAATACTGCTGCAATTAGACTCGCATAAAATGTATAGAGGCCATTCGGATTGATGAACGCGTTAAAAATGGCGAAACACGCAAAGGTAAAGTAAAATGTATTGGAGAGTTTGTTAATTGAAATATCCTTAAAATAGGCGATTAATACCTCATAAATAAAAACACAGTTGTACGGAACTACGAAAAAGAACATTACCTCTTCCATTGGTAGATGACCAAAGTAAATACCAAGTAGATGATGTTCAGTGAATCCCCAAACTCCCCATTGAGTGAAAAGTTCGTCCCAAATAAGAAAAGGGAATGCTACTATTAAAATGCCAAGACTAATACTTCTCATATGCTTGTAAAAACCTACTTTCTGGTCAAAACTCAATAATAATGGACCAATAAATGAACCTAAAATAATCCAAGCATAGGTGCTCATTATTTAGAGAATTTTCGTTTGTAGGTTTGAACGGCTTCCCTGTAGTACTTTCCCGGTACTATAAGCATCCCAAAACATTCGCCATGTTCTTTGCCTAAATGTTTGTGGTGAACTTTGTGTGCCTTTCTAATAGCATAAAAATAAGGATGATCTATGTCGCGTAGCCACTTAAAACGCCTGTGAATATATACATCGTGAATCATAAAGTAAGTAAACCCATAAAGTGCGATCCCAAATCCAATCCAAACTGTAAAATAAACTTCGTTCATAAGTCCCAACATAATGCAGAGCCAAGAAGGTATGGCATAAATTAAAAAAAACACATCATTTCTCTCAAAAAAACCGGGTTCCTCCTGATGATGATCTTTGTGAAAGTACCACATGAGACCATGCATAACGAATTTATGCGTAGCCCAAGCCATAAACTCCATTCCAAAGAAAGTTGCAAACAATATGCCTAATCCTATCCAAACCATAAGTAGTGCACGTTAAGTACCATAAAAAAAATCATCAATGTTATTAACAAGACTTCATAAACTTTGTTCTGCTCTTCTAATTTAAGCAGGTAAAAAATTGCTTGAATAAATAAACCTACTAAAAACCAACAAATGAAATTATAAATAGGAATTAAATTGTTTTCCCAATACCAAAAGTCAGTGTATCCTGAAATTGGTTCAATTAATATATCTAAAATGACCATTAAAAGTGTACTCAGAAAAATTTTTAATATTTGAGCTATTTTGAATCGCGCAAAAAAAGCGGAAGATGCAACAGCCACGATACCCCAATTAACTCCTATAATAAGTGGTACCTGATAAAATTTTGGTCCTAAATTATTCCCGTAAGTATAATTTCCGAACAATAGCCCGGTGTGAACCCCAATTAGTTCGACGGTTATACCAACTATGAAAGTAAAAAGCAGAAATAAGAAGAAGTGAAACTTCTTTGATTTCTTGGAGAATATTAAAATAAGTAATGTTAAAAGTAAATTGAAGGGTGTTAAAGATAAAAACCAATCACTCATGGTTGGAATTAATGCTCCAACTGCGCCAATTGAGTAAAATAAGATGACGATCGATATTACTAATGATTCTTTCTTGACTGGAGAAATCACAACATTCTATTTTGTAAGGAAAAATCTATAGTTTCATCAAGTGTGTAAAATCTATGATTTATTGAATTAACGAGTTTCTCAGAACTATAGGATATTGTTTTAAAAGAAGAATTCACCGTATCTTTTGTTAGCCCTTTTTTAGTTGAAGAGAAATACTGCAAATTTTCGTTGATAAATGCGACAAATCTCGCAAGTACATAGGGAACCTTAATCTTCGGACTATTTTTATTCATGCGTTGTGCGATTTTTTTAAACAAATCGAAAAACCGAATGTTTTCACCGGTGCATAAAAAACGTTCAGATTTTATGGGTGAGTTCATTAACTTAATCATACAGATTGCTACATCTCTCGCGTCTACAATGGCGTTCCCTCCAGGGGTATAGAATGGCATCCCCTTGGCCGCTGATTTTAAAATAGTTAACGAAGATTCGTTCCAATTTCCGGCACCCAAAATTACGCAAGGATTTATAATAACCGCATTGAGTCCTTCCTCTATTCCTCGCCAAACTTCTTTTTCAGCCAAATGTTTTGAAATGGAATAGGCACTTGTTTGTTTGGTTAATTGCCATTTGAAATGCTCGTTTGTTAAACCATTTTTTGCTGAGCCAATTGCTGCAGTTGAACTTACATAACAGAGTCGAACGGATGGAATATCTATACAAGAATTGACAATTAATGCCGTAATTTCTCTATTATCTTTTAGAAGTTTTGAGAAATCAGAAGTAAAAAAGGAAACACGTGCGGCACAATGATACACATGGGTTGCATCTTGTAGTAGTGTACTCACGTCAAAAGGATTGGACAGATCTGCTTTGATCCATTCGATTTTTTTGAAATCTACACTTTCGTTTTCAAGGTTTAGAACTGAAAAAAGTTTTTTTACATATTCTATCTTTTCCTCAGAGCGAAAACTTGCACGCAAAGATTTAATTTCGGGATTTCTCAGTAAATAAAATAGCAAATGAGAGCCTAAGAGGCCTGTACCGCCCGTAACAATTATCATCAGACAAAACTAATGATTAAATACTATTTAGAATTTTTCTCTAATAAAAGATTGTATTTTTCTAATAAGTTAAGGTACTTGTTTTTCCAATACTCAACAGATTTATTACTTTCAGAATCGTCTTGATTTTCCTCAAGGTGCAGTGCTGCTGCCATATTTCTGTATTTCTTCAGTTCAATAATATCATCAGAAAAGTCATGATGAATAATTTTACCGATTTCAAGAATGTAGTCAATTGAAACATTGGGATTTTCGAAGGCATTGTATATCCACCTTCTACTTTTTTTTAGTCGTTGTGTAAGTTTAGTTAGAGGCATTCCGCTATCACGGACGGCTTTTTCTAAAATTTCTCCTTTGTGCTGCATATCAAAGAGATTTAGTTTTAGTTAATACTTTCCAAATTGTTTTTGGACTATTTTTATTAATAACAAAGTTACTGAAATATTTGTTCAGCAAGTATTATGTATGCAGAGTTTTTATTGTTTTTTACAGGATGCTCATTTTTAAGCCCTCTTTAATTGTTTCTGCAGCATTTTCTAGGATGCTTTTGTCGTGAGCAGAAGAAACAAACCCAACTTCGTAACCACTTGGACCCAAATAAATTCCATTATTTAGTAAAAATTCATGCAATTTGTTAAATTGAGTCATATCTTGATTTATTTCTGCTGCTTGTTTAATTCTTTTCTTTCCGTTAAATGAAAACCAAAAGATTGAACCAATTGCTACTATCTCAATGGGTATTTCATTTTTTCTACAACCTTCATTAATGTTTTCAACAAAATCAAGCGTTCGTTTAGCTTGATCTTCATAAAATCCAAGCGCACTGCATTTTTGTAATTGAGCTAAGCCAGCTGCCATCGCTACAGGATTTCCTGACAAGGTTCCCGCTTGATAAACTGGCCCATCAGGTGAAACAAATGACATGATTTCCTTTTTTGCACCATATGCGCCAACAGGCAATCCTCCACCTATAATTTTACCGTATGTCACAATATCTGGTGTTATCCCATAGAGTTCGGCGGCACCTCCAAATGCCACGCGAAAACCAGAAATAACTTCGTCAAAAATCAGAAGAATATTAGCGGATGAACACAACTCCCTTAATGCATTCAAAAAAGTTTTATCCTGCAATAATAATCCATTGTTTGCAGGAATTGGTTCAATAATCACGCAAGCGATCTCGTCTTTGAATTTTTCAAAACAATTTTTTAGCGAATCAATGTCATTGAGTGGCAATACTATCGTTTCTTGCGCTAATTGCTCTGGAACACCTGCACTTGAAGATGTCCCAAAAGTTACCAATCCACTTCCAGCTTTTACCATTAATGAATCCACGTGTCCGTGGTAGCAACCTTCAAACTTAATAATTTTTGACTTCCCGGTAAACCCTCGAGCTAGACGAATGGCAGACATCACAGCTTCAGTGCCTGAACTGACAAATCGCAATTTATCAATAAAAGGAATCCGTGCTAACATAAATTCAGCCAAATTATTTTCATGTGATGTAGGTGCACCGAAACTCGCACCATTTTTAAGTGTTTCAACTATCGCTTTGTAGATGTCAGAATCATTATGACCATGAATTAACGGTCCCCAACTGCAACAAAAATCAATGAATTTGTTTTGATCCTCATCCCAAATAAATGGCCCTTCACCTTTTTTTATAAAAAGTGGTGTACCTCCAACCGATTTAAAGGCTCTAACGGGAGAATTTACGCCACCCGGAAAAAGTTTTTTCGATTTCTCGTAAAGAGCAGCTGAGGCAGCCCTGTTAATAGGTTCGATTTTATTCATTTCTCTTATCTTTGTGCGACAAAATTACGAACAATCAAGATATGTTTAAGTTTCAAAATTCCTTAGAATTTGCTAGAAAAATGGATGAGCAAGATCCATTAAAATCTTTTCGGGAAGAATTTATATTTCCATCTTTCACAGAAAAGCCAGTAATATACTTTACGGGAAATTCGCTAGGACTTCAGCCTAAAAAGGCTTCAGCCTATATTCAGGAGGAATTAGAAGATTGGGCGTCTTTCGGTGTTGAAGGGCATTTTTTAGCTCGAAGACCTTGGTATTCCTACCATGAACAATTGACGGAAATGACAGCCAAAGTGGTGGGAGCTAAACCGATTGAAGTCGTGGTAACACACTCGTTAACTACAAATTTGCATCTTTTGATGGTGTCGTTTTTCAGACCGCATGGACATCGCACAAAAATACTTTGCGAAGCAAAAGCTTTTCCTAGTGATCAATATGCCCTTGAGTCTCAAATAGCATTTCATGGATTGCCAAGCGACCATTTAGTGGAAATATTTCCGAGAGAAGGAGAACAATTAATAAGAGAAGAAGATATTTTAGCCAGAATTAGTGAACTAGGTGATGAGTTAGCACTTGTAATGATTGGTGGGGTAAATTATTATACCGGCCAGTTGTTCGATATGAAAAAAATTACAGAAGCTGGTCATGCTGTTGGAGCTAAAGTTGGCTTTGATTTGGCACATGCAGCCGGCAATATAAATCTGAAGTTACATGATTGGGATGTCGATTTTGCGGCATGGTGTGGTTATAAATACCTGAATTCATCGCCCGGTGGAGTATCAGGAATTTTTGTTCACGAACGGTTTTCCCAAGATACTTCACTTCCGCGCTTCGCAGGATGGTGGGGACATGATAAATCACAGCGTTTTAAAATGGATTCTAGTTTTATCCCGATGGCGGGGGCTGAAGGATGGCAACTTAGTAATGCTCCAGTTCTTGCTATGGCCGCACATCTAGCTTCACTTGAGCTTTTTGATAAAGCTGGCATGAATGAAATTGGAGCAAAAAGAGATTTACTGACTGCATACTTGGAATTTATCATTGATGATTTGTCCTTGCGTAACAAAGATCGATGTACTTTTGAGCTAATTACCCCCAGAAACAAAGCAAAGCGTGGCGCTCAATTATCAATAATGGCCAAAGGACAAGGGAGAAAACTGTTTGAAGCATTGAGTAGAGAAGGGGTTGTAGCAGATTGGCGAGAACCAAATGTCATCCGAGTGGCGCCTGCACCATTATACAATTCTTTTGAAGATTGTTATCGCTTTGGAATTGCATTGGAGCTAGCTATTCAGTGATGAATTTGATGACCACATCTGGAAAGTATTTCTGTTCGAGTACTTTAATTTTTTCCTCAATTTTATCAACTGTATCATCTGGAGAAAGCGATATTTTGAATTGAGCGATAATGGTCCCCTTGTCGTATTCCTCACTAACCTCATGAATAGTTATGCCCGTTTCGATCTGCTTGGCATCAAAAACAGCCTGATGCACATGACGCCCAAACATACCTTTCCCTCCAAACTTTGGCAATAGAGATGGATGTAGGTTTATAATGCGACCTTTAAACATTGAAATCAACGAAGGGTTGATTTGTTTAAGGAATCCAGCCAATACAATATGACTTACCTCTCGAGATTTACAGATTTCTTGAATTTCGTTATTGATTTCATCCGATTTACCATAAATTTCTCGATATTCTATATAGTTAGCACTACAAAACCCCTGCATTGCCGTGTTTTCTTTTGTTGAGATGACTAAAAACTCACAAATCGATGCAAGCGCTTGATATTGAATTATTCGCATAGCGTTTGTACCTGTACCTGAAATCAATAGGGCTATTTTATGATCCTTCATTGGCTTGCAAAGTTAGAAAACATTAAGTGATTGAAATATTCTTTCGTAATAGTTGATAAATAATCATGATTTATTTTGTTTTTTGATTGTTTGTTTTTTTCTTTGCAGGCTGAAACCTTTAAATTATTTAAGATGTCTGAAATCAAAGCTAAAGTTATCGCGATTATCGTAGATAAACTGAATGTTGAAGAAAGTGAAGTGACTAACGAAGCGAGCTTCACAAATGACTTAGGTGCCGATTCATTGGATACCGTTGAGTTAATCATGGAATTTGAAAAACAATTCAATATTTCAATTCCAGACGATAAAGCAGAAGGCATCCAAACCGTTGGAGATGCTGTTGCTTACATCGAGGAAAACGCAAAATAATTTGTTATTCCGAACAAACCATGCAATTAAAAAGAGTTGTTGTAACGGGTATGGGAGCTTTGACTCCACTTGGAAATACGCTTGATGCGTATTGGGAAGGGTTAATTTCTGGAAAGAGTGGTGCGGCTCCAATAACTCAGTTTGATGCGACTTTATTTAAAACACAATTTGCTTGTGAGCTTAAAGGATTTAATGTGGATGAACACATGGATAAAAAAGAGGCACGCAAGCTGGATCAATTTTCTCAGTACGCCATAGTTTCCTCAACGGAAGCTATGGTTGATTCTGGGTTAATGGAATCCAACCCAAATTTGGATAGAATTGGCGTAATTTGGGGATCAGGAATAGGTGGCCTTAAAACATTCCAAGATGAGTCGAGAGACTTTTTCAGAGGCGATGGAACTCCTCGTTTTAATCCTTTTTTTATTCCCAAAATGATTGCTGACATAGCGGCCGGACATATTTCGATAAAGTATGGTTTGAGAGGTCCAAACTATGTAACAGTATCGGCTTGTGCATCATCTACCAATGCAATAATAGATGCTTTTAATCTTATTCGATTAGGTAAAGCAGATGCGATTGTAACTGGCGGATCCGAAGCAGCAGTTAACGAGATGGGAATGGGTGGTTTTAATGCCTTAAAGGCATTGTCCACGCGCAACGAGGATCCTCAATCTGCATCAAGGCCATTTGATGCTGAACGTGATGGTTTTGTTCTCGGAGAGGGTGCAGGTGCTTTAATTCTAGAGGAATACGAACATGCACTGAGAAGAGGTGCAAAAATATATGCAGAGGTTGCTGGTGGTGGAATGTCCGGTGATGCCTATCACATGACAGCGCCACATCCGGAAGGAATTGGTGCACGAAATACGATGTTAGCAGCTATAGAAGACGCCGAAATAACGCCGGATCAGATAGATTATGTCAATGTTCACGGTACTTCAACTCCATTAGGTGACGTTGCAGAAGTCAAAGCTATACAGCAAGTTTTTGGTGAACATGCTTACAAGCTAAATATTAGTTCAACAAAATCTATGACAGGTCACTTGTTGGGCGCGGCTGGTGCAATCGAAGCAATTGCTTGTGTAATGGCTGTTAAGCATGACATTATTCCTCCAACAATAAATCACCAAAACGATGATCCCGAGTTGGATCAACGACTAAATTTCACATTTAATACGGCTCAAAAAAGAGTTGTAAATATAGCCTTGTCTAATACATTTGGCTTTGGTGGACACAATACTTCGGTAATAGTAAAGAAATTTAAAGGATAAAAACTGAAACTACCTTTATTTTCTGGAAAACGTGACGAGAACGAACGTAACTTAATGGCGTTCCTTCTTAAACGATTTGGCTATAAACCCAAGAACTTACTTTTATTTATTCAAGCGCTTACACATAAATCAAGTTTATCCAATCCCAATTCAGAAGATTCAAA
The DNA here is from genome assembly GCA_044345395.1 of Crocinitomicaceae bacterium. Classification (GTDB taxonomy): domain Bacteria; phylum Bacteroidota; class Bacteroidia; order Flavobacteriales_D; family Crocinitomicaceae; genus UBA952. The sequence goes on along the minus strand of JBIJBD010000005.1, from coordinate 19,029 downwards.
TGAAAGACTTGAGTTTCTTGGCGATGCAGTGTTAGATGCTGTTATTGCTGAATATCTTTTTACAAAATTCCCAAAAGAAGACGAAGGATATTTGACTAAAATAAAATCAAAAATTGTTAATCGAAAGAATTTAAGTGATATTGGAAATGAAATGAAAATTAGAGAAGTACTTGTTTACAATGAAACACGTGCAATCAATCTAAATTCATTGGAAGGCAATGCATTTGAGGCAATCATTGGAGCAATTTATTTGGATGGAGGTTTTGAAAAAGCAAGACAAACAATAAATAATTATGTCATTAGAAAATATATAAATTTGACTAAACTATTGGAAGAGGAAATAGATTTTAAATCTAAGCTTTTCATATGGTGTCAAAAAAGAAAACTAACGATAGAATTTAGCGTTATGTCAGAATCGCACGAAAACGGTCAATGGACATACAAAGTAAAGGCAATAATCAATAATGTAGCGTACGGAATAGGCACTGGACAGTCAAAAAAGGCGGCAGAGCAGGAAGCCGCACGAGAAACATTTCAATTGATGGGGGAAATTTAGAAAATCCTAGTAAAAGTTATAAAAAATTAGTTTCTTTGTACAAATAATCTAGGTATGAGTACAACAGACTTTTTTTGGAGTTTAGGTGATTTATTTCAAAAAGCATTTTTGTTTTATGATAATGTGGGTAATTATTTCAATTACTTTTTAATTCTTCTCGGTTTCTTCGGATTTTTTTATTGGATGAATATTCAAAGGAAACTAAGTGCAAAGGCGAATGTATCTACCGAAGTATCTGACCCGTCGTTTAAAGGTTGGTATAACGAGGAAGGTAGAAAACTGAAATAAAGCAACCTTTTAAAAGGCTATGCGTCTTTAATGACATGTTGAGGAGAATATTCTTATTCAATTTTTTATTTGTAGGTTTTGTAAATTTTGCCCAAGTGACTGCAGCTGATTGCATCAACGCAGTTAATATCTGTCAAAATGCAACCTTTTCAATTGATCCAAATGGCCCTGGGTCGGTGGCTGATTTTCAGTCGGGAACAATTTCTAATCCTTCCACAAACCCGGCATCGGGTAATTCAGGTTGTCTGCTTGCTGGTGAATTAAATCCTACTTGGATGGTAATTAATATTGCAGGTTCGGGGACTTTGGAATTTTCTTTAGGACAAGACATGGGCACCGGTTGTTTTGATTGGATCATGTGGCCATATTCCTCTAATGCATGTACACAAATATTGAATAATCAACTTGCGCCAATTCGATGTAATTGGAATGGAATGTGTGAAGGTTTCACAGGGATTTCAACCCCTCCACCAGCTGGAGGAGATCCGAGTAATTTTGAACCAGAATTAAACGTTACAGCGGGTCAGCAATATCTATTATGCTTATCGAATTATAGTTCCCAAACCACAAATTTGCCTTTAAATTTTTATGGGTCTGCGAATGTAAGTTGTAATCCAGTTTTACCAATAACTGTAAATAGTACGACAATTTGTCCTGGGCAATCAACAACACTTACTGCAAATGCACCCGGTGCTACCTCTTTTTCTTGGTCTCCTGGTGGTCAAACAACAGCATCAATAACAATTTCACCGACAACTACGACAGTTTATACATGTACAGCTACTGGTCCAGGTTTGAATGGTGGAACATCAACAGGTGTGTCAAGCGGAACAGTTACTGTATTATCCGCAACTAGTTCTCAATGTGGTTGCACGACAATTGCAACTAACAACGGACCTGTATGTGTAGGCGGAACTTTTAATGTTACTACTTCTGCAGTACCGGTTGGAAGTTATACATGGACATTGAATGGAACACCTGTAGGGAATACACAAACACTAAGTTCTTTACCTGCTTCGGCCCCCGGAGTTTACACATTTAATGTATCTGCAACTGATGGAATAGGAAATGTGTGTACTTCATCTACAAATGTTACTATTCACGCTCTTCCAGTTGTTAACGCTGGAAATGACATGACCGTTTGTTTGGGCAGTTCCGTTACTTTATCTGGTTCAGGTGCGAACAGCTTTTCATGGGATAATGGAATACAAAATGCGGTACCATTTGTTCCAACTGAAAACCAAACGTATACTATTACAGGAACAGATCAAAATAATTGTAGTAATTCAGATCAAGTAAACGTGAGTATACTTTTTGCACAAGTCCCAACAGTGATACCTAGTGCTATTCTCGGATGTGTTCCGATGACTGTAAATTTCACTCATGGTGATTCGCAAGCAACTAATTGTTTTTGGTCCTTTGGTAATGGGGAAACATATCAGGGATGTATAGGTGCAAGTACAACTTATAATCAAATTGGATGTTTCGATGTTACGTTGCAGTCAACCGACTCTCAAGGTTGCGATACGTCAGTATCGTTTGTTGATTTGGTTTGTACTGAGGAATCAAACGCTTCATTTTATGTAAGTCCTGGTATTATTGGTGCAGCAAATTCAACAGTAAGTTTTTTCAATACGTCAGAAGGAGCAGTATCCTATCAATGGTTATTTGGTGATGGTGAATCTTCGAGTGCAAACGAACCAATACATACATACTCAACGTCGCTTCAGACAGGTTATATTGCCACCTTGATAACTACATCTGAGGCCGGTTGTTCCGATACGATTTCAGTACCTATTCAATACGAAGAACAACTCATATTTTACGTGCCTAATACCTTTACTCCAGATGCAGATGAACATAACCAAATTTTCCAACCGATTTTCACTTCTGGATTTTCGGCGGAAAACTGGCAAATGTCGATATATAATCGTTGGGGAGAATTAATTTTCGAATCTTTTGATCACACAAAAGGTTGGGATGGATCATTTGGATCTAAAGGTGGTGTGGTTCAGGCAGGTTTATATTCTTGGGTGATTCGCTATAAACCAAAGAATAACGATGAAAAACTTGTTGTAAATGGTTTTGTTAATGTCCTGAGATAAATTATTATTGAATAAAAAAGGCTACGTTAATGTAGCCTTTTTTATTTATTGGTATTCTTTTAATTTATTTCTCAGAACTCAAACTCGCTTTTAAAAATTCTCGATTCATTCGTGCGATGTTTTCAATAGAAATTCCTTTAGGGCATTCTATTTCACACGCTCCTGTATTCGTACAGTTTCCAAAGCCTTCTTCATCCATTTGCCTTACCATATTTAAGACCCTTTCTTTAGCTTCAACTCTCCCTTGAGGAAGCAAAGCATATTGTGAGACTTTCGCTCCAACGAATAACATGGCAGATCCATTTTTACATGAAGCTACACAAGCGCCACATCCGATACAAGCTGCCGCCTCAAATGCTTTATCTGCATCTGCTTTAGGTACTGGAATCGCGTTTGCGTCCATTGTCTTTCCTGAAGTATTAACAGAAACAAATCCACCGGCTTGTTGAATTCTGTCGAACGCACTTCTATCCACCACTAAATCTTTAACTATTGGAAAAGCAGCAGATCGCCAAGGCTCAATATAAATAGTGTCACCGTCATTGAACTTTCTCATATGGAGTTGACAGGTCGTAGTACCCGTATCAGGCCCATGTGCTCGCCCATTAATGTAAAGTGAACACATTCCGCATATTCCTTCTCTACAATCGTGGTCGAATGCAACAGGTTCTTTACGTTCGTTTATCAATTGTTCATTCAATTGATCTAACATTTCTAGGAAGGAACTATCCGTTGATACATTATTCAAGGTGTAGCTTTCCATCTGACCTTTCGCGTCTTTGTTCTTTTGACGCCAAATTTTCAAGGTAATATTGATCATTTTCGATGCCATATCACATTATTTATAGTTTCTTGCTGCAATTTTTATTGCTTCGTATTTTAACTCTTCCTTATGTAAAACCGACTGTGTCGCGTCCATTCCTTTATATTCCCAGGCAGCAACGTATTTGAAATTGTCATCGTCACGTAAGGTTTCACCTTCAGCGTCCTGAAATTCTTCTCGAAAATGTCCACCGCAACTTTCATTTCTATGCAATGCATCTACAGCCATCAATTGTCCGAGCTCAATAAAGTCAGCCACGCGAAGTGCTTTTTCTAATTCTGTGTTCATTTCATTTGCAGCGCCAGGGACAAAAACATCTTTATAGAATTCTTCCCTCAACGCTCCAATTTCGTCAATGGCTTGCTTGAGTCCTTCTTGATTTCGTCCCATTCCAACCTTATTCCACATGATTAATCCTAGTCTTTTGTGGAAGTGATCAACTGACTTAGTGCCGTTATTTGTAAGGAATTTATTGATTGCATTTTTAACGTTATTCTCTGCATCCTCAAACTCAGGTGAATTTGTAGAAATTTTGCCAGTTCGAATCTCGTTAGCTAAATAATCTGACAAGGTATAAGGCAATACGAAATAACCATCAGCTAATCCTTGCATAAGCGCTGAAGCACCTAATCTATTAGCTCCGTGGTCCGAGAAGTTTGCTTCACCTGTGATAAAACATCCTGGAATGGTACTTTGCAAGTTATAATCCACCCAAACTCCGCCCATAGTATAGTGGACAGCTGGATAAATTTTCATAGGTGTTTCATATGGATTTTCATCTGTAATTTTTTGGTACATCTGGAAGAGGTTACCATATTTTTCCTCTATCCATTTCTTGCCAAGTTCTATTATTCTATCTTCGGAAGGTGAGTGTTCTCCTTTGGCGTATGCTGCCTGACGACCTTTACTTTTTATTTCGGATGAAAAATCAAGGTAAACACCTTCATTTGTATCATTTGCTTCAATGCCAAAACCAGCATCGCATCGTTCTTTCGCTGCACGCGAGGCAACATCACGTGGCACTAAGTTTCCAAAAGCTGGGTATCTTCTTTCCAAGAAATAATCTCGGTCTTCTTCCGCAATTTGAGTTGGTTTTAACCTTCCTTCTCGGATAGCTTCAGCATCTTCTTTCTTCATTGGAACCCAAATCCTTCCTGAGTTTCTCAATGATTCAGACATCAGCGTTAATTTCGATTGATTCGTTCCATGAACAGGAATACACGTAGGGTGAATTTGAACGAAGCATGGGTTAGCAAACAAGGCTCCTCTTTTGTGAACCTTCCATGCTGCCGAAACATTACTTCCCATTGCGTTAGTAGAAAGGAAATAAACATTGCCATAACCGCCAGAGGCGAGCACTACAGCATGTGCTGCGTGACGCTCGATTTCGCCTGTTACTAGATTTCTTGCAATTATTCCACGTGCTTTACCGTCCACTATAACGATGTCAAGCATTTCGTGACGGTGATACATTTTAACCCTTCCAAGACCAATTTGACGAGAGAGGGCAGAATAAGCACCTAATAAAAGTTGTTGACCTGTTTGACCAGCCGCATAAAATGTTCGTTGAACTTGCGTACCACCAAAAGAACGGTTGTCTAGTAAGCCACCGTATTCGCGAGCGAACGGAACACCTTGTGCCACACACTGATCAATAATATTTCCAGAAACTTCTGCTAATCGGTGTACATTTGCTTCGCGCGCGCGGTAGTCTCCTCCTTTGATTGTGTCATAAAACAAACGGTAAACTGAATCACCATCATTTTGATAATTTTTGGCAGCATTAATTCCACCTTGTGCAGCAATAGAATGGGCACGTCTTGGTGAATCTTGAAAACAAAATGCACTCACGTTATATCCCATTTCACCAAGAGAGGCCGCGGCAGAAGCACCAGCCAAACCTGTACCTACGACAATGACATCGATTTTAGGTCGGTTATTAGGCGCCACAAGTTTCATGTGATTTTTATGATTTGTCCATTTATCAGCAATTGGACCTTCAGGAATTTTAGAATCTAATTTCATATTCTTTTCCTTATTTGATGAAAATTAATATAGGAATCAAGGCAAATAATAGAGGAACAATAACAGCAAAGCCCTGACCGATTTTTTTGATAATCGCATTGTATTTCGCATGATTCAAACCGAGTGATTGAAATGCAGAAGCAAAGCCATGCCATAAATGGAATCCAAGAACCCCCATGCTTATGACGTAAACTAATACATAGAGCATAGCCTCATCGTTGACATTAGGATTAAAGAATTCCATGACTACTGTGTGCAAATCCCTGTATCCTTCCGCTAGTTTTAAGTTCGAAGATTTTAGGTATAAGTCAGTTCCTTTTTCTTCGATTTGAGCGGTATCTTTAGGTATAGGATTTGTACTTGGAACATGTGTGTAATAGTAATCTATATCAGGGGACTGCCCTAGACGCTCATCAATTTTGACCTTGTACGTATGAAGTGGTATTTCCTCTGAAATCTTCATTTTCCACCAAAAATTAGCCATGTGTGTTACAATAAAAACTAAAATAAGTGATCCTAACAATGCCATCCAGCGCGATGGAAGGGAGGAGTTTGCTGAAGGATTATTATAGACGTAATTTACAGGTCTTGCCTTCTTGTTTTTTATGGTAAGCATAATTCCATCAACAGCATGAAAAATAATTGATGCGTATGTCACATAGGAAAGAATTTTAATAAAAATATTATGTCCCATGAAATAAGCATACTCATTGAATGCGCGTCGTCCTTCTTCTCCAGATTGCAAAATTAATTGCAAGTTTCCAAGTAGGTGTCCAACCAAAAACAAGCAAAGAAATAAACCTGTCACAGCCATCCAATATTTTTTGGCAATCGAGGACTTAATTAGTGCAGAATTACTCATATGATAAATCGTTATTTAGTTTGCAAATTTAATGTATTGAACAACTAAATAAGTAATTAGTTCTTTATTTAGAACAATTATAGATAAGAAAGTTTGACTTCCTTTTCTGAAACTGAAAATTCAACGGAAGCACCAATAATCATTGCACGATTGTCAGCAATATGCCCACAAGGAAAATCAAAGGCAATAGGAATTTTTGAATAGGAAAAATGTTGAAGGATGATATCATGGACAGTCATACCAATCGAATCGGTAGTGTCTTTCATATCCGTCATACCACCAATTATCAAACCTTTAATCATGTCAAAAATACCTGATTTTTTTAAAGTGAAAATCATTCTATCTACATGGTAAAGTTGTTCGGAAAGGTCTTCTATGAACAAAATTTTATCTTGAAAATGAAAGCTATCCTTTGTAGCTAAAAGAGAATATACTATGCTTAGATTACCTCCAATTAAAATCCCTTCTGCATCCCCGACCTTATTTGAACGATTGGACGGGTAGTGTATGTGAACCTTTTTGCCACTCAATGTCTTTATGAGCGTGGTCAATGATTCAGTTGAATTCGTATTAAAATTAAGCGGCATGGTTCCATGAATAGATTGTATACCTAAATTAAACAACCTATGATGAAGTACCGTAATATCACTAAATCCTATTAGCCATTTGGGATTTCTGAGCATTGCAGCCCAATTGATTGAGTCAAGTATACGAACACAGCCATAACCACCTCTTGCACAAATAATGGCTTTCACCTCCTCGTTATCAATTCCTTTCTGTAAATCCGATGCTCTTTCGTGATCGGATCCGGAAAAATATCCAAATTTACCTGTGCAGTTGGGCGAAACTAAAACCCTAAAACCTTGACTTTTAAAAAATTCTACTGCGTAATCCACTAATGTGTTTTCGATAGCTTTAGCAGGTGCAGTAATGTAAATTAAATCGCCAGGAAGTAGGGCTGCAGGTGTGATCATTTATTTTTAGCGAATATGGTTTCTGCGAGTAGCAAGTCTAATCGAGTAGTGATTTTAATATTTTCCTCATTACCCTCAATCAGGTGAATAGGAATCTCAAGACGTTCTGCAAGACTTGCATCGTCAGTGAAAGACGCATCGTAGGTTTGTTCATATAATTTTTTTAAAACAAACGTATGAAAGCACTGAGGGGTTTGTACCAACTTATATTCTTCTCTTTTTACCGCATGATTCTTTTCATGGGTAAATTGTCGAATGGATTCTTTAATTGGAATAACAGGTATTACAGCCTTAAATTTTTCCAATGATTCAAAACAGGTTCTAATAACTTCCGGTGAGGTAAGAGGTCTAACGCCGTCATGAACTGCAACGAATTCACCCGTTACTCTTTTCAATGCATTTTTTATAGAATAAAAACGCTCTTCTCCTCCACTAATTACTAAATGCGGGATTCTGAAATAGTGTTTTTCTACTAAGGTTTCCCAATACCCTCTCCAATCAGCAGGAAGTGCCAATAAAATTTCAATATTTTCATCAAATCGATAAAACAATTCAATTGTATGCATAAGTATGGGTTTCGAACCCAATAACAAGAATTGTTTGGGTATGTCACTGCTCATTCTTTTTCCTATACCACCGGCTGTTATAATAACACTTCTACTCGTCATTACTCAAATCTACTCAATTTTTTAAAAAACCGATAATTAAAGGGAATTTATACGAAGACATTCCAATATTGAAATTCTTTCCGTAAAGAAGTTCCCCATCACATTCTCCGTAAATGTTTTCTTGTGATGTGACATTTAAGCTTTTGTCGGCGCCATAAAAAACCTCATTGTGCTTGAGTTTATTCCCTTTCTTGAGTTTGCTTAGATTTTTTAAGTAATCGTATAAAGAAACTTTTCCAAAAAAAGCAAAATGTAAAATTCCATCCTGGACGTTTGCATCGGGTTGAACAATTAAACCATCGCCGAACATTGGCCCGTTACAAATAGCAATCATCAATGATTTCCCGTTGATTTCGTAATTATCAGAACGTAGTTGTAGCTCTTTTTTTCTAAACGACAAAAATGCTTGTATAATAGACACGGTATAGGAAAATGCAGGACCAAATTTTTTTCTATTTTTATTTAGTTTAAGAACTACTTCTCCACCAAATCCTAGGTCGCAAATATTAACAAAATATCGAAGAGAACTATCAAATTGAATATAAGGCAAATCGACCATCAGCATCTTTGGTCGTTTAATTGATTCAATGAAATTATCAAAATCAACGTTGGATTTAACCCCTCTAACAAAATCATTTCCCGTTCCGTAAGGAATAATGGCAAGTTTCGGTTTACTTGAGTTTTTAACCCATCCATTTAAGACTTCATTCACTGTTCCATCGCCACCGATGATTAATATGAGCTCCTCCTTTACCTTTTCAGCTATTTCACTTGCGTGCATTGATGAGGTAGTTTCTGAAAGTATGAAATTACTCGTTAATAATGAACGGCACTCGGCAATAAATAATAGAAAAGAAGCTGATTTCTTTTTGTTTCCATTGAATATGCAGTGGACGGTCATCACGGCATAAAATTAACAGGATCTTAGTAGTTAATTTCTAGTTTACTATATTTTTTATAGGTTAATCCATTCTTATCTAATCCAGTAATGAAGTAAATGTAACTTCCTGCAGGTACTAAATCGCCATTTTTGTCAGATCCATCCCAAGAAAATTCTGTGCCTTTCATAACGTATACGACCTGCCCTTTATTGTTTAATATTACTACCGAAGCTTCTGATAGCTTGGATATATCAACAGATAAAACATCATTAACCCCATCTCTATTCGGCGTGATAATATTTGGAAGAATTAACTCAATTGTACTTGATTTAGGCAACTGAATTTCCTCATTCGATGGAAGTTGATTAACCGTTAAAGGACCATTTGAAACAATTGGCAACGGACTAATTTCAACGGGTTTTTCCACGTTTTGATCTGTCTTATTTTCAATAATATTTTCAGTAATAACCTGAGGGTTATTATTTTCAATATTCGTATTAAGATTGATTTCGGTTTTGTTCTCGGTGAGAACAGGAAGATTTTCTACGTTTTCTTTATAAGTTATTTCCTTGAATTCTTTGCGTATTGTTTGTTCCTTTAGACTCTCTTTAGGTTGCTTTGGAGTATCAATTGTTTCTGTTTCTTGTTGATGCTTATCAACCGAGTAAAAGAGAACGCCGGTTACTGTTGCTGCCACAACGGAAACTCCAATTGCAATTTTTGTCAATACGCTCAGACCCGCGCCTACAGCGGCAGAGCTCGTGGAAATTGAAGAAGATACAGATGACCAGATGTCAGCCCGAACAGGTGAATCCAAGTTATCTAACTTGTTCTTCAATAGGTCATTAAATAAATCTCTTTCTTCCATTATTTTTTCTCTAACCGGTCTCTCAAATATGCCCTTGCTCTTAAATATTGTGATTTAGAAGTGCTTTCCGTTATATTTAAATGTTCAGCAATTTCTTGATGGCTATAGCCTTCAATAGCAAACATGTTGAATACAACTCGGTAACCATCTGGCATTTTTTGAATCAGCATAAGCAAATCTGCTGCAGCCATATGTTCAATAGTCAGGTCATTTGTGACCAATTTATATTCAATGTCATCAGTAGACTGATTACCGAGAAGTTTAGAATTTCTTCTAATTTGGTCAAGGCATGTATTAACTACAATTCGTCGAATCCATCCTTCTAAAGAACCTTCGTTTTTGTATCGGTCTAAGTAATTAAATACTTTAATCATACTATCCTGTAACATGTCTTCAGCTTCTTCACTGCTCTTCATGTAACGCAAACAAACAGTCATCATTTTTGGGGCATACTTGTCAAAAAACGCTTTTTGTGCTTTTGGATTTCCTATTAAACATTCGGAGACGAGTGTATTTTCATCCATCATGCGTTCGTAAGACTTAGGTCGTTAAATAAAAGTTGCACAAACTTATTTTTTTTTTGAAAGTAACGTGACAAAGTCGTTAAAAAAAGTCTTATAATTAGAGGAAAGAAGGTAATTTAGTTAATATTAATAGCAATGAAATTTCTAACGACACTTTTAAGTACTATTTTAACCTTTTGTTTATGTGCACAAAAACATCCTTCGTTGAATGAAAACATGTGGAGAGGCGTTCTGAGCATGAATGATCGATTAGAAATCCCTTTTTTATTTCATCTCGAAAAAATCGGAAAAAAGTATTCGATGACTGTAATAAATGGTAAAGAGAGTATTCACATGAGTTGTCTGCAAAAAAATGATAGCCTGACAGCTTTCTTTCCTGGAATTGATGCACATTTAAAATTTAAAATTGAAGGCAACGAAGTAAGAGGATATTGGCTGAATCTCAACAAGAAAAAGATACAAAAAATCCCAATGTATGGTTCAAATGAAAAAACTTCAAGATTTGAATGGGCTGCAAAAGATACTTCATCACTTCTGAGAAATAAATACCGTATTGTATTTGATGACGATACAGATAAAAAAAATTCGGTAGGTATATTTGATACAAGAAATGGGAATGTTCAAGGTACAATAATGACTGAGACAGGCGATTACCGTTACTTAGAAGGAAGTATAAATGGCAATTTATTTAAATTGTCAACATTCAATGGGATTTGGGCTATGTTGGTGGAGGGACAGATACTAGGCGATAGTATCGTTGGAAACTTTTACAGCGGGTCAAGTTATCGTACATCATGGAGAGGAAAGGCTGACGAGATTGTAATGCTACGAAAAGCGTCATCCCTTACTTATGTGATAAATGATCAAGCCATTAATTTTTCCTCTGTTACGACACTCAAAGGTAAACCCTACCGTCCTAAAAATGATGCTTCCATTAAACTATATCAAATTATGGGGTCATGGTGTCCAAATTGCCTGGATGAAATGCGGTTTTTTAAAGAATTACACAATGACTTTGCAAAAGAGGGATTAGAAATCATAGCCTTAGCCTACGAAAATCAACAAGATCTAAGATCTGCTTTGACTAAACTTAGAACATTTAGAAAAAGAATGGAAATTCCTTACACCATTTGTTATGCCGGAAATGCCTCAAAAGAGATTGCTTCGGCAACGTTTCCTATGCTCAATCAAGTAATGAGTTTTCCAACGAGTATTTTGGTAGATCGAAATGGAAAAATTAGACATATTCATACAGGTTTTAGTGGGCCTGCGACGGGAAAGGTCTACGAAGACTATAAAAAGGAGATGAAAGAAATCATTATAAAGTTAATAGCAGAATGAGGGGCGTTTTTATGTTAATGCTTTTATTTCAAGGCAATTCTCTTAATGCGCAATCGAAAGAATTTGAAGATAATACTTGGAAACGTGCGCTAATTAAAACAGTTCGGACATGTAATTTTGATGATTTAGAAAAAGTACTCCTAACGAGAGATGCAATAGTAAACGCACAACTATCAGATGATCAAAAAGTTAAATTATTGACATTGTATAATTCAAGTTTTTCTTCAGCGCGTGAATTGTTTGATAAACAGATGACCTCACAACGGAATCTTGGCATGCGAAGCAAAAGAGTAAGCGTAATTGAAATGAGACTTTTAAATGAATCAGCAGGGCCTAAAAATCAACTATTTATTCAGGTAGTTGCAAACCGAAAGAAGTTTTTAATCCGATTTCCGAATTGCTACATGTATAATGGGAATATCCTAACAACCGGAGAGGTTGAGGTTCAATTGATCCCTGAATAATAAAATGGAAAGAAGAGAAGAAAGAGCCAAAAAAATTGTGATTATAGGTGCGGGTCCGGCTGGACTTACAGCTGCTTACGAATTACTTAGTAAGGGTAATTATGAGCTGATAATTTTAGAAAAAAGTCATGCGCTTGGAGGACTGTCAAGAACAGTTAATTATAAAGGATTGAGAATGGATATTGGTGGTCATAGATTCTTTTCAAAGTCTGATGTTGTAATGGAATGGTGGCAAAATATTCTACCAATCGAATCAACTGAAGAAGGAGAATATATATTGAATTATCAGGGTCAAAAAACGAAAATAAATATACCCGCCTCTGATTCGGAAAGAGGAAGTATGATGGTGAGAAATCGCAGGTCCAGTATACTTTATCTCAGGAAACGATTTGACTATCCACTAAATCTGTCATTGGAGACGATGAAAAAATTTGGATTTTTGCCTTTGGTTAAAATTTCAATGAGTTACTTCCTTTCGAAATTTATCGTTTCTAAACCTCAAAATCTTGAGCAGTTTTTTATAAAACGATTTGGAAAAACCTTGTATCTCACTTTCTTTAAAAGTTACACAGAGAAAGTTTGGGGAGTGCCATGTAATGAAATTTCAGCTGAATGGGGAGAACAACGGATTAAGAAATTATCATTTTCAAAAGCACTTCTACATTTCTTCAAGTCCAAAAATCGACAAATTTCACAAAAAAATATAGAAACCTCACTTATTGAGCGGTTTTTATACCCAAAGTTAGGGCCCGGTCAAATGTGGGAGACCGTTGCTGAAGAAATAAAGAAAAAGGGTGGAAAAATTATTTTCGGAGCTCATGTTACAGAATTATCTGAGCGAGATGGTAGCATAAGTAAAGTTCATTATTCAAATAATTCAATTATCGAAATATTGGAGGCAGATGAGGTAATTTCTACCATGCCTGTCACTGAATTATTGATAGCCCTACCAAAAGTTCCGCAAACGGTACTTGAAATTGGAAAAGGACTTAAATACCGTGATTTTATAACGGTAGGTGTCTTAGTGGATAGGGATAAAACGGTTTTGTCTTCCTATGAGGATAATTGGCCAGATTGCAACTCTTTAATAATTGGTCGCCATATTTAGTACAGGCAACGAATAAACTTTGGTTGGGTTTGGAATATTTTTGCACAACCAAGGATGCTATTTGGCAAATGTCAGATGAAGAACTGATTAAGTTGTGTAGTGATGAATTACAAAAACTTAAATTAATTGAAGCAAATGCCATTGAAGATTTTCACATTGTAAGAGAGGAGAAGACCTATCCAGCTTATTTCGGAACATATGATAAGTTTAATGTTGTAAAAACATTCACAGATGAAATTTCTAATCTTTTCTTAATTGGTAGAAACGGTATGCATCGTTATAACAATCAAGACCATTCAATGTTAACGGCGATGGAGGTAGCAAATCAGATACATTCAAACAAACGAGATAAAACATTAATTTGGGAAATAAATACTGAGCAAACTTACCATGAGAGTAAATAAACCATTTTTTATTTCTTTGGTTTTAGGGTCTTTTTTAGCAACGATTTGCTGGTCTTTCATAAGATTGCCTTTTGAAAATCCTCTCGAAATAGTTGGTTTATTAAACAATATTCAAGAGAATCCTTCTAATGACATTGTTCGGTATATTGTATACCTGACACTTCCAATTTTCTTGTATACGATGTTTTGGAAAATTTCATCATCAATTCCGATTTATTCATTAGAATTAACTCGTAATGAAGAAATTTCGAGCAAAACCACTTGGGTTTTATACTTCATTATTTCCATAAGTTGTGGGATTTTTATTATTCAAGAAAACCCGGTTTTTGATTCATTTCATGAAGGTGAGTCCCTTGGTCCTGCTATAGATTACTTGCATGGAAAGGTTCCTTATAAAGATTTTATTTTTTGTCATGGATTGATACAAGATCCTCTTCGAGCGGCGTGGGGTTTTGAGTTATTTGGTCAATCTATTGGTTCTTTCAGAACCATGAGTTCTTTACTGGAATTACTTGCTGTAATATTCTTATCTATTTTTTTAATTCGATATTTTAAGGGTAATATTCAGCAGGCAGCATGTGCTTTCATCTTATTAATTTTTCTTCAAAAAACACTTGATTTTATATTCTCACATGGAGGAAACAATTGGGTGAGTCCAATTTCGTTTCAACAAGGAAGGGATAGCACACTTTATTTATTTCTTATTGTTTTGACTTTTTTCAATCCCAAAGAATTTAGTTTGTCTGGTTGGAAAAAGCAATTTTTTGTAATTTTTTTCATGGCATTCCTTCCAATAATTTCCTTTATCTATTCTATTGACAGAGGCTTTTATTTAACCGGTTCATCCTTTTTTATATTTATTTTACTTTTCTTTTTTAATTTCGAGAGCAAGGGTCTTAAATACCGCACTTTACTATTTTATTTGTTTGGAATCCTTTCGGGATTTAGTGTTATATTTTTGGTATTCAAAGAGGGGTTCACCGATTTTATAGTTTACACTTTTATTGAGATGCCTCAATACAAAGAGTTTTTAGACGGCACCCCATATCCAATTTTTGACTTTCGCTTTAATATCGCACTCCTACTTACGGCATTTCTTGTTTTGTTCGCTTTTACACAGTTTCTAAAATATTATCTGCAACATAAAAATTGGAATATGGCTTTCAAGACATTTATCTCAGATTATTTTATTGAAATGTCTATTCTAATTTGTGCAATAATTTTTTATCGATCGGTTTTAGGAAGGTCGGACCTCTTTCATTTACGTTATAGTGTTCATGTTTCACTTCTATTGTTTTTTATTGTTTTTTTGCAATTTTATTGGGATAAAATCACATGGATAAAACAACGATTTAATCTTATTTTGATTTGTGTACTCCTTGCAGTGTCATACAGGATTTATGATAAAAACTTATTATTGGAGATTTTTCCGTTATCAAAGTCCGACAAAGAATATGTGTCGAATGAATATTTTGAAGTAGTAAATCATATTAATAAAGATAAGGATCAAAATGCAAGAGTATATAGTTTATCCTCAAAGGCTTCTTGGTATTACTTTATAAATCGGCCTTGTCCTACACGGTTCCCAGTAACTTATTTTGCCCAAAGAAATGATTATCAAAAACAACTCATTGAATCGTTAGATAAGAAGCGTGTAAAGTACATTCATTTTGATAATTCATCCTATATTACATATCTCGATAGCATTCACATTTTTGATAGAATACCTATAGTTCATGACTACGTGTTACAAAACTACGTTCGTGATACGATTATTGGGAAAGAGGAAATTTGGATTCGTAAAAGAAACTAATCCCTGATCAAAAACTGATATTTATCAATATTCTTGAGTGCGATACTTGTTCCTCTTGCTACCGCTCTTAGAGGATCTTCTGCGATGTGTACAGGTAGTTTCGTTTTGGCGGAAATTCTTTTATCGAGACCACGCAACATTGATCCACCACCAGCAAGGTAAATTCCTGTTTTGTAGATGTCTGCCGATAATTCAGGCGGTGTCATCTCTAAAGCACTTAAAATAGCTTCCTCAATTTTAGAGATAGTTTTATCTAATGCGTGAGCTACCTCCACATATGACACCATGATTTCTTTTGGAATACCTGTCATTAAGTCGCGTCCTCTTACAGCAAAATCTGCAGGTGGATTTTCTAATTCAGGTAGTGCCGCTCCAACTTCTATTTTTATTTGCTCAGCAGTGCGTTCTCCCACAAGTATATTGTGTTGACGCCGCATATATTCTTCAATGTCATTGGTAAAATCGTCTCCTGCGATACGAATGGATTTATCACAAACAATTCCCCCGAGGGCAATTACAGCAATTTCAGATGTTCCACCGCCAATATCAATGATCATGTTACCCATTGGCTCTTCAACGTCGATACCTATACCAATTGCTGCTGCCATTGGTTCATGAATAAGATAAACTTCTTTTGCTCCTGCATGTTCAGCAGAGTCTCTAACCGCACGCTTTTCTACCTCGGTAATACCCGATGGAATACAAATAACCATACGCAGGGTAGGGTTAAATAGGCTTCTTCCAGGATTTATCATTTTAATCATTCCGCGAATCATTTGCTCCGCGCTTTGGAAATCAGCAATAACACCATCTTTGAGTGGTCTTACGGTTTCAATTAGTTTATGGGTTTTACCATGCATTTGTTGCGCTTTTTTCCCAATTGCCACTACCTTTCCAGACTGAATGTCCTTTGCTACTATTGATGGTTCATCTACCACTACTTTGTCGTTCCAAATAATCAGTGTATTGGCAGTACCTAAGTCTATGGCTATTTCTTGAGTTAAAAAGCTAAATAATCCCATTTCGTGTTCCCACTTTAAATAATAAAAGAGCTCTCTTTTTGCAAAATCGCAGAATCAAGTCTCCGTATAAGTTGTAAAGATATAAAAGTTCAGTTGAATTTAAAAAATTAGTGTTTAAAATGACGAACACCAGTAAAAACCATCGCCATGTCGTTCTCGTTACAAAAATCGATAGATAATTGGTCCTTTACAGAGCCTCCCGGCTGAATAACTGATCGAATTCCTTCTTTGTGCGCAATTTCAACACAGTCAGGAAAAGGAAAAAATGCGTCGCTTGCCATTATGGCACCATGTAAACTAAATTGAAACGATTTGGCTTTATGAATAGCCTGTGTTAAGGCGTCTACACGGGAGGTTTGACCAGTTCCACTAGCTATAAGTTGATTGTTTTTGGCTAAAACGATTGTGTTAGATTTCGTATGTTTTACAATTTTGTTCGCAAACAATAAATCAGAAATTTCATCTGATGAAACATCTTTTTTTGTGACTGTTGTCAGATTAACTTCAGTTTCTGATTGAAGATCCTTGTCTTGAACTAAAAATCCGTTTAATGCTGTTCTAATTTGCTTTTGACCAAATTCAACTTGTTTTTGAAGGAGAATGATTCTGTTTTTCTTCGATTTTAACAAGTCAAGCCCGGATTTGTCGAATCCCGGAGCAATTAGCACCTCACAAAACAACTCGTTTATTAACGCTGCAGTTTCTTGGTCAATGTATGCGTTTGAAATTAAAATACCGCCGAATGCACTTACCGGATCTGCTGAAAGGGCTGCCTCATATGCTTCTTTGATCGTGTTTTTCGTGGCGATTCCACAGGCATTGTTGTGCTTTAAAATTGCAAAAGTTGGCCCGTCCGATTTAAATTCATTCATCAAATTAACAGCGGCATCTACGTCGAGCAAATTATTGTAAGACAGTTCTTTACCATGAAGTTTGTCAAAAAGTGCGGACAAATCACCGAAAAACCAACCCCGCTGATGAGGGTTTTCGCCATAACGAAGAGTTTCTTCTTGTTGTTCGCTTATTTTCAAATAATTACTTTCATCATTGGTGAAATATAAGTGAATCGAAGTGTCATAATGTGAAGAGATGTGAAAAGCTTCTCCTGCCAATTTTTTTCGTTGAAAATAGGTGGTTGCTCCATTCTGGCTTTTCAATAAGTCAAGCAGGTGTTCGTATTGTGAAACCGAAGATACAATTACAACATCTTGGTAATTTTTCGCGGCTGCGCGAATAAGCGATATACCTCCAATATCTATTTTTTCAATGATATTCTCATGAGAGGCTTTTGATGCAACAGTCTCTTCAAATGGATAAAGATCTACAACAACTAAATCAATTTGAGGAATATCATAGGTTTCAATTGCCTCTTGATCTTCGTTCAGTCCTCTTCTGTTCAGAATACCACCAAATATTTTTGGATGAAGTGTCTTTACTCGGCCCCCTAATATTTCAGGAAATTGCGTTAAAGATTCCACCGGTGTAACAGGAATCAGTAATTCTTCAATAAATTTTTGTGTGCCGCCAGTTGAGTATAAAGTTACATCATTAGAATGCAGTTGTCTTATGATTGGCTCTAACCCATTTTTAGAAAAAACAGAAATTAACGCCGATTTTATCTTTTTCGTTTCACCCATAATTGA
Source organism: Crocinitomicaceae bacterium (assembly GCA_044345395.1). Lineage (GTDB taxonomy): Bacteria > Bacteroidota > Bacteroidia > Flavobacteriales_D > Crocinitomicaceae > UBA952. The sequence continues at coordinate 660 of JBIJBD010000005.1, read as the reverse complement.
AAATAAAGTGCAAAATTACATGTATTTAGTAATTTACTTAATCTATTTCTATTAACAATTTCAATAAGTTTTCAATGTTAATTCAATGTTAAGAAATTACACATTTCAATTAACAAAAACATAACCTTTGATTAATTTCAGAATTATGGCAATGCCCTTCCTTTGCAGCAATAAAATAGATATATGAAAGGAGTAATAAATGGGCTGGTTTTTTTCTTGTTGGTGTGTGCGTCTCACGCAATTTATGGGCAAAATGCAAGTATCAATGGAGTAATAACTGACGCTTTAACTGGTGAAAAATTATTTAGTGTTAAGTTGGTAATTCCGGGTTCAGGTAAAGGAGCTACCTCAGATATCGAAGGTAAATATAGCATCAAAGGTCTTCCTGCGGGCACCTATAAGATAGATGTCAGATATAATGAATATAACAATTTACTTTTGGATGTTTCATTGAAAGAAAATGAAAATTTAATCATGGACCTAAAACTGGAGAAAGCTTCTCAATTGGGACCGGTTACTCTACAGGGTAAAGTTAAGCGAGATGGAACAGTCGATAATATTCGAATGATTCGTATGACCCCAAATAACATCAGTCTTATCAGTCGAGAAGTAATTTCAAGAACTCCAGATTCAAAGGTTTCAGAGGTGCTTAAACGCGTA
>JBIJBD010000168.1:0-4838 GCA_044345395.1 Crocinitomicaceae bacterium | reverse complement strand
ACCGGGTTCTACAGTAACTTGATGATTTTTTTCATCAAGTTCAATGATTTTATCGAATTTTTCCATTGAAATGAGTACACCACCGTGATCGCACAATGCTCCACCGCTCAATCCTGTGCGCGCACCAGCAGGAGTTACAGGAATATGTTGCTCATGACAGTAGCGCATAATTTCTGATACTTCTAATTCGGTTTCAGGTTTTAGCACTATCGCCGGCGGGAAATTAAGGTCCTCAGTTTCGTCGGAACCATAGTTGTTCCTCATCGCTATATCTGTGATAGAGCGCTTTCCAAGAAGGTCTTGGAAGAACAGAAGGTGACTAGTGGATAGCATATTTATTCTTTACCCAAAAGTAACAAATGATTGGTTAACACGAACTCAAATGAAAATCGTATTTTCGTCAAAAATTGAATTTATGTCGAAGGAAGTGTTTATTGTTGATGGCGTGCGAACACCCATTGGATCGTTTGGAGGAACCCTGTCAGGAGTTCGCGCTGATGACTTGGCGGCACATGCCATTCGAGCGCTGATGGACAGGCATCCAAATCTAGATTTTTCTAAAGTTGAAGATGTAATTTTAGGATGTGCAAATCAAGCAGGTGAGGACAACCGAAATATCGCCCGAATGGCAGGACTACTTGCAGGACTTCCGGTTGAGGTTGCAGGAGAAACGGTCAACCGATTATGTGCATCAGGTATGGCGGCTGTGGTGAATGCGGCTAGAGCCATAAAAGATGGCGCTGGAGATTTGTACATTGCTGGAGGTGTAGAGCACATGACACGTGGTCCTTGGGTAATTTCTAAAACATCATCTGCGTTTGGTAGAGATGCCCAAATGTTTGATTCATCTTTCGGTTGGCGCTTTATTAATCCTAAAATGGAGGAAATTTACGGAGTTGACAGCATGGGAATGACTGCTGAGAACTTGGTGGAGAAATACGGTATAGAACGTGAAGCGCAAGACCGTTTTGCATGTTGGTCACAGGAAAAAGCAGCGAAAGCAAAAGAAAACGGGTTTTTTAATGGTGAAATAGCTGCCGTTTCGATTCCTCAAAAGAAGAAAGATCCAATTCAATTCACAACGGATGAATTTGCCAGAGTATCAACCACAATGGATACATTAGCTAGTTTAAAGCCAGCTTTCAAAAAAGACGGGACCGTAACTGCGGGCAATGCATCCGGCTTGAATGATGGTGCAGCAGCTCTTTTAATCGCTTCAGAATTGGGTTTAAAAAAACATAACTTGAAACCGATGGCAAGAATTGTGAGTGCCGCAGTTGCTGGTGTTGAACCCCGCATTATGGGAATAGGTCCGGTTTACGCATCTCAAAAAGCACTAGAACGAGCAGGATTGAACTTAGCCGATATGGATGTTTTAGAATTAAACGAAGCTTTTGCTGCACAAGTATTAGCCTGCACACGAGCGATGGGACTTGCAGATAATGACCCACGTATCAATCCCAATGGAGGAGCGATTGCTTTAGGGCATCCTCTTGGAATGTCTGGAGCAAGAATATTATTGACAGCTGCTCGCCAACTTCAACAAACTGGAAAACGATACGCATTGGTAACCATGTGTATCGGAGTAGGACAAGGGTATGCAACTGTAATTGAACGCGTTTGATGAAAAATCTTTTGAAATTCGCCTTTTGTTTGGTGATTTTCTGTCCTAATACCCTTAGTGCTCAAAAACCTTTTGTTTTCGGTAAACCGAACGAACATGCCCGCGCCATATGTAGTAAAGGAAAAACTATTTTTATCGGTACCAATCTTGGAAATATTTATAAAGTAAAAGGAAAAAAATCTTTTTTTATTTCAACAGACAGCTTTCCTGAAATTCGAGATATTCAGTTGGTTGGAAGGAAATTACACGTGATGCAAACCGGAAATCTCGGGCGAATGATTTGCTTTAAAAAGGGATTATTCGGAAAGTATAAATTAGAAAGAATTCAAACTTTTGAATCAAGCGGTCAAAACGTATTTTTAGATGGATTTAGTATTTCTAAAAAAAAAGGTTTGTTGATGGGAGATCCTGTCGATGGTGAGTTTTCTCTTTACAGTTTAAGTGCATCGGGCGAGTGGAAAAAATTACCTAACCTTGCTTCAAATAATGGAGAAGCTGCTTTTGCAGCAAGCGGAACTACTGTCCATGTTTCCAGAAATGATTGGTATTTTGTTTCTGGTGGACTTGATTCTCGTTTATTTCATTCCACAGATTATGGATTAACGTGGAATGTTCATGAGCTTCCATTTTCATCATGTGAAAGTTGTGGGGCGTATTCCTTATCTGTTCTAAATAAATCAAATTTGGTCACTAAAGTTATGGTTGGTGGTGACTACTTGTTTCCGAACGAGAAACAAAGCAATTCTTTTTTACAAATCAATGCTGATAGTACTTGGATAACCCCGGAAGTTTCGCCAAGAGGATATAGGTCCGTGGTAATATATAATGAGAAAAGTAACTTGTTGTTTTGTGGAGGAACCAATGGTGTTGATTTTTCATCAGATTTTGGTCGAAATTGGTATTCAATTTCAGAAGAGAAATGTTTTTCTATGATTCCATACAAGAAAGGAATAATCTACACTTCTGAATTAGGCAGAATAATACGACTTAAAGATGTAAATAAGTAATTGTACTATTCGCGAAATTCACTAAATTAGCCATCATGCGACTTCTCCTTGGTGTATTTGTTATTCTTTATTTGATTAGTTCATGTAAGAAACAACCCACAACCTGGGAACAAGAATTAGTTTCTCCGATTGCCAGCGATACCATTGATTTATCGAATTTTTACAATGATTCTACTTTAGTTTCAGTAATACCCGGCTCATTAAACCTTGACCTGACAAGAACGATTTTAAATATTGGAATAAACGATGTCGTCAAGATACCGGACACAACGATTTCCCAAGTTTTTAGTCCAACATTGAATATAAGTAACGTACAACCCGGTTCTCAGTTTGTAAATTCAATTGAGGAACATCCTTTGGCTTTGGGTGATGTTATTCTGAAAAAAGCGATATTATCCTCTGGTAGAATTGATTTAAAAGTTTTTAATCCATTAAATACAGGTGTAATTTTTACCATTGAGATGCCGGGCGTGACACAGGGAGGCGTGAATTTGACTCATGAATTCATTGTCCCAGCCGGAAGTATTGCATCTCCTTCTTATGCCGAGACAAGTTTTGATATTTCCAATTATGAGTTAGATTTAACTGCACAGTCAGGACTAAATTATAACAAATTACAGTCGCGTTTAAGCATTAAAACAGATCCAAACGGACCCGTTACGAATGTAACTACAAACCATGATTTTACCTTTCAGGCTAAGCTAACTGACTTGAGACTGAGCTATGCAAAAGGTTATTTTGGATCCGCTACCATAAGCGATACCTCACAATTTACAGTGCCTTATTTATCAAATATTGTTTCAGGAAATATTGATATTCCCTCTTCGGATTTTCAATTTAAAATAGAGAATGGGATGAAATTAGCAATGCGAGCGTCATTGACATATGCAAAAAACACAAATTCCCAAGGAAATTCAGTTTTCTTGTCTTCGTCATTCTTGAATAATCCAATTCTTCTTAACGCTGCTTCAGGTTCATGGAACAACATAGCGCCATCTAGTTCAATCCTAAATTTCACGCCCTCCAATAGCAATATGGAGCAATATGTAGAGAATTTGGGAGGAAATCAAGAATTAGGTTACCAATTACAATTGAATCCTTGGGGTAATATTTCAGGGAGTACCGACGAGATTTTTCCAAATAGTAGAATTAAATTAAAAGTGAGTACACAGATGCCAATGACGATAGGAAGTGATGGGTTGACGTTGAGAGACACCTTTAATTTATATTTATCACAAAATACTTCAAAATCTCATCTCACCTCAGGCATTATAAAACTTAAAGCCTCAAATGCCTTTCCATACGCTGTTTCTCCCGTATTGTACCTAGCCAATGAAGCTGGCGACATTTTATTTACGGTTATTGGAGATGCACAGATTTCGAGTTCGGAAATGGGTGTTATAAATCCGCAGACTGGTCTGAAAGAAAAGACTTCTACTGTTCAGTTTAATTTATCAGAAGAAATAATCACTCAGCTTAATTCAATTAAAAAAGTAATAGCCGAGTTAAGAGTCGATTCTCCCGATATTAACACAGGAGCCAATATACCCGTTTCAATTCCTTATGGAGCATATGTTTCCGTTAAACTAAGTGCTATCATGCAATCAAAAATCGTGTATTGATGAATTACGTTTTGCTCATTTTCTTTATCTCATGTTTATCGTTAAAGGGTATGACGCAAAATTGGTTACCAGTTGCTCAAGATACTTTAACTGATAATTCAACTGAAATATGGTTCGATGCAGGAGCTCAATACAACGGAAATTCATTGCATCGAAATTTGGTGTCAAAACTATTTTACGGAGGCGATATTTCGAATGACATTAAAGAACAGAATTTGAATCGGATGAAGAATGTCAATCTATTTTATTCAGATATTCAGTCAGAGGTCAGCTATCGGAATACAAAAAGTAACTTTTTAAGAAATAAGCGCTTGGGTTGGTCTTTGAAAATTGGTGCAGCCACTTATTTAACGTCTAATTTCAGTAAAGATGCTTACCATCTTGCCTTTTTTGGAAACGCTCCTTTTGCTGGAAAATTCGCAGACATTTCTGGGAGTAGAATTCAAAATTATACCTTCGAAAAAATCGGTTTTGGTCTAATTGACAAAAGATCTAGCTCTACTGTACATTTTAACTTAGTTAATTTAACCAATTACACAGATTTTCATGCTTTTGGAGGAGGTGTTTTTCAATCCGAAGAGTTGG
>JBIJBD010000031.1:0-17875 GCA_044345395.1 Crocinitomicaceae bacterium | reverse complement strand
ATAAGAAATGAATTTAAGACGCTTCGCAACATATTTAACGAATTAAAATCTGAATATTTCGGCAATGCACCCTATTTTTCTACAATTTCAATGGGTATGAGTGGTGATTATTCTCTTGCTATTGAAGAAGGTAGTACGATGGTGAGAGTTGGAAGTGCCATTTTTGGAACCCGGTGAGTATCATCTCACCAGGGTTACATGCCCAACTACTTGTTTAAATTTATCACTAGTTATTTCCTTGTAGTTTATTTTCCAGCTGTAGGTTCCTTGTGCACAGGCGCTGCCATTTTTCGTGCCATCCCATCCTTCATTTAAATCCGTGCTTTGATATACGATTTCACCCCATCGATTGAATAATTGAAAAGAATAACTTTTTCTATCCAAATTTGACCCAGAAAATACTGGAAAAAATAGATTGTTGTGTTCGTCACTGTTTGGAGTAAAGGTATTTGGCACATAAACTGTCAAGGTAGGACTTACTTCAACTTGATTATGTGCTGTATCTCGACAAGAAAACTCATTTTCAACAATAAGTACGATTGAAAATATACCTGCACCTTCAAATTCGTGGTAAAAATCACTGCCATTGTATTCGTTTCGGTCATTAACCATCCATTGCCAAGTTGTAACATCTGGAGATGATTCATCTTGAAAATATACCATTGCTGCATTCTCTAGTAATGAATTTTCCGATTGACTGAAATGAGCTTTTGGTAATGGAAATGCTTTTGCTTTTGTTTGAATACCAGCAGTACAACCAAATTGATTGGTCACATCTAAAGCTATAACAAATGTTTCGTCATTTTCTGGAGTGAATTCAGGATGCCAGTTAGTACCCTGATAATTGGTTGAAATATTCCAGAAAACATTCAATGGTCCATTTTCAGGATCGTCAGATTTATTCACAATTTTATAGGGAACACCAACACATTCATTTTGAAAATCAAATTTTGGATTAGGTTTTTTATGAGCAATTAATGGCACGATAACGGTATCTCGACAATTACCGGTTATGGCTATGAGCATAATTTCATCTTGTCCTTCTGCGTAGTTAATACTTGGCGCAAAAGAACTAATTTCCTCTCCATTGTAATTCCATTGATAATTTGTTGCATATTCACTTGAGTTTTCAATAATTACAGGATCTCCTACACAAAATTCGGCTACCGAAAATTCTGCAATAGGTTGATCAACTACCTGGTAGTTGATTTCATATGGCGTATTTGCACATTCCAAATATATCGGCATAAAATTCAACGTATAACTACCAATTTCATTCACGGTTATGCAACCTTGTGTATTCTCAATTGGTGTATCATTGTATACCCAATCATAGCTTGCAGACATACCTTGAGGTGCACAAAGTTCTACATCACCTTCTGCGCAAATGGGAATAGGCAGACTTGTGTTTACTGGGCAATCAACATCAATATATGTGTAAATCCAATCCACATCAAAAGCACACCATCTGTTTTGAAACACGAGGGTAACCTCAGTTCCGGCATAGTCAGATAAATCTATAGTTACATGATGCCAGTTTGAATAACTCACATTAGAATTAAACCACAAATCACCAGCGACAAAAGGATTATAAAATGTTGCAGGAAATGGGGTCTCTTGTAAGCTAGGTATTCCAACTGGACCTTCATCGGATGAATAATAAGCTTGATATGTTGGGCATGACAATACATTAAAGTTCTCGTCATATAAATTGAAATTGAATTTTCCCGCCCAATTTCCATCATGTGGATAATTAAATATATTCACAGCAAAATGTATGGTTATAAAAGTTTCTCCTGTTGAAGGAACAGAATAAGTTCTCGCTGCCGCCGAATTTAAACAATTCCAATTCATATCATTACTTAACTTTAATGAATAGTCTCCGCTATTCACTTTCGGAAATCCGCTATATATATCGGTGCCGCCATTTTGCAATTCAACGCATCCGGTTGTTTGCCAATTTGACGTATTTCCGTTTTCAAATCCCCAATTTTGTGAAGTGCAATTATCCGTTTTTAGTAGATTGGAATTTTTATTCGCTTTTTGAGCTGCCAACAGTAAAGATTTTAATTCCACTTCGTTTTGCATTGAATTATGTTCAGCAATTTCTTGTAAACTATCTATTTGTCGCTGAGTCATGCCAGGCTTAACGTGACTCATAACGTGCTCTTTAATATTCTCTTTTGGCATAACTGTTTGACTGAATAAATTAAAATTAATAGTCAAAGAAATAGCTATACACCATAGTGCTGTTTTTGTCTTCATGACGTGAAATTTAAGTGATTATAATTCTAAAACGTGCTTTTTGTGATTCCGTTGGTTCAATCTTATCCTTAATGAATATTCTATAGATTTGATTGAATATATAGCACTCTTAGGTTAAAATTCATTGATATTAAAGTGCTATTTTTTGAGAGTTATAATGAATTTAAAGCTTTTTAATTACAAGCGATTGATTATTACTTGTTTACACAAATAAATCTAAAAAAAGTATAAATAATATTAAATATATGTAAATAAAATGATAAATCATGACGTAAAAACATGTATATTCGCGGCCTTGATTGAGGCTAATATGAAGGATGAAGGGTGTTTTGTGCGTGTAGCAATTATTATTTTCTCAATAATTTTGATTTTGTTTTTGGTGCTTAGAAAATATGAATTAGAAATTCAGCAATTTTCGAAAGAATTATTTTAATGAGATATATTAATTCGCAAAAATCATAGATTTTCGTGCAATCTCCTTACCGTCAATTTCCAAAGAATAGTAGAATGTTCCCGTTTTGCCATAACCGTGCTCGTAAAATGCTTCATTCACACCGGGAGCTAGTTCAATAGGAAGTTTCTCAATAATTTTTCCATTTATATCTGAAAGAACAATTTCAGCCTTTTTGTAGGATAAATTTTTATTAACTAATACCCCAATTATAGTAGCTTCGTCAAATGGATTTGGCCTATTTTGCAAAAGTTCAATAGGTAAAGTTGTCGTTTCTTCTATTTCAGGAACAGATATCTGACTATTTTGAATCGCAATTTCTTTTGAGAATAAACTCTCCAAACCATTTTCATCCACCGATGCGACACTTACATAATACACATTCGAAACAGGTGGAAAAATAGTGTCATAATAACCTGAAATCGTATAAACCGAATCCCAGTCATTATTCACCGAACGCAGACCAACTCGATACGTCGGGTAATTTGCCTCTTGTAATACGTGAATGATGATTCCAGGACCAATTACAGTTGCCGTATTAAAATCAGGTTTTTTCGGCCCTATAGCTGCAATAGCTGCCCCTGTTCCATTAATACAGGCATTTCTCGCTAAATAATTAAAATCTACAAAAAAGCTATCTATTGTTCCATCCAAATTGGTGTCAACGCCTAAAACGTCATCAGTTGTATGTTGCCTATCTGTATATCCAGGTCCATTGGAAGCATCTCCGTGTTCATTTGCCGAAGTAAATCGACACGCAGCAAAACCATTCTGTCGGAAAGGGATGTGGTCTCCACCTCTTCCTGAACGATCTTCACCTGACATAATGGTTACCATCATTGGCACATCCACTTGAGAAAGTAATTCTTCCTTGTATTGCAATTTGATAAAACGCGCCAATTGTTTGTGAACAGAATTATAGCCGCCGTAGGAGAAAATTCGAACTTGTGTAGAATCTATAGTATTTAATCCTGGACAAGAAGGAGCTGAAGATGTCTGTCCACAAATGATTCCTCCAATTACATCGTTATTAAAAACGGCCTTCACAGGGATATCGTTTAAATTACAATAATCGGCAAATGCATCTGCGCCATAAAGTCCTTGTTCTTCACCGATCGTTAACATAAAAACAAACGTGTTTTTGAAGGAACATTTACTCATTACCCGAGCTAATTCAATAACCAAAGCAGAACCAGAAGCGTTATCTTCTATTCCATGAGCTTGACAAGTGATATCACATTCGTTTTCGCACCGGCTATCCATGTGGCCTTCGATAACTATCACTTCGTGATTGGAAGTGTCAGTTCCAGGCAATACGCCAATGACATTTCGATGCTTCGTAACATTGCAAATTGCTCTGTCAAATTGAAAATAAGAAGGAATCAACCTATTTTCAGCTTGTGCGCTGAAACTTGAAAATTTCTGAAATGCCCATCTTCGAGCAGCCCCTATTCCAGTGGTTGTTGACAAGGTATCAGATGCGGTATTTCTATTTTCAAAAGTTGCTAATTTTTGAATATATGACTTTAAAGAGTCTGGGCTCACATTATTCTGAATGTAGGAAACAATTTCATCGTGTTGGTTAATTGGCATTGAAGAAAGATAAGTGTTTGGATTGAAATTCCCTTTTAAAACCTGCTCTGATGAAGAATTGGTAAAAATAATATTGGTCTGAGAAATTGGATGAATAAAACAAAAACATAAACTAAAAAATGTGAAAGCAAATTTTTTCATGACCCTATATTCTTAATTTTTAATAAATCTTGTCATTGCTTGAATACCTTCTTGTGTAATCAATTTCAAATAGTATGACCCTTTCACTAATTTTATAAGTGAGATAGGTGTATTCAAGTTTTCCAAATTGTAGGATGCAACAGTTCTTCCGCTGTAATCGGTAATTTCAGCCAAAATATTATCTAGATTTTTATTCATATGAACATACAGAAAATCAGCTACAGGATTGGGATAGACACTCAATTTAATTGAGTTTTCCTCATTCATTCCCGCAGAATTTGATATTTTCAATCGAATAATACTGTGTGTATTTGGATTCGTATTTGACCATGAAGCACCATTTGTGGCTAAATAAATCTCTTTTTCTTGACCTACACATATATCACGAAGGCGTCCAAATTGATTTGTAAGGTAATGATTTTGAGAAATGTATTCAGTTCCATCGGCACTTAACTCTACAGCTATTAATTTTTTATCTTTCAATACGGTCATAAGCATTTTTCCATCTAATTCCGGAAAATTTGAATTTTCATACCAAATCATGTCAGATGGAGCAATGGTAGGTGTCCAAACCGTTAAAGGTTCCTTGACATTATTTGCTGTACAGAATGTTTGCTCACCGGATAAATCACAAAATCCTTCTACATTTGGCCATCCGTAATTTCTTCCCTGTTCTAAAAGTTGGAATTCATCATCGGATGATGCGCCGTGCTCTGATAAATAAACTAGTCCGTTTGGAGCAAGACAAATACCCTGTACATTTCTGTGTCCGAAAGAATAAACATAACTTGTGGCATCTGGATTGTCTGATGGAATGGAACCGTCTGGATTCATTCGAAGAATTTTTCCACTTAACGAGCTGAGGTTTTGAGGATAAGATGTATTTTGTGCATCTCCTGTCGAAACTAATATGGTATTGTCAGGTAAAAATTGAAAACGAGCACCTATATGGGTAGTATTTCCAGAAATGTCCTCTATCAATGTAACTGGATTTGTTAATGTATTTCCATTAAAAGTGTATTTTACAAATCGCTCGCGTATAGTATTAAAAGAACCATAAGTATATGCCAAAAAAACCTCAGGTGTAGTAGTAAAGTTTGGATGCAAAGCCATGCCTAGCAAACCCGATTCAGATTGTTGATATACAGAGCTAGTTAAATTTAAAACCACACTTTTTTCACCAGTTGTGGGATTGATGCGACTAACAATCCCTTTACGTTCCGTAGTCCAAATATAGTTATCTGGTCCATAAATTATTTCCCATGGAATATCTAAGCCTGTGATAACGGTGTCAACATCTACTTGCGTATTTCCAATCATAGTTGTAGACTGACTATTGCATAAAAAGCTGCTAACTAATGCAAAACAGAATAAAGTTATTTTCATATTAATTTCATTAGATCCGTTTAAAATTACGAAATCTACAGAAGTATCTACTTGTTATTTCATACAAATTTCAATTTAAAATAAATCAAAATAGAATAGATGATTTCGTTCAGTAAGAATAAGACCATAAAGGTTATTATTGACTGTTTATAGTGTCTCTGAAAAGGGGAACGGTGGAAAATGAAAGAGTTGTAACAATTATTAAAACAAAAAGAACCCTACCAAAGTAATATTATTTTAGTTTCAACGAAACTGAAAAAAAATCCCGAGCATTATCTCGGGATTTTATGTGGTACCTCCAGGAATCGAACCAGGGACACAAGGATTTTCAGTCCTTTGCTCTACCAACTGAGCTAAGGTACCAGCCGTTTGAGGGAGCGAAGTTAAGCATTTTTTATTTTTTAGTCCAAATTACTTTTAATTTTCTTTTAATAAAATGTCATTCTTACCTTTGCTGTGTGATTGAAGAGGAAATATTTGTTTTGGATGTAGGTAATACCCACGTAAAGGCAGGGCGTTTTAAAAACTGTCAATTGATTGATGCTAAAAGGATGAGTCCATCAGAATTTAAGGACTATGATTGGAAAGACAAAGTCCTGATTTTAGCAAATGTTTCGCAACCAGAGATTTTAAACTTTTTACAAAGCAAGGCGAAAAAAATAGTCGAGATAAATACTTCATTTCGTGCCGCATTTACTTCTAATTATACTTCTTCGGATACCTTGGGAATAGATAGATTTTGTAACGTAGAGGCTATGGCTATTTCTAATGTAGAAGGTAATTTATTGTGTGTTGATGCAGGAACATGTCTCAAATTTGATTTTTTAGACGCTACGCATGTTTATTGTGGAGGAAGTATTTCCCCAGGTATTGACTTGAGATTTAAGTCACTTTATGATTATACCGCAAGGTTGCCGTTAATAAGAAAAGAGTTTTATGAACGATTGATAGGAGATTCAACCAAGGAGGCTATTTTATCGGGAGTAATGAAAGGGGTGGAAGCAGAAATTCTTCAACGTATTTCGTGGTATGAAGAGCAATTTCCGGACTTAACGATTTTTGTGACAGGTGGTGATGCATGTTATTTTGATTTCCATCAAAAAAGTAACATCTTTGCAGACGAAAATTTAACACTTAAAGGAATTTTTTCCATTTACAGTCGCTATGCAAACTAATCTTCTTATTCTTTTTATTTCAGCATGGGGATTTTGTTTTGGTCAGTCCTTTTCGACTTCGCCATTATCATATTATGGTATTGGAGAGCGCTCATGGCAATCGCAAGCTATCTACTCTGCACTAGGTTATTCAGGTATATCTCATGTAGACTCAACCCAACTTAATTTAGAGAATCCAGCGTCTTACAGCTATTTAAGCCAAGGTAATACCTTGTTTTCACTTGGTATGGGTGGTAAAATCACACAGTTTTCGACGAATAACGAAGACGTGTTGCGCGCACAATATTTACTTGACCAATATGCCCTTGGATTTAAAGTCAAAAAAAATTTAGGAATGGTTTTTAGCTTAAGGCCATATGCCAACAGAGGGTATCAAGTGACAGATTATGCATTTACGGGTGTTGATTCCATTCGCTATTCATATATTGGTAAAGGCGGAATGAGTGAGTTTTTATGGGGAATGAGTTACCGGCCACTGAATAAAAAACGCGTAAAATTTTCTGTTGGGGCAAATCTTGGATATGCTTTCGGAGCGACCGAAAAAATCAGACGAGCACAACTTCTTCCTTCAACAGCAGATTATCCGGCAGGTGAGCAAAATACCTTAATGAGGCTCAACAATTTTTCAGTTTATACTAGTTCGCTATTGGAATTCACCCCAATGAAAAATCATAAACTAACCATCTCTGCTGCCTTCGAACCAAAATCAATGGTCTCAAGACTAAGATCTGTTTCATCCTTGGCAAACGTAAGTATTGGTGCCAACGGTAGGCCTGTATATGATGTGATAATTGCTGACACTATAGATTATGCTTACACGAATGAATCATTCACAATGGGGCTGGCATACGCAATAAACCTACCTAAATGGAGAATCCAAACGAGAGAACTTCATCCGACAATCAAAGTTTTAGGGACATATCGACAAAATAAATCACAGATATTAGGTTATGATACAACTCGATCCCAAGGTTGGTATGGAGGGATTCAATTTAATCCAGAAAAAGAATTATTCGAAAATTTATCGGTTCTGAAGTTTGCCGAAAAATTATCATACCGTTTAGGAATTTACTCAGTGAATAATACATTCACAAATCAAGATATGTCAGATTTTGGCACAACATTTGGAATTGGCATTCCGATTTTGATTCAGCAGTCTCTTTCATCCATAAATATGAGCTTTCAGTTGGGTAGAAGGACAAATGGAACGAATTCATTTATAGAAACCTATGGTGGTATGCAAGTGGGCCTAATTTTTTGTCCGTCTAGCTTCGACAGATGGTTTAGGAAACGTAAACTAGATTAACTAAACAAATATGAAAAACGTAGTACTTTTTAGTCTTATAGCTTTAACAAGTTATGTTGGTTTTACCCAAAGTGACTCAATTCAAAAACGTGAATGTGACCGAATGAGGTTCTTAGCAGGCGAAGAGTTGAAATTGAAGAATTTTGCTGGGGCTTTAGCTTATTACCAAAAAGCGGAAACCATTTGCGGTAATTTTGACAAAGGTGCATATGAAAGAATGTCTCAAGCAGCTATAAATGCAAATGCTACTGAAACTGACAAAGTAAAAAAGTCCTTATTTGCCGATACGGTAATATCGATTTTCAACCGTATGGATGCTAAGTCGTTTTTTGATCAAAAAAATTCCCTGACACGTGCAAGTTTTTATTTGAAAACAACAACCATCGACAGAGCGAAAGCGGATGAGTGGTACACGCAATCATTAAAGAATGGTGTTCAATTCAGTGAGTCACAATTGTTAACCTATTACAATAACCTTTATCAAATGTATTTAGCGTCGAAGGATGACATGAAAGGAGCAATTAAAAAGCGACTTATAAATGACTACTTTGTCTTTAGTAAATTAGTTACAGATGCAGGAATGACTCCTAAAACTCAAGAGACATTGACTAGTGTTTTTAATACTTTAATCAAGTCTTGCGAAGACATTTTACCAGATCTTGCAGGATTTATGAAGAGTTTACCGCAAGAAAAAGAGGCAAAAATTAAAACGGTCAATAATTTTATGACTATTTTGAAAGAAAAGGGTTGTACCAGCAGTAAGGAGTATGAAATGCTTGTAGATACAATCATTAAAGTGGATAACAGTATTGATGCTGTCTTGGCTAAAGCAAATCTGCAAATGGCAAAAAAACGCTATGATGACGCAATTTCAACTTATCGAACAGCCATTAATATGTCTACAAGTAGTACGCAAAAAGATGAGTTGGAGTATGAGATATTGGAAATTGTTTATTTCAAGAAGGACAACATCAGAGGAGCTTACAATATGGCCATGGGCATTAATGGTTCTAAAAGGTCCAAAGCACTAGAAATAGCGGCTGACTGTGTTGCAAAATTGGCGAATTCCTGTGGCACTAGTACTTTTGAAAGAAAATGCAATTATTTATATGCTGCAGAACTTGCTCAACGTGCAGGCGATGGTTCCAAAGCGGCTCGATATAAGGCAATGGGGCCATCAAATACAGAAATATTCACTGAGGGAAGTCCTTCCTCTGCAAGTCTTTCATGCTGGGGTGTAACGGTTTCGCTGAAATAAGTTGAGCAACATTCAGAGATTATTATTGAGAATTCCTGTTGCTATGTATGCAACAGGAATTCTTTTTTCTTGTGAAAATTCTATGTCGGAAATTCAACGGGTATCCATTGATTACAATACGCCAGATGAGATTTCTAAATCACTTCGCTTGGTATACGCTGATTCGGCAAAGACAAAAATCGAATTATATGCCGCTTACACAGAGAAGGTTAATGGAAGGCAAGAAATAACAAAATTAAAAGATTCATTAAGAGTTAATTTTTTCGATAAGAAAGGGAAAAAAGTTTCCACCTTATTCGCTTTGTATGGAGAAATAAATGATGTTAAAAATATGATTTATGTCAAAGACTCAGTAAGATTTTACAATTTCGAGCGAAAACAAATGGTAGAGACTGAAGCCTTATATTGGAATCGCTCCGACAGTTCAATATACACCGAGGGGCAGGTAATCGTAAAGTCACCGGATGGCTTGGCAATTGGAACGGGATTTAAAACCAAACAAGATTTCAGTAAATATACCATACTGAAACCTGAAGGTCAGATTTTAGTAAAAGATTCAAAAAACCAAAACTAAAGAATATGCACATTTATAATACCATTATGAAGTATTTCTGGCTGACAGCTGCAATACTTGTTTTTATAGTGGTGACTTTCATGGGAGTTAAAGAGGGATTTAACAAATGGGTATTCTATTACTTGTTTGTTCTTACCTCTTTGGGGATGTATTTTTTAAAGACTTGGATGATGAAAAGATTCTTGAAGCATCAAGCCTTTTTAGAAGATCAAAAGCAAAAAAACAAACAAAAATTGTAACAAATTTACCTATTCGATTGTCTTATAACCTAATGAGAGTTCTAATTGTCCTGTTGTTTCTATTAACACTTATTGATGGTAATGCTCAGCAATTTGCAAGAGGACTTGTTTCCGATGAAAAAGGTTCGCCAATACCGAATGCACGAATTTTCATTAAAAACGATGCAAGTCAACGCACAGTTGCAGACCTAAATGGCCGGTACCAATTGTCGTTAATGCCGGGAGAATATTTTCTAGTTGTTACTTCGCCTGGATTCGAAGATAGAGAAACCTATATATCAATAGCAGCCATTGATGTTACCAAAGATATCCAATTATTTCCTTCAAAAGCCAAGGATCTTGGATCTATCGAGTTGTCGGCAAAAAAATATAACCCAGGAAGAGATATCATGCTCAAGGTTGTTGATAAACGTGATCAGATGAACCTTTGGAATAACAAGCACAAGGTAGATGTGTACATTAAGGCAACAGAGAAAATTGAACGTAAGGCCAAAGCTGAGAATGCTAAAAAAGACGATGACCCTCTCAATTCTGATAAAAAACCCGATTGGACAGATAATTACAACCTTGTGGAAGTTCAGCTTAATCGTTCGTATGCGCCAGTTAACAACGTGAAGGAAATTAGAAACGCCTATACATTAAGAGGCAAGGATTATTTTTTATACTACACTACTACCGTAAAAGCAAACTTCAACTTTTTTGAGAACCTATTGCAACTCGATGATTTACATGAGAATCCAATAATGTCTCCAATTTCGGTTCCGGGTATCTTGAGTTATCGATATAAACTAGAGGAAAAAATTGAACGCGATGGACAAAAGATTTCTAAAATTAAAATAATCCCCAGGAATGTCGCTACAACTACTTTGGAAGGTTACATCTACGTCATTGATAGCTTGTGGCTTATTGATAGGTTAGAGTTGACGTTGAATAAAGGGAACTTAAAACGCTATGACTATTTTTCAATCGAGCAAACATTTTCACATCTTGGCGATACACTTTGCCTCCTCGATAAACAAGTATTTAAATACGGAGGTGCTTACGGCGGAGAAAAATCTAATTGTGTAACGGAGGTCGTATTTAGTAATTATGATTTTGAAATTAATTTTAATAAAAAGTATTTTAACAACGAGGTGGCGGTAACAACCAAAGAGGCGTATGAAAAAGATACAGCATTCTGGTCTGATAAGCGTCAATTGGTGCTCTCGGAAGAGGAAATACGATTCATCAAAGCCAAGGATAGTATACGTGATGCGCAAAATAGAAAAGAGTACCTTGATTCTGTGGATGCGATATTCAATAAAGTTACCGCTTTAAAAATTTTATGGTTTGGCATTGATCATAGAAATAGGGCTGAAAAGTACCAATGGACGATAGGATCATTAGCCACTGTTGTTCAACCCATGTTTATCGGTGGTCCCAGAATTACACCCAATTTCGATTTTTTTAAGAAGTGGAAGGATGAACGCACATTGGATTCTTACACACGTATTTCATACGGAATTTTAAATAATGATGTCAAAGGTGATACATGGTGGAAATATCGTTTCGATCCTTTTCATCAAGGGTTTATTCGTTGGTCAATTAACCATGATTTTGATGTAATAAGAGGTTACGATGCGATTACTCAAATTTATAAACGGGAAAATTTCATCGAAGCAACGAAGATGAGAACTTCATTTGAGTATGAATTGTTTAATGGCTTTTACGTGGATTTAAGTGCAGAATTTTCTGAACGAAGGTCTCTTAAAGGATTAAATAAAGTTACTTTTTTTGATCAATGGATTCCGAATACAGATTTTGTGGACTTTAATTCTTACCAAGCTCTTTTAACCGATATTACCTTCTCTTACACACCTGGGCAGAAGTTTATGAGGGAACCTTATCGGAAAGTTATTTTGGGTTCTGCTTGGCCAACATTCTATTTAAATTATGAGCGTGGAATTCCCACTGTTTTTGGGAGTGATGTCGATCATGAGTATGTTCAATTCGATATACAGCAGGCCTTCAAAATTGGTACAATTGGTACAACCAATTACCGATTTTCTGTTGGTAAATTTTTATCTACCCGTAATCTTTACGAGCCAGATTTTAAATTTCAACGGAGAAGCGACCCTATTTGGTTCTCAAATCCATTATATTCGTTTCAAGGGTTAGACACCTTGCTTAGAACAACTGATTATTCCATGGAGCTTCACCTTGTCCATCACGACAATAGTGCCATTATTAATAAAATTCCTTTCATGAAAAAAACGAGATTAGGCCTAGTATTGGGTGCAGGAGCCTTGTATGTTAAAGAATATGATTGGTTACATGTTGAGGCTCTTGCAGGTTTAGAGAGGAGCTTTAAAATTTCTCGAAGACGGTTGAGGATTGGCTTTTATGGTGTGTTATCAGCGGGAAATAAAATGCCTATTCGTGCTGATTATAAAATATCATTCGCTATCCTAGATGATCGAAGTATGAAATGGAATTTTTAGGATTCTTCCTTTTTCGGGAAATAAACCCGTTGACGAATTACCATCATAAATACGCCAATTGAAATACAGGCATCCGCAAGATTCCAAATTGCAGGAAATACTTCCTTTCCACCCACCAAAGGCATCCAATTCGGCCATGTTAGGTCAAATTGAAACATGTCAACTACGCTACCTAAGAGAAATCCATGATGACGCACTTCGAATGCTTCAGGGAAATCACCACATTTTTCAAAGTTTCCAGTACCTTCCATCCAACTGTACTGATGACATGGATTAAATGGAAAGATGTAGTCGTGAAGCATAGAATCAATGAGATTACCGGCTGCTCCTGTAAATATTAAAGATATGGCAATCAAGTATTCTGTTTTTACTCCTTTTTTCGCTTCTCGAATGATGTAGTAAGCAATAAAAAAAACGGCAATTAACCTGAAAATACTCAAGGCAAGTTTGTGCCACATAGCTGATCCAAAAGTAGTACCGAAGGCCATTCCTTGAT
Organism: Crocinitomicaceae bacterium; assembly: GCA_044345395.1. GTDB lineage: Bacteria > Bacteroidota > Bacteroidia > Flavobacteriales_D > Crocinitomicaceae > UBA952. Next base: position 4,511 of record JBIJBD010000031.1, on the reverse strand, counting down.
TTTCAGTATAACGTAATTTGAACCATTCCCCAAGAATGTTGTGATATTCCCAAGGTAAAAAGTTCGATTTGATATACAACTTAATGGACTGATCTGCAATCAACAAAACTAGGACGAGAACCCCTACAAGTGTAAGCTGTCTTTTCACTTATCGTTGCGAATTTTTTGCATCGATACTCATAGTCGCATGTGGTACTAAGCGAAGACGTTCCTTAGGTATTAATGTCCCATTTACTCTACAAACGCCATATGTTTTATTTTCTATACGAACCAAAGCAGCCTGTAAATTTTGAATGAACTTTTCCTGTCTCGCTGCAAGTTGAGCAACTTCTTCTCTAGACAGCGTTTCAGATCCATCCTCCATCATATTGAAAGTTCTTCCCGTATCATCAGTTCCATGATCATCATTGTGTGATAAAGAACCAATTAATAAATTATAATCATCCTTTGCTTCTTTCAATTTTTTTAAAATTAATTCTTTGAATTCTTCAAGTTCGGCGTCTGAATATCTATTTTTTTCCGTTGACATTACGTGTAATTTTGGGACGCAAATATATGATTTTTCGAAGTTTAACAAGTTGCTTACCTTAAAAATTTAATGAAAAAATGTTTAAACGTTTTTTAATTATTCACAAAGGCCTAATTTTTATCGAAGAATAGATAATTTCGCTTCATGATCCGATTGTTTTTAGGGAATCGTATAGGAGTCTTATTTTTGCTTCCATTTTTGGTCGGCATTTTCCAGTATTTTCATTGGCTGTCGGGTCAAGAAAACGGTGTTTCACATGATTTTGGACTATGGGGAATTTTATCCTTTCCGCTTGCTATCAGTTATGTTCTTTCTGGGATATTTGTTTTCGGAAATGCTATTTTTTTAAATTACCTGTACAATAGCCATCAGTTTCTTGAAAAGAATTCTTACTTAACCTCGTTGCTTTACGTTGTTGCCATGTCATTCTACACGGCTTTTTATCACTTTGATTATACATTATGTGTTCATTTTCTATTTACCGCTATGTTGATGCAGTTTTTTACCATGAAACAGCAAATTGATGTTCGGAGAAATGTCTTTAATGCGTTCCTTTTCATTGGCTTGGCATCAACTTTACAGCCTTTACTGCTTCTGTTCTTTCCTTTTTTTGTCTTCGCTTTGCTAATTTTTCGATCTTTTTCTTTAAGAGAAATACTATTAGCGTTTTTCGGTTATTCACTGCCATTTATTTACTGCCTGACTTATCTCTGGTGGTTTAATCTGGAGCGATTAATTGAATTTGATACGATGATTGTTTTTAGTCAATTAGCTGATTTTTTATGGACTTTGTTGGCTTACGGCCTTATGATTATTGTATCATACTTTAGCCTTCGCATGAAATTGCAAAAATCATCGGTACGTTTGAAAAAACAAATTCAATCACTTTGGCTTTTTGTCCTGATGGGTTTGTTTGTTGGAGTAATGTCTTTGTTGTGGAAGCATGGATTGAATGATTTGAGTATCGCCATGTTATTCTTGACAAGTTTATTAACATATAGTTTTTTACACAAAACCTATGGTCTATTATCTACAGGCGTTTTTTACATCTGTATGTTGTATTCAATGTTGAAATTTTTCATTTAGTATTCGCTTTTCACGCTTTATTTGTCCTTATTTTTGAGCAAAAAAAGAATGAAGTTCGGTGTTGTTACCTTTCCAGGGTCGAATTGCGATCAAGACATGGTTTACGTATTGCATGATCTCTTGGGGCAAGAGGTTGTTTCGCTGTGGCACAAAGACTCAAATTTACAAAACGTAGATATGGTTGTTTTACCAGGTGGTTTTTCATATGGCGATTATTTGAGATCAGGAGCCTTAGCTAAATTTTCTCCCATTATGAATGAGGTTGTTAATCATGCGAATAAAGGAGGATATATATTGGGAATCTGCAATGGCTTTCAAATTTTAACAGAGTCCGGATTGTTGGATGGAGCGCTTCTTCACAATAACAACCAGCGTTTCATTTGTAAAAATGTTTTATTATCCCCTGTGTCAAGTACCGCTGCTGTTACGAAAGATTTATCGAAAAATAGCAGTTACAAAATCCCAATTGCACATGGAGAGGGTAGGTATTTCGCTTCTGAAGATGTAATTAAAGAATTGGAAGATGGAGATCAAATACTTTTTCGCTATGTGAACAACGAAGGTATCGCACAGCCTGAAGTAAATCCAAATGGTTCAATCAATAATATTGCCGGTATAACAAATAAAACAAAGAATGTTTTTGGCATGATGCCGCACCCTGAACGAGCAGCTGATGTTCAGTTGAATAATAGGGATGGCTTGGCATTATTTGAATCAATTTTAGCACACTGTTCATGAGAATATTATTACTAGGGTCAGGAGGGAGAGAACATGCATTAGCATGGAAAATTTCACAAAGTTCAATGTTAGATGAGCTCTTTATTGCTCCAGGAAATGCGGGTACTCGCAACCATGGAAAAAATTTATCTTTTTCTCCATCAGATTTTGAAGCAGTCAAAAAACATGTGCTAGAGTATTCTATTGATTTAGTCGTTGTTGGTCCGGAAGAACCTTTGGTTCTTGGTATTTACGATTTTTTTCTTAAGGATTCTGAGCTCAGGAAAATCCCTGTAATTGGTCCGAGTAAGCAAGGGGCGCAACTCGAAGGTAGTAAGGATTTTGCGAAGCAATTTATGTCAAGACATAATATTCCAACGGCAAAATATGCCACCTTCACACAGGAGTCTTTGAATGAGGGGTTGAAATTTCTCGATAACATGAAAGGTCCGTATGTTTTAAAAGCAGATGGTTTGGCTGCTGGTAAAGGAGTTTTGATCATCAAAGAGTTGGAAGAAGCAAAATCAGAACTCGCTAGTATGCTAAATCATTCAAAATTTGGTGATGCGAGTAAAAAAGTAGTGATCGAACAATTCCTGACAGGTATTGAGCTCAGTGTATTTGTCCTTACCGACGGGGAGTCTTTCAAATTGTTGCCTGAAGCCAAAGATTATAAACGCATCGGTGAAGGTGATACGGGTCTCAATACAGGAGGTATGGGCGCAATTTCACCCGTGCCTTTCGCAGATGCTGCGTTTATGGATAAGGTTCACAATAGAATTATTGTCCCTACAATTAAGGGGTTAAAGCAAGAAATGATTCCATATAAAGGTTTTATTTTCTTTGGATTAATAAATGTTAAAGGAGACCCTTATGTAATTGAATACAATTGTCGAATGGGTGATCCAGAAACTGAGGTTGTAATTCCTAGACTTAAATCGGACATTTTAGATCTTTTTGAAGGGGTTGCGACTAATACACTTTCTGAACGTGATATTGAATTTTATGACAAGAGTGCAGCAACAGTAATGATGGTCTCTGGGGGTTACCCGGAAGCCTACGAGAAAGGAAAAAACATATATGGTCTGAATGCCATTGTAGAAAGTCTCGTTTTTCATGCAGGCACTTCATCCGATGGACCATCCGTTCTAACAGATGGTGGTCGTGTGTTGGCAATAACTTCTTATGGCCGAAATTTAGATGCAGCGCTCGAAAAAACGTACGATTCTATTTCTAAGATTAGTTTTGAGGGTGCTTATTACCGAAAGGATTTAGGCTTTGACGTACTCTAATATGGAAATCAATTCCGTATATTTTATTCTTTTCTCCCTACTTGCTTCCGCATTTTTTTCCGGAATGGAATTGGCTTATTTATCATCAAATCGTCTGAAAGTTGAATTGCAAATTCAAAAGAATGGTTTTCGTTCCTCATTACTCAAAATACTTTACAAGAAAGAGTCGACAATGATTGCGATGATGCTACTAGGAAATAACGTGGCCTTAGTAGTATATGGAATTTCGATGGCTCAATTGCTAGATCCAATTTTAGTTAATTGGGGAGTGAACAGTGACTTTTGGTTATTGTTAAATCAAACAATTTTATCAACCATGCTCGTATTGATCACAGCTGAATTTTTGCCGAAGGCTGTTGTTCAACTAAACCCGAATTGGTTTTTAAGTGTTGGGCTATTACCACTTTTCTGTTGCTATATTTTGATGTATTTGCCTACCCAAATTATTTTGTCCATAACCAATTCATTTCTAATTCTTGGGGGCAAAAAAAGTAAAGTGGAGGAAAAAGTTTTTTCAAAAGTAGACCTTGAACATTATGTTGACGATATTTCATCGCGCATGAAATCTGAGGAGAAATTAGGAAATGAGATGGTTATTCTTAAAAATGCGCTTGAATTTTCAAAACTCAAGGCAAGAGAATGTATGATACCAAGAACGGAGATTATAGCAGTTGAACTTGAAGAATCTCCGGCAGTTGTAAAACAATTGTTTATTGAGAAAGGATTATCAAAAATTATTGTTTTTCGAGAAGATATTGATAATATTATTGGCTATGTACACAGCTTTGATTTTTTTCAAAACCCAGAGAAAATAGGACAAATATTAAAGCCTATTAGTTTTGTTCCTACAGTTGTTTCAGGTAAAGAATTGTTAGAGAAATTCAATA
>JBIJBD010000227.1:0-3378 GCA_044345395.1 Crocinitomicaceae bacterium | reverse complement strand
GTTACTTCGCGCGCACCGACAACTATGGAATGGCTCAGATTAATGCAATTAAAGCGGGGGTATATGTTGTAAAGGCGTTCGATGATGAAAATAACAACCTTTCCTTAGACTCACTTGAAAAGCAGGGGTTTGAATCAACTTTTCGAACCTTAAAAAATGGAAGTAAGGACACAATTTCTTTGGTAATTTCGACACCACGGGCTATGGATAAAATTAGGAACAAGAAGTTTATTCCTCCCGGTCTTTTTGCGCTACACGTTCCTATTTCTCAGCAAAATATTCTTCAACTTGATGGCAAGTCAATACCTGAGGACCAGATCTACAGAGAAAAAGATTCACTTGTCCTTGCTATTTCGCCAATACAACAAGAACAATTTTCATTAATAATAGGAGGAGATACACTAACCCAAATGGTGAGCAGAACGGGAAAAGCAATACCATTAAAGGTTAGTTACAATGAGTCTTCCCGCTTGAATTCAGACGAGGTTTATTTTGAGGTGAATGATTTTATTCGTTCAATAGAGGCAACAAAAATCAGTGTAAAATCTCTTTCAGATAGCACTAAATTACCAGTTCGAGTCAATTTCGTAAAACAGAAAATTCGAATTGATGGTTTCGCCTCTCAAAGTGGCAAGTTTTTTCTTGACTGTCCTAAAGGTGCTCTAACAGGACTTTCTGGCTCAACCAACCTTAATCAACAAATACCCTTCGAAATAAAAGCAGAGCGAGAATTAGGTATTTTAAAAGTGATAATTAATCGCGAAGGAAAATATATTGTGCGCCTACTGAAGGATGGAAAATTGGCACAACAACAAACAGTGAAGGGTTCATACGTTCGATTTAAGCGATTATTACCGGGAAAATACGATATTCAACTCATTGAAGACGCCAATGAAAATGGTGAATGGGATCCTGTAAATCCTGCAACGAATACCCAACCGGAACGCATATTCTTTTTCCCAGAAGCCACCACCATTAGAGCCAATTGGGAGATTGAGAAAGCGTTAGAACTCAATTAGTTCATTTTGCTTTGAATAGTCCACCCAATAAGTGCAGCACGCTGCTTTGCTTTCTCAGCATTTTCACCTGCATATAATTCATCCACTGCCTCATTAAATAACGCTATCCATTGCTTGAAATGTATAGCGGATAAGTGCATTTGTAGGTGCTTTTCTGTAACGTTGGTGGTGTATCCTGTTTCTTCCAATAAAATAAAACGCCAGAATTTTTCCATTTTCGGTAAATGCTCATCCCAGTCTAATTTTGTAAAAAAAGGAGAGAGTAACTTGTCGTCCATGATTTTGTTGTAGAAAACACTTACTAATGTGTGAACATCACCTGAAGTTTGAATATCATGCATGGAAAAAATTTAAGAATTTGTTACAAATGTAATAGCTATGCGTTTAACGAAAAAAACACCATGGCAGTTGTCTCTTCTTTATTATTCTTAATTGGCCTTTTTTCATTTTCTTTTCCAAGAGATCAAAAAAACTGGTTAAGAGATATAGCGACTCAGTTCCCAATACTAATGGGGTTTTTAGCTATGCTATTCCTTTTTATTTCTGGCTGCTTTATCGTTACTCTTCCTGTATATTCTCAAGTAACAGAAACATTTTTTGTTGCTGCTCGAGTTAAACCTAATCCGGCGGCAGATATTATTGAACTTGTAGTAGATACTAGTTTTGTTAACCAAAAATTTAAAATTGTTTCGGAAGACGGAAATGTTCATCACCAGGATATTATTACAGACGAACGAACCCAAGTACCCATTCAATTTCTAAAAACGGGCATTTATTATGTGTATTTGGATAAGGCTACTCTACCTATTCGCTTTATAAAACAATAAATTTTAGGGTTTAAACTTCCTTTTTTTATGTAATTTTCGCTCCTAATTTAAAATTATGGAGCATATTGCCTCACGTTTCATGCGCTACGTACAAATCGACACAACCGCAGACCCAAATTCCACTTCCTTTCCATCCTCTGAAAAACAGAAAAATCTGGGAAAATTATTGACGGAAGAATTACGCGCTTTCGGTTTGAAACAAGTAGAAATGGACGACAATGGATATGTCATAGCGACTATTTCTGGAAACACCACGAACCAAAACGCACCATGCATTTTGCTTTGCTCCCACATGGATACTGCACCTGATTGCAGCGGAACAGATGTTAAGCCAATTCTCCACCTTTGCTATAACGGAGCACCCATTGTTTTGCCAGATGATCCTTCGCAGGTGATCACCATTGAAAGGCATCCATATTTGAAGGAAAAAATCGGAGATGATCTGATTACAGCGAGTGGTCTGACACTTTTGGGAGCAGACGATAAAGCGGGAATAGCGATTATAATGGATTTTGTTCAACAGCTCACAACAAAACAATTTCCTCACGGAGATATTCAAGTATTGTTTACGCCAGATGAGGAGGTGGGAAGAGGAGTAGATTATCTTGACATGAATAAAATTACGGCTAAATATGGTTATACCTTAGATGGCGGACCTTTAGGAGATATCGAAGACGAAACCTTTTCAGCCGATGGAATGAAGTTCGTTTTTACTGGTGTAAGTGCACATCCAGGATATGCGAAAGGAAAAATGGTAAATGCAATTAAACTCGCCTCGGCATTTGTTTCGCGATTACCGAAGGAAGAATGGTCACCTGAAACCACTTCTGGAAGGGATGGTTTCGTTCATCCGGTTTCGATTCAGGGAGGTTTGGAAGAAGCTACAGTTCAATTTATTTTACGAGATCACGACACAGAAAAGATGAATTCGTATGCCAATAGATTAATAAGTATTGCAGATGAGGTTATGGCAGAATTTCCAGGTGCGGCCTATCGATTTGACCGCAGCGAGCAATACCGAAACATGAAGGAAAAACTAGTCGATGTACCTTTTGTGACGGAATACGCGGCGCAGGCAATGAAACGCGCAGGCGTACAGCCTCGACGTGCAATTATCCGAGGAGGAACAGACGGCTCCCGTTTATCGTTTATGGGTGTGCCTTGTCCTAATCTTTTTACCGGTGAAATGGCCATTCACTCAAAACATGAATATGTGAGTGTTCAAGACATGGAGAAGGCAGTTGCGACACTTAGGGAGTTAGCGCAAATTTGGGAAAAGCACGAGGCTTAATTTACACTTCAATTTTTTCGAAGCGAGGGGTCTGCAAATTGAATTGCTTCTGGGTTTTGCAAAATTGCAGCCTCAACGATGTCTTTATCTTTTTTAAGCGATTCATCTGCAAATTGAAGTGCTCTACCATCGTTTTTGACTGCATTTAAGACTACTTCTTTATCTTTCTTAAGTGTTCCATGGGCATTTTTTAAAGCACAACCATGTCTTTTCACTGCTTCCATAACGATTTCTTTGTCTT
>JBIJBD010000010.1:0-26776 GCA_044345395.1 Crocinitomicaceae bacterium | reverse complement strand
AACGGATTTTACGGCTTCCATGACCACTTCTCGATCTCCTTTTAGGTTTTCATCCGCAAATTCTAAAGCATAACCAAAAACATTAACAGCGGCCAACACAAATTCTTTGTCTTTTTTCAATGACTCATCTGCATATTGAAAAAAATTTTGACCAGCTCGGTCACTTTTAATGGCGGTTAAAACAACTTCTTTGTCTTTTTTCAAAGAATCGCTTGCATATTTCAAAGCATTACCATAAGAATGAACGGCGGCCATAACAATATCTTTATCGTTTTTGAGTGATTCTTCTACATACAAGAGCGAATTACCACCTGACTTTGTTACAGCCAACAGAACGATTTCTTTATCTTTTCGAAATTCTTCATCAACAAATTTTAGTAAATAACCCCATTCGAAATCATGTGTAACTGCAGCTCTTACAATTTCCCTATCCTTCGATAACGTTTTATCCGCAAATTGCAAGGCATATCCATGATTTTTTACAGCCTCTAGAACTATTTCCTTATCTTTTTTAAGTTCTTTATCTGCAAATTGAAGCGCTTCTCCTGCTTCCTGGACTGCAGTTAAAACAATTTTTCTTTCTTTTTTCATGGATTCATCAGCCATTTCAAGGGCAAAACCATTCTCTTGCACAGCTGATAAAACAATGTCAAAATCTTTTTTGAGCGTATTATCAGCATATTCGAGTGCTCGTCCATTTTTCATCACCACCTGTAAAATAAATTGCTTATCTTTTTTAAGCATATTATCAGCATATTCAAGAGCTTTATAATCTTCTATAACAGCGCATGTTACAACCTCCTTATTTTGTCTCAAGGATTCATGGGCAAATTGAATAGCAAGAGCATACGATTTGATCGCCTCCAATACAACTTCTTTGTCTTTTTTAAATTTCTTTGGTAGACGGTCTAATGCCCAACCTCCGTAATTATTAATATATTGAATTGCTTCTGTTTTTGTTTTGGGATTTTGAGCAATAATAGGAGTACTAATAAATAAGAGTAGGATAAAACTTACCTTTACTAAAGGATTTTTTTTAAGTGCTAAATGAGAATGTCGGTTATACATGAACCCCTTTATAATTCAAATTAATCAAAGAGGTTACAAAAAACAAATTTAAATATGCAGCGCTCTATTCTCTGTTGCAGCGAGAGCAGCTTCCTTAACGCCTTCTGAATACGTTGGGTGCGGGTGGCAAATGCGTGCCATGTCTTCAGCTGAAGCACGGTATTCCATTGCGGTAACAGCTTCCATTATTAAATCAGCAACGCGAGGACCAATCATGTGAACGCCCAGTACTTCATCCGTGGTTTTATCTGCCAATATTTTAATAAATCCGGCTGTGTCCATGCTAGCACGAGCGCGACCAAGTGCTTTAATAGGAAAATTCCCCACTTTATATTCGATGCCTGCCGTTTTTAGTTCTTCTTCTGTCTTTCCTACAGCGGCTACCTCCGGCCAAGTATATACCACGCCAGGAATAAGGTTGTAATTCAAATGTGGTTTTTGACCAGCAATTAATTCCGCCACATAAACTCCTTCTTCTTCCGCTTTATGTGCTAACATCGCTCCCCGAACTACATCACCGATAGCATAAATATGAGGAACCAATGTTTGTAAATGGTCGTTTACTTCAACTTGTCCACGTGTATTGGCGGCAAGTCCTGCATTTTCAAGGGCTAATCCTTCAGTGTAGGCTTTTCGTCCAACTGCAACCAAACAATAGTCTGCCTCAAAAGTTACTGCTTCGTTCTTCTTATTCAAAGCGGTCAAAACGATCGATTTTCCCTTGTTTTCTACTTTCTGCACGCGATGTTCCATTTGGAACTTGAATCCTTCTTTTTTCAAGATTTTCATCATTTCCTTACCGATGGATCCATCCATAGTTGGAAGAAGGGTAGGAGCAAACTCAATTACTTCAATTTCGGTCCCCAACCGTCCATAAACAGATCCTAATTCAAGACCGATTACTCCTGCGCCAATAACGATCATTTTTTTTGGAATTTCTTTTAAATTCAGTGCTTCCGTAGATGTAATGATACGTTTTTTATCGGGTTCCATTCCTGGAAAAAAGTTAGGTTTGGAGCCTGTAGCTATTATGATATTTTTTCCCGTAATTTGCGTTTCTTTTCCCTCAGATGAAGTAATTTTTACTGTGTTTTTATCCACGAAGGAACCGATTCCCGTATGTACGTCAATTTTGTTTTTATCCATTAAAAATTTAACACCTGCACACGTCTGACTCACCACTTCATTTTTCCGTTGAATCATTTGCGTAATATTGGCTTTTAAGCCCTTTACTTCGATTCCGTGTTCTGCAAAATTATGGGTGGCATTATGAAAATGTTCTGAGGAGTCCAACAGTGCCTTCGACGGAATGCATCCGACGTTGAGACAAGTTCCACCAAGCGTGGCATATTTTTCTATGATTGCCGTTTTCAATCCCAATTGGGCACATCGAATGGCAGCTACATATCCACCTGGACCAGAACCAATAATTACAACATCGTAAGCACTCATACACAAATAATTTTAACAAAGTTAAGGAAGAAAATGAGGAATTGAAAACCTTTGACTAAAAGTACTTATTTGTCTTTTTTCTTTGACTTTACTTCTTTATCGGTTACAATCACATATCGTGCACCAAGAAAGAGCGTCGTTAACGGGAATCGCGTACCTGAAATTGGAGCTAGGAATTGGTAACCTGTAGACAAATGCAGTTGGAGGATTTTTATTCCAATCGATGGAGTAAAGCCAGCCATGTAATTTTCATTGAGATCTGCTCGTAGGTTACCTGCTAATCCGTAAGTTAGACCAAATGTGCCTGTTTTATACCAGAGCCCCATGTCGTATCCGATAATCGTTTTTAATGATTGTTGCTCAAGACCAAGCGCAGCATTTAGTCCTCCGTGAATGGCCATCACAGTTGAATTTTTCCATCTACCTTTTTTCCATTGTCTCTCCATTCCAGCTTCTAGGGTATAGTACCTACCTGCTTGAATACTCAAATAAGGACCTGTTCGAACCACTGTTTTCTTTTCGGGGGTTTTCCAAAATTGACCGAACGCATGTGTACTACAAAGTAGAATGGATAAGACTAAAATTTTCATTTTCTTTTGTTAATGAGCTCAATGGCTTCTTTTTCAGAAATATTGTAGTCATCAGCTAACTCCTTTGCCTTCCTCAGATCTTCCTCAGATACTTCCGGATGTTTCTCTTCATTCTGCGGTTTTTCCTCCTCTACTTTGGGTGATTGAAATTGGTAAAGGTAGGTGTCAGTTGCTCCCGGGATAGTTTTTGATACAAAATCTGTAGATAAAGCATAGAGCAGTGAGTTTTCTTTAGTTTCAGGAGAAATAAAACTTTCTTTCTTATCCATTGAAACAATAAACATAAGTGTACTCCCAGTGAAATATAAAAATTTGGCTGTTCCTATGATTCCACCAGCAATTCTATTGGGAGTCGAAAGCATAGCCGCTTTAACTATTTTCTCTAAAGCTTTACCGGCGAAGTAAACACCAACGCCAACACCGATGAGTAGAACAATAAAAATAATGGCAGGTAGGTACTGAGGCTCTTCTTTTTTTGTGTCTACAAATAATGTAGTTAGTTGATCGGAGAAATTAAATGCTGCATAAAGGCCAACAAAAAGAGCGAGAATGGAAAAAACCTCCATGATAAACCCATTACGAAAACCTTTATAGGCTCCGTAAATCAATGGAATTGCTATGATGATGTCTAAAAAATTCACTAAACAAAAAAAATAATTTTTACCGCTGAGTAATTTCTTTCCTTTAAATTTTCTGAACATAGAGATGTGGGAATTACTTTTGTCAATTAAATAATATCGATATGCTATCTCCATACAATGATGATTTTTTCATGAGGCAAGCGTTAGATGAAGCGCAAAAAGCCTTTGCGTCTAACGAAGTTCCTGTAGGGGCAGTGATTGTTGCAAAAAATCAAATCATTGCCAGGGGACATAACTTGACAGAAACTTTTACGGATGTAACTGCTCACGCTGAAATTCAAGCTATTACCGCTGCGGCACAGTACCTTGGCGCAAAATACTTGAAGGGTTGCACTTTATACGTAACCCTTGAGCCTTGTTGTATGTGCGCCGGGGCATTATATTGGTCACAAATTGATAAGATTGTATACGGTGCGCGTGATGAGAAACGTGGCGCTGGATCAATAGGAAAATCTTTATATCATCCTGCTACACTTGTTCAAAATGGTGTCATGGAAGCAGAGTGTGCGGCATTGATGAAGGATTTTTTTGCAAAGAAGCGCCATTAACGAAATTTAACGAGTGCAATGGTTTGAACGACTAAAAGAGTCAAGAAAAGTCCTAAAAAGTACAAGACTAAGCTCAGATCGTCCCGTGTATAAATAATTGCCAAAGCGACCGAAAAAAAGAATAACATTTGTAAAGTGATCAAGAGTAGAATTCGCAACACAAAATCATTTTGTTTTGATGTCGGAAACAAGGCAATCCATGTCGTTGAGACGTAAATAAAAAAAGTAAGAAAAGAGAACATAGAAATTTCGAAGAATTGTCTTTCCATGGTTTTTGAGCATATTGCTGCTGATAAAAGACAAACAAATAATTCAAACAAACTTAGGTAGATGAGGGAAGATTTAATCATTGTCTTTATTCATCCTTAACACTTCTCTAATTACTAGGGCCAGTGCAGAAATAACCCCAGTTAAAGAAAAGCCAATTGTCCACCAGGGAGTGCTTGTATTGTTTTTATCGTCAAGGTAAGTACCTAAAAATGTAAATAGTGCAATAATTGCTGCCATCTGGAATCCGATAGCAGAAAATTTAGCATACGACGAGAATTTTGTATTCGAAGGTTTTTCCGAATTATTCAAAATCAACATTCGTGTTGAACGTTGCATTTGCAACAGGCGATTTCATTACGCAAGCTCCTTCAAAAAAGGCTCCTTCTTCAATGGTAAGTTTCAAGGTTTGAATATCTCCTTTTATTCGAGCAGTACTTTTAAGCACCAAAAGGTTTTCGATTGTCAATTCACCGTCCATGCCACCTTCAATTTCAGCATTGACACAAACCAAATTCCCTTTTACTTTACCCGTGGAACCGATAAAAACTTTTGAAGAACAAGAAATATTTCCATTTATTTCCCCTTCAATTAAAATACTTGCGTCGGATACTATATCCCCTGTGATCTCTGTGCCTGAGAGAATTTTGTTCAATTTTTCCATCGAGTCATTTGTATGCGTTGAACCGAAAAAATCTTTACGTTTTAAAAGATCCATAGTTAATAATTATCGTCGTAAAACAACTTATATTCCTCAAATTTCGAGCTTTCTATTAACTTTTTCAAATTTTCTTGAGTAATTATATAAATTTTATTGTCTTGGTAGTCGCCTAAATCTTCAAAACCGGCTTTAAAAGCATTCACATATTCTTCAGCATCTTTGATTTTAGCAAACTCTTGAATTAAAACCATATGCTTTTCAGCAAGAGTTAATTTAGGGGATACTTTAAGTTTTGTTAACCGCAATTTACGAGTCGTAAAATCAGAAATCACACCTTTTGCATCGTCAACATCATCTTCGTCATCCATCAACACAATGACATATTGCGCAACATCCGAATTGTAAGCAAAAGAATACGTTTTATTGAAATTAACGGGTTCATTTTTAGAATATCCATTTTTGATAATTTCCAGCATTTCTTTTGCCCTAATCGCTTGCGGGGTACCGGGTTTTTCGTCAATAACTTTTTTAAGTCTAGGTACCAGTTCCTGTTTGTTTTCGTTCAGCTGACCAAAAGCTAAGGCATTTAGTAATAAGTATTCCGCACGTAGTGCATTCGCGGGTTCAGTGGAGATGATTAAATCTGATGCGCTCAATACCTCTTGATAATTTCCTTTTTCATAAGTGGTAACCAAAGAAAGGTATTTTGACTGGGCTTGTTGTTGTGAAGCTTTGAGTTTCACATAGAAATCAGGGTCTTCGAAATATTTTGCCGCATCGGAATTTGGGTAATTAATGACGATATGATTGCGGTATTTGTAGGCCGCACCAACCTGCTCGTTTAATTTATACAATTGAAACGCGGTAGAAAGATCAGTTAAATTAATTTCTTTTACTGCAAGAGCCAATTCAAATTGCTCACTTGCCAAAGATGCCTCATTTAAAATTTCTTTGTATAAAACTCCTGCCTGATAATATGCTTCTTGCATTTTCAGCCGCGAACTTTGAAAAGCACTATCCGTTAATGGAATTTTAGCCAAAAGTTGCTCAATTGTCAAACTATCCTTTAATTCCTTTTCAGATTCATTATTTACAACGGTTGTATCTTCTTCAGTATTGTTATTGAATATAATTTTATTACTTCTTCTCCAATCGTCTTCATTTTCTCTCGGCCCCCATTGTTTTTGAAATTCTTTAAAACCAGTTTCCCGCAATTTTGGATTATTAAAGACAAATTTATTTGCGTTATTCCCCACGTCATTATTTTGTTGGCTCTGAAGAGCTAAGAGCTTTTGTGCTTCAAGTTCCTTTTTACGTTGAATGTCCTCTTTCATTTGCTTTAGCGTTTCTTTCAAGAAGTCAGTCCTATCTTTTTCAGACATTTTCGCAATTCGCTGTACACTGTCTTCGAACAATGCAGTTTCAACAGATTTTACTAAATCAGCCAGTTTTACAGCTTTATTTTTAATCTCATCACCATTCGGATAATCATCTGTTACAAACCTGCTGCAGGAGTCATAATATTTTTGTGCAGAGATATAATCCCGATCAGAATAACTTAAGTCTCCGAGTGTTTCATACGACATAGCACGCTGACGCTTGTTATTATTTGAGTAAAATGCAGATTGTGTCAAGTAAATTTTTGCTTGTTTCTTATCGTTTTGATTTAATTCAACCTTTGCTAGAGCAAAATAAATTTGATCTTTAAATGCAGCATTTTTTGCATCTCGAAGCATTGTTTTAAGTTTTCTATCCATCCCGTTTCCCTTCCCACAAATGGCTTCATTTAATCGTCCGTTGAAGGAGATATCGAAGGGTGCTGAAGGACGTACAGATTTACTATAAAAATATGCAGCTGAATCAAGTTGTTTTTCTTGTTGATATAATTGTCCAAGTATGTAGCAAAGCCTTGTTTTCTCTCGTACTGAAGGAGATTTTTTTATAGCCAAGTTCAACATGTTGATTGCTAATTGCGGATCTCTTCTTCGAATTGCAAGGTCAGCATTTGCTTTGTAGATTTCAAATTGTAAATTGCGTTTCATGCGGACTTGTTTTTCTTTTCCTTCTGTTTTTTTGACGAAGGCGAGTTGGATAAAGTCCTTAAATTTTCGCTTTTTTTGTGCTTGTGAAACCTCTGATAATCCGTCTAAACTTAATTTTGCTTCGGCATATTTTTCTTGCTCAATAAGTATCTTAGCAGACCACAATTCTGCATCATAGGTGGAGGGGTCTTTTTTAAAGAATTTTTTTACAAATTGAAAATTCTGAAAAGCTTTATCATAATCACGTTTGTAATACATAGATTTACCAATGGTAATCCAATTTTCATCAATCCAACGGTTATATTCGACTTCTTTGTAATACATGTTTTCAGCACTAGGCATGCTGTGATTGCGAATGACTTTCGTGCATTTTGATATTGCGGTATCCAAGGCCGGTAACATACCCTTAACATCAGATTCATTAGGCAGAGGATTCACCGGAAGTATGGTATAAAAATCCTCTTTTCGCGAAGTGTAATAGGTTCGAAGAGCACCTTTTAGAAGTTCATTGGCGTTAAATAATCCATTGTATCTTGCGGTGGTACCGTGGTATTTTCTATTCAAAAATCCGGCCTTCTCGGTGGAACAAGCCACGAAAACAACAAGAACTAAAATAAAACCGAAAACTTTTTTCAAGAACTACTTTACTTTTTAACGTAAAAACCTAGGATTTAGTATAGATAAGATGAATTTTAAGCAATATTTGTAAACACCTGTTGAATGTCATCATCGTCCTCAATTTTGTCAAGCATCTTCTCAATATCAACAAGTTGTTCTTCAGAAAATTCAATAGGCGAGGTAGGTATGCGTTTCAAACTTGATTTTTGTACATCAATTTGCAAATCTTCTAATGCTTTTGCCAAGGTGCCAAATGCCGTGTAGTCACCGTAAACGATTAATTGGTCCTCGGTAACCTCTATTTCTTCACAGCCAGCATCAATTAGTTCGAGTTCAAGTGTTTCAACATCAAGCTCGTTAAATTTATTGATTTCAAAAACACTTTTTCGTGCGAACATAAACTCCATGGAACCATTTGGTACTACTTGGCCACCTACTTTATTGAAATAGGATTTTACATTCGCCACTGTACGCGTTGGATTATCCGTAGCACATTCGACAAAGACAAGGACGCCATGTGGCCCCTTGCCCTCGTAATTAACCTCTGTAAAGGAGGCGACATCCTTCTGAGCTGCACGCTTAATTGCTGCCTCAATGTTGTCTTTCGGCATATTTTCAGCCTTGGCATTTTGAATAGCAGTGCGCAGTTTGGCATTCGTGGTTGGATCCATTCCGCTCTCTTTTGCCGCCATGGTGATTGCTTTACCCAATTTTGGAAACATTTTAGACATTTTATCCCAACGTTTCTCTTTCGCAGCTCTTCGGTATTCAAATGCTCTTCCCATTTTCAATTCTTTTGGCGAATTTAGGAAAATCATGTGAAAATTCCTCAAGACTTCCATCCCATTCGCTAATGAAATTTTTCTTGAACAAATTAAACATGTTGTTTACGTAAAAACACCTAGCAAGATTGCGTATTAACACGCGATGAAAACAAGGAAAAACATTGAGAATTAACGATTAGTTTGAAAAAAAAATCATATTGTTAAAGTTCAGCACTATTTTTGTTTTAAACAATTTACAAAAATTAATGAATATGAAAACAATGAAATTAAACGTATTAGGATTTGGCTTTTTTGCCATGTTCTTTATCTTTGCCTTAAGTGCCTCTGCTCAATCAGCGAGCTTTGTAGGAAATTGGCAATCAACTGCTCCTGTAGCAAGTATGAATAATGCCATAGTTAAGGTTAAAATATTAACTACTTCCGAGACGAATGTGTTTATCCTAATAAATCCGGATAACCCCAAAAAGAAGTTTGTCTCCAAATACGATCAGGCAACTAATCGCCTATACACTACCATTAAAAATCAAAATGTTTATTTTGCTTATGTTTCAGCGACGGATATGCTAGAGTGTTATAAAGTGATTGATAACACGAAAATTTGTGATCTCACGAGATTCTAGCGAGAAGATTATTAAGAATTAAAAGGCGGTTATCCGCCTTTTTTTATTTTAAATAAGAGCATGCTTTTTCTACCATTGCTTTAGAACCCACATAATAGGGAACTCGTTGATGCAAGCGTTCGGGTTTTATTTCTAGAATTCTTTTTCGGCCCGTTGTTGCTAATCCTCCTGCTTGTTCTGCGATGAATGCCAAAGGGTTACATTCATAAAGCAATCTAAGCTTTCCATCCGGAGCACTTAAAACGTCAGGATAAATATAAATTCCTCCTTTGATTAGGTTTCTATGGAAATCTGCAACCAACGATCCAATATACCTACCTGAGTATGGCATTCCTGTCTGATTTTCTCTGCTTTGACAATAGGCAATATATTCTCTCAGACCTTCCTCACATTCGTTAATATTTCCTTCATTCATTGCATACAATCTGCCAATCTCGGGCATTTTCATTGCCGGGTGCGATAAACAATATTCTCCAATAGAAGGATCTAAGGTAAATCCATTAACGCCATTTCCCGTAGTGTATACCAACATTGTCGATGACCCATAGAGAACATAACCTGCGGCGACTTGTTCAGTGCCGCATTGTAACATGTCATTTATTGTTGCAGGTGTGCCAACTTGAGATAGTCTTCTATAAATGGAAAAAATAGTACCTATTGATACATTGACGTCTATATTGCTAGAACCATCTAAGGGGTCAAAAAGGACCACGTATTTTCCATTTTTTGAAATCTCATTAGTGAAAGCAACGAATTCGTCATTTTCTTCAGAAGCAATGCCACAAACTTCTCCACCAAGTTCGAATGCTTTTATAAAGGCGAGGTCTGCAACAACATCCAATTTTTGCTGTTCTTCTCCCTGCACATTCTTTTCTCCTTGTGCACCTAGAATATGATCTACTAGTCCTGCTTTTCTTACATCCCGACTCACAATTTTGGAGGCTACAGCAATATCATTAAGTAGTCGGGATAATTCACCAGTTGCAAACGGAAAATCACTTTGGTTTTTTAAAATAAACTCGTTTAATGTAATAAGTTTGGACATATTGATAGTGAAAAGATTAAAAAAAAAGCCCGCCTAAGCGGGCTTTTCGCGCTATGTTCAGTTATGTTGTAAACATATTCGAAGTTGCTGTTCCAATTTGAATAGGATTTACGATTAACGTAGGAATTAAGGCATCGTTTGTAATTATGTATTGCTCATAATTCGCAGTAATTGCGCTTAAAAAACTACTTTTATTTAAGTTCATTATCGCAATCAAATCAGCATCTACAGATACGGCATATTTTACGACTTCTTTGTCAAAACCACTGCTTGAAATAATCGCAGATGTCATATCAATTCCACGGTCTTTAAAAAATCTCTCAGAAAAAACGATATTAGACTCAACTTGATGTTTTAAAAACTCATCTGACTCGTCTGGAGTTACCACGTGAACTTTGGAACCAAAGTATTTCGCTAAACTGGCAACGATAGATAGTTTTTGTTTTGTTTCCTTGTGCAAATCCATTGGTACAACAATAGAATCGTATCCTGTAGCTTTAACTGATCTCTCTTGGACGATGATAAATGGAACAGTAGAATTTGTTACGACTTTTAACGCATGACTTCCTGTAATGTGTTGCCAACCATGAGCACCATGAGTACCCATAAAAATGAGTTCTGCCTGATGTTCCGCGGCAAATGAACCAATGTCGTCAAAAATATTTCCAATTCTAACATTTGGAACTAGTGAAATTCCCTCCGATTGAAAACTAGCTACAACAGCATCGAGTTTAGTAGCGGCATCAGTGATTTGAGATTCATTTTTTACAACGTGTAACAAATGAACCGTAGCACCTAGCGGTTTTGCTGTAGCAATTGCGTGCATCAAAGCGATATCAGCAACATTTGTAAAGTCGTGGGGAACTATGAAATTCTTTTTAGACATGCGTTTTTTTTTGCAAAGTTAGTGATTTAAAGATATATACAAAATGGTGAAATTGAAATAAATTAACGAGAAATTATTTTAGACTTAGGGATACTTTTCATCAAAAACGAAGTGTATTTCGTTTTGAAAATTGGTAAGCTAATTGTATTTCCATCGAATGACGGTATGACGATCGTGTGACATTTCTAAAATTAATGTCATAGGCTACGCCCATTCTAAATGGACCAAGATCTAAAGAGAAGTAGGGGCAGATATCCATTGTTGTTCTAAAATATGTGCCTATGGTCAAGTACTGAGCTGCCACTAATGAAGTGAAATGCGAGGCCTCTTTTAATTTTGTCTTTAGAAAAGTGCCTATTAATGTTTCCTTGTGTGGGCCTTGGAAAAACTGTGCTACGGATACCTCTATGTTGCTTGTTGAAGTTATACCAACACTTGATGAGGCATGAATTAAAGTTTTTACATACAATCGATCTTGTTCAAGAGAAGTAAAGTTCATTTTCGGTCGATTCAAATGCTGAAAAGAAATACCTCCTTGGAATTTAAAATTTCTCGCATTAAATGCTGCATCCGAACTTTCCTGAAAATTAAATGCAAGACCCATCCCCGCATCCGGAAAAAGATCGTTGGTGTAATTGACGTTTTCTCCTGAAGATTGTCCAGGATTTAGACTGGTGCCGTCCCATTGACTCAAAAAAGTAACAGTTGATAAATCAATCACACGTTGATTAAAAGAGAGGTTAATTCCCCCTGATAGCCATTGATTCATCGAAAGTGGTACATTTCCACTGGCAGAAATACCCCCTGTACGCAAACCTATTTTAGATGCTCCTCCTACATCGTTTAGAAAGTATGTACCAATACCTGCATATGATTTTAAACCTCGTTTCTTCTTTCCAAAATTCATTTCACCCATGGCATAAGAAGTCGTAAAAGCAGTTCCAGAATTTATCCATTGACTTCTGTGTTGTGCTGTGATTTTTGCAAAACCTTCAAAATTTCCTGTCATTGCTGGGTTTAGGTAAGATATGGTTTTATCTAGTTGGGTAAAATGAGCATCCTGCGCATTCAAATGCATAGTTACACATATTGACATAATGAGAATAACGTTTTTCATCGTATTTATCGAATTAACGTAATGTTACCATTCAATATTTGCTCAACGGGATTATCTGCAAACTTTACCACCGCACGGTACGGGTAGATACCAGTTACACATTCCTTACCATTGTAATTACCATCCCATGAAAACACTTTATTGTTTGACCAAAAGATTTTATTCCCCCAACGGTCGAATATTGTAAATTCTATACTTAAAACATCTTTTCCTGCAATGATAGTGTATACGTTGTTTTGTGCCGGGCCATTATTTGATGTTGGGCTAAACGCCGTAGGTATATGTAGTCCGGTAATACAATCTAAACCTGTATTGTTCGGATTACATGGATCGCAAGGATCAGAACCTGATGCTACTTCGTCTCCATCAAAAATTCCGTCACCATCAGAGTCAGCAACGATTGGAGATGTGCACAGCACACCTTCTTGCGCATCAGTTAAGCCATCGTTGTCAGTGTCTATCTGACAATCGGGACTAGAATCGTCAGGATCGCAAGGGTTCAGAGGGTCTGAACTATTTGTTATTTCTGTTCCGTCATTTATTCCATCGCCATCAGTGTCTGGATTGTCGTAGTTAGTACCGTTACTTACCTCTTCAGAATAGGTTAATCCATCACCATCAAAATCACAATTTGGAGCCGTATTATTTGGGATGCATGGATCCGAGTTTGCAGGATCTGCTTCATTGTTTACACCGTCTCCATCGGTATCTGTTACGGATGATTCAAGTGCATCAATGACACCGTCATTATCAGTATCTATTGGATTTAGTGGGTCTGCACCAATTTCAATACAATCGTTTTGGCCATCGCCATCTGTGTCTGGGTTATTAGGTAGTGTGCCCGCTGCGATTTCATCTATATTTAAACAACCATCTCCATCTAGGTCAGGATTGTCAGCAACAAATACTGCAGTAATATTTTCAAGACCTGTAATATTGATAAAGTTTGTGTCTTGAGTAATTGCTGTTCCCATCGGTCCTGTTGTATATTCCCAATGATCAAACATGAATCCCGGAAGAGGTCTAGCAATCAAATTGGTTTGAATTCCTCCGAAATATGATGTAGTCCAAGGGTATGTTGGTGCCCATTGAGAATTAACCTTTATCTCGCCCGAAGCGGGAGGAGACACATTAAAAGTTACGTTATATGGACCAGAAAGCTGATAACAATCAATCATTCCACCTGTGATTGCTGTACAACGCGAATTGATGAAATTTCTAAGCTGAGTGACTTTATTCTGCCAATCGTTATAGCTTCCTCCCCACTTCTGGCATTGACCCGTCATTTCAGGAGCTATCTCGTTTACCATACTATCAAGAAGTGGAATCAAATAATCACACGAGAAATAGGTGTTTGCCAAATCTGCATATCTCGTTATGTAATATTGTTCTACAATGGGATTTTCATTGATAAGTTTTTCCAAAATTTCAGTATGTCCTTGTCCTCCTGGATTTGGCAGATTTTCTACATTACATGGATCAGCATTTGGACTTTCGTCGGGAATACCCGTATAATTAACGTAATGACCAAAGGTTGCATCCATATCCCACAAAGCATAGCGCCATTTCTTTTTATCACCCAAAGGATCAGTGCCTCGCCACCATGCTGTGTTCCAGTTCAACCAATCTTGGTTAACTGTAAATGAATTGAACATGAAATAATCACACAACGATTCCCAATTCAATAAACTATCGACATAAGCAAAATTAGTTGGATTACCCATATTGTTTGTTGCGATATAGTTTTTTAAGGCATTCCAATTATTCAACGCATTAGGCGCACCATACTCTTCCCAAGTACCACCCCACGTTTTCAAATACTCCAAATGAAATTTATCCTGATTATAGTAATACTCTGTATAATCATGATCATCAGCTTTCTCCCGAATTTCATAAACGCCCCAATAATTTCCATTTAAATACAAAACACATGGCCTTGACGTTCTCTCGTCCAATTTCATGTTGGCGCGCACTGAGAGGGTATGAATGAATGCATCGCGGATGTGGGCACCTTGTTCAAAAGAATAATTGTCACTAGCAGCAGGTTTAAGAATTAAACGTTGAAAATTATCTCTTGTCTTATCCGGAAATATCTGATGTTCCAAATCCCCATTGTATCCATACTGATCCCGCATAATAAAATCAAAACCTCGTTGATTGTAGGCCCAAGAATCATTTCCATGTTCGTTGAAATCTCCTTGCCCTTCATCGATGAATAAGCCGTTATCCTCAAACAACTCAAAACCTCCAATCGGCTCAATTTGATTACCGTTTATCAATAGCGTATTTAATCCAGCACCACAAACAGCAACTACAGGGATGCTATGAGTAACATTAATAAAATAGGTATTTGTTTCAGTAAATGAAGGTAAGTTTGTGCCAAAAGCAGCAGCTCGAAGAACTTTTGTTGTATTTATGGTAATCGGCCCTGAGTAGATCGTTGAGGTTGCTGTGGGGTCACTACCATCTAAGGTGTAGCGAATAGTTGCAGTAGCATCTGGACAAGTAATAGTTACCGTTTGAGAAGTGGTATAAAAGCCAGCTTGAACGCTAAAAACAGGTTTTGGAGTATAAAAATTTACCGCGCCTGTGTTTGCTGCATTGGGCGTTGGAGTCGTAAACAATTTAAAATCAGGCGCAGCATTGGTTGATCGTCCAACGGAATGGTTGGCTTTAGTCATGTGAACAATTTTAAATGAATCGACCACATTGCCAAAAGTATTACTTAAAATTATCCAATCACCCTCAGTTTGAGAGAGGTTAAAATTTGGATGATATTGATTTCCGTTAACCGTGTTTCGCTTGGAACAAAATACCATTTTATATCCGTTAGCATTGATCGATCCACTCGGAATCATCCATTTGGTGAGATTAGATGCTTTGTCAGATAAGTACCATCCTGTCAGGTCCACGGCAGCACTTGTTGGATTAAATAATTCAATCCAATCCTCTCGCTCACCGTATGCATCCGTAATACCGGTTAAGTTTGAACAAGAATATTCATTTATAATTACTTGACTCTGATAAGAAGCAACTAGACCCAACGTAAAGAAGAGGATGAAGAAATGAGTTTTCATAGTTAGTTTAATTTCCAATATTACAAATAAAAAGTCACAATTACAAGACGTATAACTTCGTAATTAAGTTGTATTTTTGACTGTAATATAAATTCATTATGAAATCAATATTAATTTTTTCAGTAGTATTAGTTGTTTTTTCAGCTTGTTCAAAATATGAAGGTCAAGGAGGTGCAGCAACAATCAAAGGAGTTGTGATTGAACAAAAGTATAACTCTTTAAATAACCCTATTCCAAATGGAAGTTACCCTGCTGCGGATCAAGATGTTTTTATAATTTATGGAGCCGACAACTCTTTTTATGATGATGATATAAAAACAAGTTTTGATGGTTCCTTTGAATTTAGGTATATGAGAAAAGGAACTTATCGCATTTTCACCTACGAAGATTGTAATACATGTCCAAGTGGAAAGAAAGAAGTAATTAAAGAGGTTGAAATATCTGAAAAAAATCAGGAGTTGCTAATGGATACCATTTATATCAAAAAGCAAATTTAATTTGAATGAGAATTCATCTCTTTTTTATTTTTTTTGCTATTGTTTTTAATAGCTCCGCTCAACTTAGCACTTTTCAAATATGGACCGAAACCGGTGTGAAATTCAAATTAAATAAAAAGTTGGATTTCACTGGAGAATGGACCAATAGAATTGATGAATATGGATTGAACACCTCATTTCCCCAGGCATCAATTCGTTATAAATTAAATAATTGGTTAAAAACTTCACTAGACTACCGTTGGGTCTTGTCGAAGCAGGAAAATGGTTATTTTAACAGTGGGAATAGAATTAATTTGAATGTTCAAGGGAGTTATGAAATTGAAAGATTTACATTTGGTATGCGCGCGAGGTACCAATATTCTTTTGATCGACTTGTTGTTGCCAATTATGACCCAGAATTTGATGTTGCTTATCGCATTAAGCCTTCTCTATCCTATGATATTGACAATAGTTTTATTACACCAAACGCAAGCGTCGAGTATTTTTATACACCAGAAAATGCTCCTTTGGGGAATCAATTTACACGAATTCGCTACCAAATTGGCGTTGATTTTGAAACGAAATTACCATTGGATTTAGGAATTACTTATTTGTATGACGATAAAATTAATCTACCTAATGCAATTGACCGTCACGTTTTAAATTTATCGGCAACCTATCTGGTAAAGAATAAAAAATCAACGAAGAAACAAAAAGGACGAGTAATAAATCCAAGAGACCTTTAATCCAAATATTTATTTTCTTCAAGTCTTTGCATAACTTTCAAAATATTTGATTGTTTTTTTTCTTGGCGCATTTCAATGGCCGTTTGGGTAAAATACTGATGTTGATTTAGGAACTTCAATTGTATCTCATCCCAATGTCTATCGCTTTGAATCTTGCCCATTTCTCTTAATTCCCTTCTCAACCTGTCAGCAATTTCATCAAAGTCATCTCTTCCTAGGTAATCTAAGTCAGCATCACAAATAATTTCTTGGATTTTATTCAGGGGCCTGTGAGGAATTTCCGTAACATGAATTAATTCTACAATGGTTTTAATATGTTGTTCTGTGTAGCCATATTTCGGCAAGATTTCCGCGGCCATTTTAGCCCCAATTTCTTCATTCTTATCATATTGTTCTATAAATCCTGCATCATGAAGAATTGCAGCTGTTTTAAGTAAGAATAAACTCTCATCCGTAACACCTTCTAATAAAGCAATTCTCTCTACTGCATTGACAACATCTTTGGTATGATGAATTGAATGGTAGTAATAATTTGCTGAAAGTCCTTTTTCAAGAATCTTCATTACGTGATGTTCTGTTTTATAATATTTGATATTGGAGTAATGGTGTAATTTTTTAATTTCTTCAAAACGCGTATTAGGTTGTAGGCCTTCTCCATTAATCGAAAGCTCCGGCTTAATGCGTTTAACCACATACATATCCACCCATTTTCTCGCTTTCGATTGCACCTTTCCTTTGTATTCACATTCGAAATACGGCTCAATGTGGTTGAATGTCGCCCCAGTAATGGTGACCATGCCAGGATCTCCCAACATTTCCATACGCTGCGCTAAGTTAACGGTTGGTCCCCAAATGTCATAAGCTAGCCTGAGATTCCCTATGATTCCTGCTGTGAGTGGACCAGTATTAATGCCTAGTCTAATTTCCCAATAGTCTTCGTGGTTGGCTATGGCGTCATATTTAAGCTTTGACATATATGTTTGTATTTGCAAGGCAGCACAACATGCATCAATTGGGTTGGTAGAATTTTCAGAAGGAACACCTCCTGCGCACATGTATGCGTCACCAATGGTTTTTATTTTTTCTAACTTATTCGCCTCAATGATTTCGTCAAATTTTCTGAACAACACATCTAATTTTGTGACTAAACGATTGGGAGTCATTGTTTCAGAAATTCTACTGAATCCAACAACATCAGTAAATAATACGCTGACCGTGTCAAATGCTTGAGCGGGAACTTTTCCTTTACGTTTAAGAGTAATTACAGCCTCAGAAGGAAGTGTATTATTTAACCATTGTTCCGTTTTGTCTTTTTCAATTTGTAATAAGCGCTGTTGTTCGATCACCTTGTTTTTTTCTTCTTCTATTAATTTGTTTTGATCTTCTATTTGTGATTTTTGTAAGCGAATTTCTTTAGTTCTTTCGGAGACTTTTATTTCCAATTTCACTTGTTCTCTTCTAGCACTTTCAATACGCCTCCTAACAATAACAAATGTGAGAAAAGCTAAAAACAGAGCCATCAATGACCAAAACCACCAAGTCAACCAATAAGGAGACTTAATTACTATTTTCAAGCTTGTTGGTTCCGACCATGGCCCATCGCCAATTCGCGCATATACTTTGAGTGAATAATCACCTGGAGATAGGGAGTTGAATGCTAATTCATTATCTGCACCGATAAATTTTTCTCCTTCACCGGAGCCTTCTAGTACGTATTTGTAATTTATTAATTGTGGATTGTTAAGGTCGTTCGTGTGAAATTTTATGGTAAAAGATCGTTGATTGTAATCTAATTCTAAAACTTCAGTATTTGAGAGTACAGTCTTGAGCGGGGAATCATTACCTGGAGTAATCCACTTTTCGCCGAGCTTAAGTTTGCTAAGTATAACTTTGATGTCTTCTTTAGCCTTATTCAGGTTATTGGGCATGAAGTGATTAAATCCATTGATGCCGCCAAAAAAAAGTTCACCATTCCTTGCTTTGTAATAGGCATTGGAATTAAACTCATTACTTACCAAGCCATTTATTTCTTTGTAGACTATGACATTTTTAGCGTTCGGGTCAAATAATGCAAGGCCTCTATTTGTGCTCAACCACAAGTTGTTCTTTTCATCTTTTAATAGTCCATATATCACATTGTTCGGCAACCCATTTTTATTGTTGAAAATAGAAATTTTACCCGTTGAAATATTCAGTTGTACGAGTCCAGAGCCAAAGGTTCCAAGCCATAATTCATCCTTGGAAAAAGACACAATTGTGGAAACGTAATCTTTAATTTTTGAAATAAACGCAGAATTAATAGGATGTGGTTTAATTAAAAGTTTTCCATCTGATTCATCTAACATATTCAAGCCTCCGCCACTAGTACTAAACCAGAAGCGACCAACTTGATCTTTGTAAATTACCCTACAAATACCGATGCCAATTGTTTCCGAAGGATTATCTGCATCATGCTCAAAAACCTGGTGTTTTTTGGTTTTTAAATTGTAAAGAATAACCCCCCCTTTTGTAGCCAAAAAGAATGATTGGTCCTTGTAAGGAACAATTGCATAAATTCGATCATGCTTGCGTTGACCTTCTGTATCTATATAGGGTAATTTTGTATAGCGGTAACTTTTTCCTTGAATTGTCAGTTCATATAATCCGTCCAAGCAACCAACAAGCGCGCTGTTTTGAGATATACTGTAAATACACAATACAACTTCTTTACCATTTTCTCCATCAGCATTACTATTTCCTGATCGGGAATATTGATCAAAGTTGGCGGTGAACCTATTGTAGCGAGAAATCCCAACATCTGTCCCTACAAATATGTATTTACCTGAAGGATCTTCACTAAAACTCCAAACATTTGGGGATGGAAGACCTTTTTTAAGGTTACCTGAGGGACCAATACTCAAGAAACCTGATCTCAAGGGGTCAAAACTTGAAATTCCACGTTCAGAACCTATCCATATTTTTTGGTTATTGTCTACAAATAAATCCGTTAACGCATTGAATAGTAAAGCATTTTTCTGAAATAAATCCTCTGTACTGTTGTAAATATTTTTTCCATTAATGTTAAATAAACCATTTCCTGCGGTTGCAACGAATAATTGGTTTTTGAAGGGGACAATATCTGTTACACTGACCCATCCATTTTTGTCAAGCTCTAGGTAACTGGGCAAGGCTGTACCTTTAGTTAATGAAAGGCTATAGATACCTTGATTGGTTCCAATTAGCACTTCAGTTTTTGATAGTTGAATCATTTTTAAGATGGACACAGCACTACCATTTTTAGTCTTTATGGGAATAGCTTTTACGCGGTTAGACTTTTTATTCACAATAAAAAGACCTCGATCTTCGGTATCAATTAAAATATCTCCAGAACTTAAGCCTAACACGAGATGAATCTTAGACTTTGGCAAGGATTGAAAAGGAAAATCGAAATTCCCTGATTGCGTATTAAATCTTACGACTCCGAATTCGACAGTTCCGAGTATTAGGTTTCCATCTTCATCTTTGGTCATACTTTCGATTTGCATGACCTTATTTTTATTTACGCTGTATGTTTTAAACTTATCACTTTTCGGATTGAAAGAGACCAGCCCGGCCGAAGTACCAAACCATAACCTTCCGTCTTCCGTTTTATCTGCACACTTGAAAAAATTGCTTTCAATACCGTCGGTTTCACCCGCATAGAAAATTTCGAAATCTTTCCCATCAAAACGATTTAATCCGTCTTGTGTGCCAATCCACAAGGAACTCGTTTCATCTTGAATTATGCAATTGACAAAGCTTTGCGATAACCCATTAGTAATGGTAAAATTATTGAATTTGTAGTCTCCTTGAGCACTCACACCTAGGGTGTGAAAAAAAAATAGACAAAGGAGGATGCCTCTCACGAGTTATTAATTTCCAGCTTGCGCTTGATTTGCTGGTTGAATAACGGCGTTTTCTAGGTCTCTGTCAAACATATACATGCCGCTGTTATCACTTCCTATCAATTTTAATTTGTCGATAATTGTTCTGGCTAGTGCTTCCTCTTCCAATTGCTCAGAAACATACCATTGAACGAAATTGTGGGTCGTGTAGTCTTTCTCCTGCAAACAAATATCCACTAAATTGTTGATGCTGGCCGTAACACCAATTTCATGCTCCAATAAAAGTTCGAATACATTTTTTAAATCTTTGAATTTCACAGGCGGTTGATCTATCGACGGAATCAAAGCAGTTCCTCCTCGTTCATTTACAAACTTTACCAATTTTAACATGTGAAAGCGCTCTTCATCTGAATGGGTATACATGAATTTTGCTGTTCCATTCAGTCCGTTATTTTCAGCCCAAGAGGCCATCGCTAAATAATATTGTGACGACGATGCTTCTTTTTTAATTTGATCGTTTAATGCCGCTTCAACTCTATTGTTCATGGTATTTGTATTTACACAAAAGTACAAAGAAAAAAAGGAAATGTTTGGGTAAACACGTGAATATTAGTATTAACAAAGAATAAATCCTAACAAATCATACCAAACGTTATAATACAGAGAAGAAAAGAGAAAATAGCGAGAACTAGCAAGAGTCCGGCAATAAAAAATATGACCTATGAAATGATAACCAACAGTGCGCTTTGCAACAAAGCCGCTATCAAAAGCATTATTAATCCGATTATTCCAACTACAATGAATGCCGACCAAAGCGAGGAAGAGCCCTCAAAATAGGTAGGCTTTTGCCAGTTAGCCATAGCATCACGATAGTTGTTCTTCTTAAAGATCTGGGGATTTTCAATTTCTTTTCTCAAAAACATTTGCGCTAAAGCGGATTTCTTTTTTTGTGTGCGATCAAATGAGTCAAAGTGTCCGAAGTTACTGTTTCGACCGCTAAATTCTTGGTGTCTTTTTCATTTACTGTCAAGTCAATTTTTGAAAGATGAATGGCGTCTATTTTTTCTGAAGAGGTAGTATCAAGTTCTTCGTTCGGTGCTGAATTATTCTCCGAAAGTTCATGAGGAATTTGCCCAGATTTTTTTATTTTCCAAGGAGTATGAATGGACTGGCGCTGAAAATTCCATCCTGATCTGTGATACCGCTTTTCTACTGAACAAGAGAAAATAATGAAAATTAATATGATTGGGAGAAACTTCATGTTGTAAAATTACCAAAAAAGAGCTCTTTAACACCCAATGGTTATAATTCTTGAGATTAATTAAGTTATTTAATTTAGTTAGGAATTTACTAATCTTTTGTATGATGTCGAAAACTATATGAAAGCCATTAAGTTGAAGAAATACAACACAGTCGAAAAGCAAATTATCAATCAAAAGTTTATCCGAAGGAAATAGCAATAATCAAAAGTGCTAAAATGATTCCGATTAATGTCCCCAAAACTTTTAGCCATCCAAGTGCAATGCGTTTACCGGTTAATGCTGTTCTTGCTGAAGGAGCATTGGGAGCTAATTTAATACTACTGTTTGCTTGAATAATAGCTGCAATACAAAGAATTAAACCCAAACCTAACATGGCCGTGGTTATAATTCCCAGAACTGCGAGTAATACACTGGCAGTTGCCTGAGAGCTTGCTAATTTAAGATTCTCACTCGATTGGTTGTTTGTGATTTGATTTTGTTGAATAACGACATTTTCCTGAACTTTCGAAGTATCATAAACAATATTATTTTGTTGGTTTTCTTTTACAACTTCTCGGTTGTTGCCAGTGTCCTCCACACCTCGTTTTATTAACCAGGAGAAGAGGCCTATTCCTCCTGCAGTGTAACTAACTTGAGAAGCAACTCGATAGTTTTTGTAGTCATTGGACATTACATAATTTGGATCTATTTCACTATTCGTAAAATTGAGATAGTCTAATAAACCTCCAAGTCCAATTGCTCCGATGGATGCAATCACTAAATTCCGATTGAAGCGTCTTCTTTTTTGAACTTTTTCGATTGAATCTGTTGGTTCCGCACAATTCGCTTTGTTGATTTCAATTTTTTGTGGCGATCCATAGTTGTATATTTCTTTCTTCGTCAGTTGAATTTCATCGTAATTTGTTGCTAAATCCTGATAAACTACCTCCTGATTTGATGTTTTTTGGGCTTGTTTCTTGACGCTAACGGTGTTCCGTTCTATTGTCAATCCTCTCCTATGATACCGCTCCTGCACGGTGCAGGAAAGCAGCATCATAAGAAACGAAAGAAACCATATGAACTTTTTCATGGTTCAGTTCTGTTGAGGATGAATTATTGACCAGGGTTTAAATTCTTTTTGCTTTTTACCACGTTGAATCCAACGTTAATACCAGCAAAACCACCCCCTCGTTGAGAAGAGTAAAACAAGTTTACCGGAATATTTAGCGCACCTGCTTGAAAAGTACGTCCGAATGCAAATACAAAAGATGTATTTATGGCTGTAATCC
The DNA here is from genome assembly GCA_044345395.1 of Crocinitomicaceae bacterium. Taxonomy (GTDB): domain Bacteria; phylum Bacteroidota; class Bacteroidia; order Flavobacteriales_D; family Crocinitomicaceae; genus UBA952. Next base: position 3,744 of record JBIJBD010000010.1, on the reverse strand, counting down.
CGCGAATATCACCATGTTTCTCACTAAAATCATATCCAGGCTTATATCCTAACTGAGTTTCTGCCAATGCGTCCGGATCAGCCCCCATACCGTAAGTATTATTGAAATCTGCTTCAGACCAATATGCATCTTTTTCACCAAATACAGCTTTATCATCAAAGAATCCATTTGTTGTTCTCTTCAAGCCAAATCCAGGACCAAATGCGAACTCCCAATTTCCTTTTCCAAAACGGAAGCCGTTCATTAAAGTGAAAGAAGGAATAAATTGACCTTGTTCTAAACCTGATACGTTTACAATACCTTCTACTAGTGCTGAAAAGTTTTCAGTTCCAACATATTGACCTTCTAATTGATACCCAATCATACTGATAGCAGGTAAGATATCAAGTCCTCCACGACTGGCATCTCGTGTTGCAAATTCATATAAAGAGCCTACCATACCTGCAACACCGATTCTTGGACCAGAATTATTCACTTTTCCAACATTGTTAGATGTAATGATATCGTTTTTAAAAGCTAAACGGTCTTGTAAAACTTTGTCTACTTCTACACCGTGCATTTCTTTTAACACGATTTCAATCATCCGCTGTACTTCATTTGGTTGATTGGCAAATTCCTTAATTGCCGATTTTTCAATGCTTTTATTTTTTACGTTGACGATTTTAAGTGTAACCGCAATTTTATTCGAAAGCCCATCAATACTTCCACAAATAACGAAATCTGTTTTAAGGGCTTCACCTAATTTTACCAAACATGTTTGACCGTAGCAGTTTGCTTGAAATTCAGGATTGGTTTTCACCACATCTGCCATATCAAATTCATCGTATACTTTGTATTTTCCTAGTCGAATGAGCTCCAATCGTATCATTTTTGCTCCACTCTCTCCTGAAATTGCTACACCATTCACATTTGGATTCGCAGCGGCAATGGTAAATGCATTTTGTGCTTGTGATAAAAATACAGTGCTAAAAGTAAAGAAAGCACCTACTAACATTTTTTTCATGATCTTTCGTTTTTAAAATTATAAGACAAATGTAGGCCCTAAATTTCATGTGGTTAAATTGAATACCGAAAGTTAGGAATAGGTAGTTGTGAATATCGCAACTTTAGATAAACGCATTTAAATCGTCTTCAATTTTTCGTTTGAAGTAAATGACCATCTTTTGAATCTCGCTAAAATAGTGATTGCGTTCTTTTTCATTGACAGTCGAAATTAAACTGGAATTGGCCAACTGTTTGTCAAGAACTTGCTTGGTATCGGAAACATAAGCAGGATCTGCAGTGTGAAGGTAATTCATTACATTGTGATTGATAAAAATTCCTGTTGCTTCTTTGCTAGTGTAGAAGAATGTAGTGTCTGTATTAATAGTTTCGTTTAAATAAAAGGATAGCTCGTTTCCAAAAGCCGGAGCACTTGTGCCATAGATAAATTTCTTACCCTCAGCGGCCTGAGCCTTCAAGTGTTCGATGAATGCGGAGACACGATCACATAAAAACAACGCATAACTAGGATCCTCAAACAATTGAGCGCGGTAGTAATAATGTATTTGACGCATAAAACCACGCATAAACTCAAGGTCATAAATCTCAATAGATGGAAGTGAATTATAGCTTTGAAGAATTTGTTTGCCTAATTCAAATGCTCTTGGCGTAGGCTTATCGTGTTTAAATTTTAAGGTTTGGTATTCTGGAATTTGAAGATGAGATTTTGCCCAAAAAAATAAGCGAAAACGAACCAATTGAGGAAAATTCATCAATTGAAAAATATTGCTATTATTTATAGAAAATATAAATTCACCTTGATTCAATTGCTTCATTTGCCGCAATGAAGCCAGAATATCCTCTAAATAGGTCTCCAAACTGAAATCGTAATTTTTGAATGGAGGAAAGCTAAACATCACTTGTCCCTCACCTATTTCGATTAGCCGATCAAAGGAAATATTAAAATGTTTACAAAGACGTTGCGTTTCTTGAACAGTTAAACTCGTGTCCCCTCGATATCTTCTATATATTGCGTCCGTTGAGAGGTGTAAAACCTCACTCAGCACATTTCCCATTGAGTCAGACGCACCAATTTTCTGTTTGACCAGTTGAAAAAGGATTTGTTGAATATCCTGTTTCATGAAATTAAAACTTATAAAACCAACTAAAAGAAGGGAGCGGGAAGGTTAAACTTCCATTGAAGAATGCATCTGGATTTGAGAAGCGAAGAGAAACTCCCGAAAGATTGAATTGAAAGGCAGAATTTTCTTTTCCTTGCACCCTAATTCCTGGCATTACGATGAGTACATGAGTTGCGTAGGATTGATTTTCGTTTTTTGTGACATTTACAGACTCCGAATATGCATTTCCAAATTGATCATAAATATATGTGCTACTGTAAACAATATTGTTTTCGATCGTTTTGTTTGTCATATTCAGGTATAAAAAATCCATGACAAAACCTGTTTTTTTTCCAATTTTTGCGAATCCGCCTGCTGAAATTGCCAAGCCACCGGTCTTTCCTGTCCTCACATTTTCATATTTATAATCGTATATGTTCGGATTATTGAAGTCTGCATAATACGTTCCACTTTTAATAAGTTCTTTTGCACCAAAACTTGAAAAATGTGAGTACCCAAGCCCTATAGACGCGTTCATTTTACGCGTACCAAACGTTCCAATTCCGAAACCTAGTGCACCATACCCTTTGAAGCTATTCAAGAAACCTGAACTTCCCGCCAACCCGCCGATTGAAAAATTTAAATTCTTCTTATTTGTAGCGAACGTGTATTTTCCTGCTAAAGCAAATGGACTTCCATACCAAGTTGTCATGACTCCTAAATTCAATCTATCAGTTACGGCAAAATGAATTTCAGGACCATAGAGATTAATCATTGCATAATTTTCTCCTTGCTTTACCGGAAAAGCATTTGTGGTAAAAGAATAGCGCGTCGTAAATGGTCCTTCCTCAATATATTCGCCATTAACTAGATCCCCTTCTTGAATCAATTTCATGGAAATGATGTCTGACTTTGAAATGTAAACTTTGCCCATTTTTTCAGTCATCAAAAGAACTTCCCTTCCATCGTCACTAAGTAATTTTCCAACAATTTCTACACCATTTGCTTTTTTAACTACATAAATAGAGTCTGTTGGATTGGTTTGTGAAAAACTTGTAAAGGTCAACACACAAATTAATACGGCTAAAATATTTTTCATTTATCAAGAATTTGAAATTATATACGTCATTCTTCAAAATAGGTTCGGTAAACACGTTTAGAAAGCCCTGTCAACACTTCGTAAGGAATCGTGTCCATGGCTATTGAAAGATCCTCGATTGTTTGATTTTCCCCAATTATTTCAACGGGGTCACCTTCACGAATGGGCAAATTGGAAGCATTAACAATAATCATATCCATACAGACTCGGCCTATTGTTTCACAACGATTACCGTGGATAAACACAGCCCCTTTGCCATTACTTAAATTTCTTCTGAAACCATCTGCATAGCCAACAGGAACTATAGCGATTTTCATGGTTTCCGTCGCTATAAAACTTTGACTATAACCTACAGAATCTCCTGGGGAAATTTCTTTCACTTGAGAAACCATACTTTTCCATTCCAAAACGGGTTTCAATTGTGAAGAAAACCGAGGATCATTGCTAATTCCATATAATCCTATCCCTACACGAACCATATTAAAATGTGCTTCCGGGTAATGTAGGGCGCCCTCAGAATTACACAAGTGGGAAATTACCGCT